>JADGRE010000188.1 GCA_017881185.1 Pseudomonadota bacterium | reverse complement strand
GCCGACCACAGCGGGTCGCGCATCCCTCCCGAGATCGTGGCGAAGCTCGGTCGTGAGTTGTCGCGGTGCCTGGGACGTGGCTGGACATCGAGGATACCTGCGGAAGATCCTTTCGGATGAGGTGAACCATGGCGTTGACGATCAAGATTTCGAGAAGCGAACGGCAGTGGATCGCAGAGGTACCGAAAGCCAAGGGACTCCACGCGTGGTCAACGTCGCTGAAGCGCCTGCGCAAACACGTGGACATAGCGCTTCGCGAGTTCTATCCAGAGCTCGCGTCAGAGGAACGGCGAGAGATCATAGATCTCCCCGCCGCCACGAAGGCCATTCTGAAGGGTCTGGCGAAAGCCGAAAAGGATGCCGAACGAGCGGCCCGCAAAGCGGCGAGTCTGCGACGCCAAGCCAGTCACCGGCTTCGATCGAAGCTGCAGATTTCCGTCCGCGAAGTCGGCGATCTGATGGGACTGTCCGGCTCTCGTGCCCACCAGTTACTCGAGCGCAAGTAAGACCCGCCCGAGGCGGTAGGTTTCGCGGCAGCGAACCCGCGCCTCCGGTTTGCAGCCCATCACAACCGTCGCGAGCCCGCGAACGGCGACGATTCTGCCAGGCACTAGGCGGTTCGGCGTCAGCTGCAACTCGCTAGTTAGCGCGCTTCTTCGCGGGATGCGCAGAGCGACGTGTGTGCGTCCAGTCCTCTTGTGTAATCGCCCAGCGCTCGTGATCTCGCCAACGACCGCGGATCTTGAGGTAGTTTGGGGAAAGGCCCTCCAACCGGAAACCGGCTCGTTTCACAAGCTCGATGGAGCGTGCATTCGAAGGTTGGATGTTCGCTTCCAATCGATGAAGTCGAAGCGTGGTGAATGCCGCTCGCACGACGCTGCGAAGCCCAGCGGACATGTATCCCTGTCCGTTGTGCGGCACAAAGGCGTTGTAGCCAAGATACGCGCTCCGAAAGAGGCCGCGAACAATCTGGCTGATGGTGACGACAGCGACGAGATCTTGGTCAATGTTGAACACGAGGTAGACGCGGTGGGCGTCGCCCTGAGAAGGCTTCACAAGAGCGCGGAATCTGCTGGGAGTGGAAGGTGGACCACCCCATGGACGATGAAGCTCGCGGCTGCGACGCACGGCACTCAAGAAGATCTGCTGGTGGCGCAGGCTCGCCGGCACAATGCTGATACGAGGACTCTTCATCTCTTGTCCGGCGAACTATCCTTGGGAAACTCTGGCTATCCTACCGCCGCTTTCAACCGTCCGCGAGTCCGGCACCCGTCTCGGTCAGGGCTCCAGTGCCGGGTCACGTCCTCTCGTCAGCCGAATCTGTGGCGGTCGTGGCGATCCCTGCGCCGCCGCCTTGATTGCTTCACGTCCGTAGCGCTGTGCCGTGCTGCAACCTTGGGCCAGCGCGTTCAGTTCGCGTGGCCCACCGGCCCGCCCCCACACCACGCCCGCACCTCCCACGCCTCCCGGTGTACACTGCCGCCAGCGTCGCGCGCGCCGTTGCCGCGACCTTCGCACCACGGAGCAGGCGTGAAACGGGCAGCAGGGTTTCTTGCGACGATGCTGCTTTGGTGCGCGCTGCCCGCGCTCACTCCGACGCTCGCGCACGCGCAGGTCTTCGTGTACCCGCGGCGCCCCAGCCAGACCAATGTGCACTACGCCGACTTCGACTGGAAGTTCGTCGACATTCACGTCGCGAAGGGCACCAAGCCCACGCTCAGCTATCCCGCGGGCTCGCGCTTGCATGCCGGTGCGTTCACGCCGCCGGTGGATGGGGCCGCCTGGTCGTGGCCCGCGCTCTCGCAGGCACCGACTTCGCGTTTGCATCAGGGCACGCCTGCTGCCACGGGCAACACGCCGGCGGCGGCTTCGCCTGTGGGTTCGCACAGCCTGCACGGCGCAGGCAACAAGGGCGCGGGTGGCGTGCGCTTGTACTTCTATGAGCGCGAGCGGCCGATCGCGCAGCGCGCAGCGGCCAGCATCGAGAGCTCGTACCACTACTTGCAGGGCGAGTTTGGGTTCACGCCGGGGGTGACCTTCGCGTACTTCTTGTATGCGAGTTACATCGAGTTTTTGCAGACAGATTTGTTTCCCTTGCAGGAAGGCATCCTCGGCGTCACGAGCCCCGAGAATCTCGATGTCACACTGCCGTACTTCGGCGATGCGCGCATGTTCGCCGATGTGTCCACGCACGAGCTGGCGCACGAGTTCACGATTCAGAAGGTGGGCCGTGCGGCGGCGCGCAAGCACATCACGGGCGACCCGCTCGATGCGGTGCCGCTGTGGTTCGTGGAAGGCTTGGCCGAGTATTACGCCAAGCGTGGCATCGATGCCGAGACCGAGATGTTGGTACGCGACATCCTGGTGAACCCGAAGACTGACCACGACTACGTGCTGGGTAGTTTTTGGGACGACCGGCTGGCGAGCGGGCTGTGGACTTACAAAGTTGGCCAGGCGCGCTGTGCGTTTCTGGAAGAGAGTTTCGGCAAGGGGACCATTCAGCGGATCCTGGATCAAACGCCGCTGCTCTTCGTCGACGAGAAAGATGGCGGGTACAACGACTTCCCGAAGCTCGTTGCCAAGGTCACGGGCGTGAGCGCGACGGCGATCGCGGCGCGCTTCGAGCGTTGGATCAAGCGGCGCGCGTACGCGACCTTCCTGCAGGCCAAGCACGATCGTGGGCACTTCACCACGCTGCATCGCACGCGGGGCATCGTGCAGGCGCTGCGCGCGGCGCCGAGCGGCGAGCTGGTGATGTACCGCAGCATCGATCCGGACACGGGGCAGAACCGTCTTTACCTCTTCGACCGGCGCTCGCCCGGCGACTACGAGACGGTGGCAGCTGACGGTTTGCCAGACCTCGAAACCCTGCATCCCGTGGCAGGCCAGAACTTCGACCTGACCGACCACGAGCTGGCGTTCGTGGCGCAGGCAGGCGGCGCCGACGTGATCTACCGGCAGACTTACGTGGAAGCGGCGTTGCCCGAGCCGTGTGACAGCAACAAGACGCGCACCTGTTCGTACGACGTCGACATCGAGCTGCGCTCGCGCACCAAGATCGAGCTCGGCTCTCGCGGCATCGATGCGGTCGACGCGCTCGCGCTTTCGCCCGACGGCAAGCGCATCGCGTTCGTGGGGCTCAACGCGACGGGGCAGAAGGATCTCTATCTGCTCACCCCGAACGGCGACGACTACACGCTGAGTCAGCTGACCGATGATCTGTTCGCCGAGCGTGAGCTGTCGTGGGGCGGCAGTGGCCTCGTCTACAGCTCGGATGCGACCGGTCACGGCAAGTACAACTTATTCCAGCTCGATCCGGATGCGCCCGGCAACGTGACGCGGCTGACCACCGAGGCGCGCGACGAGCAGAACCCTCAGCTCTTGCCCGACGGCACGGTGCTGTTCACCGCGTACGACGACGATGGCGCGAACCTGTACTCGGTGAAGCAGGGCCAGGTAAGCAAGGAGACCGACGTCGCGACAGGTCTGTTCGACGCGAGCCCCGGTCCCGATGGCAGCGTGTGGGCGCTGCATCACTACGGCGCCGAGCGTCTGCCGGTGCGCATCGATCGCCAGCGCTTTCTCGCCACACCGCTGCCGAGCCCGGCCGACGCCGCCACACCCACGCCTCCGGGCACGCTCTCGCTCGCAGGTGCCAAGCCTTACAGCGCGCTCGAGCTACGCAACTGGCAGCTCGGCAGCATCTTCTTGCTTGCGGGCGTCAGCGGCAACGCGGTGCTGGGCCAGATCCTCGCCACTGCCAACGACCGACTGCACGATCACGGGCTCATGCTCTCGCTCGCGACCTGGGGCGATACCGCGCTCACCGACGCGAGCTTGTTCTACTTCAACGAACAGAAGCGCGTGATCTGGGGAACGGGTCTGTTCAACTACGTGCGCTCGCGCGTCGATCGCAGCTTCCAGGCCAGCGACAACATCTACTTCCGCTCGTGGGATCGTTTCTACGGCGCGCAGGTGCTAGCGCGCTATCCGTTCTCGCGCTTCGTGTACCTGCAAGGCGCCTTGGCCGCTGGTGGCATCGAGTACTTCTTGCTCGACGACGTGCGCACCACCCTGCGCGACCCGACCGAGAACAAGGCCGGCATGGATCTGTACTCGCCGTGGTACGCGAGCAACCAGGGCGCGCGCTTTCAGACCGAGGCCACCGTGTCGTTTGGCTACGACACCATCGGTATGCACCGCGCCACGGGCCCGATTCGCGGCAGCTCGGCGTTGATCAGCAGCAACGTGGGCGTGCAGCCCTTCGAGCACGAAGTCTACGACCAAGTGCGCTTCGATGCCGAGCACTACATCCCCATCATCGGCGCGGTGAACTTCTTCATGCGCGGCGGCGTGGGCACCACCGTGGGCAGTCAGCGCGCGCCGCAATACTACCTGTCCAGCTTTCACACGCTGCGCGGCGTGCCCTTCGGCGACATCGACTACCTGCTCGGTCGCGAGTTCGTGTACGCCACCGCCGAGCTGCAGTTCCCGATTCTGCAGTTGGTGAGCTTCCCGCTGATCGATCTCGAAGGCGTGCTCGGGGCAGACACGGGCGCCGTGGCCGACAAGCTCGACCTACTGTGGCAGCGGCGCCTGCTCGATCTGGTGTTCGGCGTGAACGTGGGCTTCGGGCCGATCATCTTGATGCTGCACTTCGGTCAGCCGATTGGCATTGGCGCGCACTCGTTCCGCGCGTACCCGAGCTCCGACCCGATCCCGCCGCTGCCGAACAACGGGCATCTCACCTTCAACTTGTCGATCAACTGGCGCTACCAGTAGCTGCGTCGCGTCACTGCGATTGGGCGGGCGCGTCGTCTTGCGGCGGGCAGGTGGGGTTCACGCAGATCGCGCTGCCGCTCGGTCGCGACAGGTCGGTGGGCGCACGCAATGTGCTGCGGGTCTCGGCGACGGTGTCCGCGCGGGTGTCGCAGGTCCACGCGGGTGGGCAGTCGCTCGTGCCGCTGCACGAGAGCACGCACACGTTGTGCACGGGGTGACAGAACATGCGGCGGTCCATGCCGTCGCCGCTCGCACCACCGTGCGGGTCGGTCAGGCGCACGGCGCACGCGTCGTCAGGTGCCACGACACGACCGCTGCCGTCTTTGACGTCGGCGCATGGGTCGCCGATCTCGGCGTGCTTCTGCGCCGTGGGTACATCGGTGCGGTTCTGCGAGTAGCGCTGCGATTCGTCGAGGCACTGCAAGTCCACCACCAAGCCGGGTGGCGGAGTGGCGCCATCGGTGAACGAGACGCGCTGCGGATGGGTCGGGCACGATTGTGTCAGGTCAGTCGAGAAGGTGTCGTAGTACCAACCTTCCTGATTGGCCGCGCGCACGAGACTTCGATTCTGCACCGGCAACTGTTGGATCACGCACAGCGCGCCGCCGTCCTTGCCGTGGGTCGGGCGGCCGCCGCTGGGTGACGCGAGGAACGCGCGCTCGGCACACGCGTGCGGTGCTCCGGCCACTTCCACTCCCGGCGGTGGCAGGTGCCACACCACGTTGCAGCCCACCGTGCCGCTGCTGTTGCGCACGAGCGGAAAGGGCAAGCACACGCCCGTCAGACGCTTGGAGATGATCTCGATGATCGCATCCATCGCTGGCGCAAAGTCTTCCTGGCAGATCGACTGCACCAAACCTTGATCGCCGAAGCCGCGCACCGCATCCACGATGCGCCGCGGCGGGTACGCATCGCCCCCCATCCTCGAGGTGCACGACGGCGCCAGGCGCGTCGGGTCCGCGAGCTTCACCTGCATGGCAGGGTCGGCCAAGATGCCGTCGTAGTAGGCGTTGCGACTGGCAGCGTCGTTCCAGTTGACGGATTTGCGCGCGCTCTCGCTGACCAGGTAGTCGGGTACGCCCGTGATGGCGCCGAACACCACGAGATCTGGCCGGCCTGGTCGCAGGGCCTTGAAGCCATCGACGTAGCGCGACACTGGCCACAGGCGCTCGGGGAAGTCTTGGCAGCGCAGGTTGAGTGACTTGGGGCTGAAGCCGGACGAGAACTGATCGGTGGTGCGCGCCGAGCAGTCGTCTTCGTCGGTGACGACAATGACCGCCAACAGCGAGGGATCGTTCGGGTCGTTGCGCAGGAAGCCGTGGTTGTCGAGATCGCCGCGGCCCAGCACGTCTTGGCCAGTGCCGTCGCCCACGAACATCAGCTGATGCCCCGGCAACACCTGCTGCGTCTTGGGATCGAGCTCGACCGAAGGCCACAACGCCTTGAGGCCCGATTCCAGCTGATGCTCGAAACCGCAGCCCGCCGTGCCCAGCGTGGCGATGCACGCGAAGTCGTTGGCAGTGGCGATCGGGTCGTCGACACCCGAGCGGAACTGCAAGAACGGCGGATAGCTGGGTTTGCAGTTGACGAGCGTGGCGTCGCCGGAGGGGTTGCTCTGGTGCTGGAAGATGCCGTCGTCGCCTTTGGTGTCGCAGCCGCTGCCTACCGAGCCGGGCAACAAGAGCGAGCTCGACACCACGGCCAGGTGCAGGTCGTGCACGGCGGCAAACGGAGCTTTGCCCGGGCGTTGACCGGTGGTGAGCGTCTCGATCAACTTCGGAAACTGTGCGCGCAGCGCGGCTTGCTCCTGATTCATCGACGATGAGTTGTCGACGATGAACAGGAGGTCGACTTTGTCGACGCCGCTGCCGGAAACCACTTGGTGCACTCCGGCGACCAGACACGGGTTGAGCGCGCTGAGCTTGCGCTGCAGGCAGCCCGCCGCGGCGACGGCGCACAAGACTGAAATCGATACATACCTGAGGTTTCGACCAGACATGGACGCGCACCTTTCTATGCCCGCGCGCCGTGTGGCACAGGCATGGAAGTATTCCCGCAGCCGTCGGCGGCGAAGGCTGTTAGCTGTTCACGCGCCGCGTGTGCGTGCAGGTGACGGCCTCGATCGTGGGTCGCGCGTGGTGGTCGCGAAGTTCAGCGTCGGCTCGCAACACGAGCAACGCCGCAGTTCGCGCGCCACGTCGAACGAGTGTCAACTCGGTTGGCACCGAGCTTCAGGCCGAGTGGTGCGGGTGCGCGGCCGCGCGGGCGACTACAACCGCTCGATGAGCGTGCAGTTGGCTGTTCCGCCACCCTCGCAGATGGCCAAGAGGCCGTAGCGGCCACGCGTGCGTTCCAACTCACACAAGAGTGTGGTCATCAGCTTGGCGCCGGTGGCGCCCAGTGGGTGTCCGAGTGCAAGCGCACCGCCGTTGACGTTCAGCTTCGCGCGGTCGGCGCCGAGCGCCTTCGCCCAGGCCAGCGGCACCGTTGCGAACGCCTCGTTGATCTCGTATAGATCCATGTCTTCGATCGTGAGCCCCGCGCGGGCCAGCGCCTTGCGCGCCGCAGGAATCGGTCCATCCAGCATCACCACCGGATCGGAGCCGACCACCGACAAGGTGTGGATGCGTGCACGCGGCGTGAGCTTGTGCTCCTTCACCGCGCGCTCGCTGGCGATGAGCACGGCAGCGGCACCGTCACAGATCTGACTCGAGGTTCCCGCCGTGATGAGTCCGCCCGGCACGAGCGCCTCGAGGGCGTGGATCTTCTCGTACTGCGCGTCGGCGCGGATGCCTTCGTCGCTGTCGTGCACGAGCGGCTTGCCGTCTTCGGCTTGCACTTGCACCGGCAAGATCTGGCCCTTGAAGCGGCCTTCCTTCGTGGCGTGCGCAGCGCGCATGTGGCTCTCGTACGCGAAGCGATCGAGCTCCTCACGCGTGAGTCCGTGTTGCTTGGCCAGTAGCTCGGCGCCGGTGAACTGCGAGAACGTCACGCCGGGGTAGCGCACGCCCATGCGCGCGCTGTTCCAAGGCTGACCGTGCCCTGCCTTGAGTCCGTCGATGATGTTCGAGCCGATCGGCACGATGCTCATGTTCTCGACGCCGCCGCCGATGACGAGCTCTTGCGTGCCCGACAGCACGCCTTGCACCGCGAAGTGGATGGCTTGTTGCCCCGAGCCGCACTGCCGGTCGACCGAGGTGCCCGGCACGCTCTCGGGAAACGACGACGAGAGCACCGCGCTGCGACCGATGTTGCCGGCTTGCGCGCCGCTCTGGCTGACGCAACCGAACACCACGTCTTCGACGAGCGCCGGGTCGAGCTTCACCTGCGCCATCAGGCCGTCGAGCACTTTGCCGCCGAGATCAGCCGGGTGCACCTTGCTGAGACGGCCATTCTTGCGACCGCCGGCCGTGCGAATCGCGCCTACGATGAATGCCTCTGCCATGCGGACCTCCAAAACGGTGTAGGGTGGGTTGTGCTCCGCGCCGGCGGTGGGCCAACGTGCCACCGAAGCACCGACGCGTGCAAGTGATGTAAGTGACGCAAGTGACGCCAGCGACGCCGACAGCGCACACGACGCGAGTGACCGAAACCCAGGCCGGCCGCACGCTGGCACACGTGGTGCGCGAGCTCTTCGGCGAGCTTTCTTGGAACCAGGCGCGCGAGCTGTGCCGGCGCGGCAAGGTGCAGCGCAACGGCGCGGTCGAGACCGATGCTGCCGTGCGCGTGGCGCTGGGTGACGAAGTGACGGTGACGCCGCACGCGCCGCGGGTGCGCGAGCACCTGCTGCCCGAAAACGCGCTCTTGCACGTGGACGCCCAGGTGGTGGTGGTGAACAAGCCCGCGGGCCTGATCAGCGTGCCCTTCGAGAACGGCGACAAGAACACGCTGGTCGATCGCGTGCGCATGCTCTTGCGGCGCCAGGGTGCTGGATACGGTGGCGCACAGGGTCCGGAGCTGGGCGCGGTGCAGCGCTTGGACAAAGACACCACCGGCGTGATGGTGTTCGCGCGCACGCTCGCTGCCAAGCGTCACCTGCAACAGCAGTTTCGTGTGCACAGCATCGAGCGGCGTTACCTGGCCATCGTGCACGGGCAGCTGCAGGCCGCGAGCTTCGATACGCTGCTCATTCGGGATCGCGGCGATGGCTTGCGCGGCTCGTACGGACACTTTCGCCGGCCCACGGGCCCGGCGCCGGCCGCTGCTCAGCAGGCACAGCGCGCCATCACGCACGTCGCGCCGCTCGAGAGCTTGCACGGTGCGAGCTTGGTCGAGTGTAAGCTGGAAACCGGAAGGCAGCATCAGATTCGCATCCATCTGAGCGAGGCCGGCCACCCTCTGGTGGGCGAGCCGGTGTACATCCGCGACTTCACGCAGCCGCGCTTGCAAGCACCGCGGCCCATGCTGCATGCCGAGACCCTGGGCTTCGTTCACCCGCGCACCGAGCAGACCGTGCGCTTCACGGTTCCGCCGCCCCAAGACTTCCAGACCGTGCTCGAGCGTTTGCGCCATTGATCGCTGCTCTGCGCTCACACCTGGTTACAGTTGGCGGAACAGCAAGCTGATCGCGCAGTGCGCACGCTCCAGCGGCGTGCCTGCGGTGCCCACGTAGCCCACCACGCCCAGGTCCTCTCCCATTTGGAACGCGCGCAGCGAGCACACCACGCGCTCGCCCGCGAAGCACGGCTTGCGGTACACGACCTCGATGGCGCGTGCGAGCACACGTGTGTTCTGGCCATGCTCGGCCAACCTGCGCAGCGCCGCATCTTCGAACAAACGCGGATACACCAACGAGTTGACGTGCTGGTTGTGGTCGGTGTGCGTCAGCCCGAACACCCACGGTGCGGCGTCGCTGACGAAGCCAGTGTCGAGCGCCGTGGCCGCCGCCGGCAGCTGCAACACTTGCCGCAGCGAGCGGCGCTGGTAGCGCGCTTCTGGCACCGCGGCTTGCCCCGGCACATCGAAGCGCAACACCTTGCGCTCGCCAGCCGGAGCAAACGGGCGCGTGAACACGTGCTCCGAAAACACTCGGCCCAGTGACACCGCAGTACCCGCGCCAGCAGGTTGCTCGCCGAAGCTGCGCCCGAGCGGCCCGTCGACCTGCGCCCACATGTTGAGCAGCAGCGCGCTCACCTGGCCGGCCGCGTCGGTCTCGTGCGCGAGCTGCAGCACGCCGGTTGCGCTCGCCGCGCCATGCAGTGGCGTGGGTGCGGCTTCCGGCTCGATGACCAGGCGGGTCAAGATGGGGATGACGCCCTGCTGGTAGGTCGCGAGCAAAGGGTGGCGCACCCACAGCTTTCCGAAGCAAGCCCGCCCGATGGCCATGGGCAGCGCGCTCAGCTTGAGGTGCCCGTCCTGCGTGAGGTCGTCGTAGCGCAGCTCGTAGCTGGCGCGCCCCTGCTGCTCGGCTGGCACTTCAGGTACGGCGGGAAACACATGCGACTCAGACATCCGCTACCTCACTCACTGACAGGGCTGTCAATAGCGAATTTGCGCTGCGATGCAAGGGGTTTCTGGTGGGGCGAGAGAGAGAGTCTTGGCGAACGAGGAGCCGGGGGATGGTAGGGTCGGCGCAAACACTACCAAAGGCGAGCCACCAGCTTCCCTCTACTCGACAGTTGCTCGGGCTGACGAGGCAGCTGACACGCACTCTGCTTTTGGTGCCGGCTTGCACACCGTCCCCGCGGACCCACCCAACCACCCCCCGAAGCGCCGTTCGCCAAGATCTCTCAGCTCATAGCCACATCAACCACTCAACGCGCTTGCCACCTGCGCCGCCAGCACTTTGCCCTCTGCGTGGTCGAAGCTGCGTGGTTTCCAGCCGATCCCTAGGCCCGTGCCGTCTTCGTGTTTGGGGATGATGTGGAAGTGCACGTGGAACACGGCTTGATGCGCCAACGCTCCATTGTTCTGCAAGATGTTGAACGCCTTGGCACCCGTTGCGGCCAGTACCGCGCGGCTGATGCGCGGCAACACGCGACCGATGGCGGCAGAGGCCTCGTCCGAGAGCTCGTCGACCGTCACCGCGGGTTCCTTCGGAATCACCAGTGTGTGGCCGTGGCTCAAGGGGTTGACGTCGAGGAACGCCAGCACATGCGCGTCTTCGTAGACCTTGTGGCAGGGGATTTCGCCCCGGATGATCTTGGAG
>JADGRE010000379.1 GCA_017881185.1 Pseudomonadota bacterium | reverse complement strand
CCTCGCGCTGGACACGGCCGAGAGACCGCTGCGAGTATGCCGGTCACGGCTGGAGACCTTACGCGTTTATCGACCTCGAGTTCTTGTACGGTACGGGGTGTCTACCGCGCGCTTGTCCAGGCCGAAGAACATGCTGCTGGAGGCTGGTTTCGATCCCTCGTGTTCACCCTTCGTCCAAAGTGATCCCACTCGGAGAGAGCCGCCTACTCGAACTTCTCCGAGACCTGGGCGGCGGCGGCAACTTCCACGGCTCCGTGCTGAAGGCGAACCTGCCCGGCAACCCGGGTGTGGAAGACATGTTAACCACTTCGGTGGCTTGACGCCGCGCTCGAGCCGCCACTACTGGCAGAAGCTGCCGTCGAGCAAGCGACACTTGCCGCTCGTCCCACCCTGGGTGGTGACCACGCAGTGGGCCGGACGCGCGCAGCTCGGGCCGATCACCGTGTCGCAGACGCCATCGTCGGCGGCATCCTTCATGCACGTGCCTTGGCTTTGGCCTGCAGGCACGATGCAGCTCGCGCCAGCCGCGCAGGCGACGACGGAGCCGTCGGTCAGGGTGCCGCAGCTCGCGCCCGAGGCCGCGGCGAAGCCAACCTGCACACAGCGGCCCGGGCTGGCGTTGCAGTACAGGCCGACGCCGTGATCGCAGTCAGGCAAGGTCTTGCGCTTGGCGTCGCAGTTGGCGCCGGCCACGGTCGGTTGCAGCTGACACGTGCCGGAGCTGCTCTTCGTCGCGCCCACGCAGCTGAGGTTGTGCAGGCAGGGGTGGGTCTTGTCGCAGCTGTCGCCGGTCTTCGGCGGCGTGACGCAGGTGTTGGTGGCGCCATCGCAGGCCAGCACCGCGCCGCAGGAGCCCGTCGACGCGCAGGAGTCGCCGACCTTGGGCTGGCTCGCGCAGCTGCCACACGCGGCGGTCTTCGGCAGACTGCAGTAGCCTGACTGGCACTGCCCGCTGAACGCGCAGGGTGCTCCGTCGGGGATCATGCCCGTGGGCGGCAAGCAGGCCGTTGGCGTGATCCCTGCCAGCAGCTGATCGCAGCTCCCGCTGTGTAGCGCGACGCTACAGTCGAGGGTCCGCTGCGGCGAATTGCCCGTCTTGGGTGCGGCGAGCGAGCGTTCGCACGACAGCTGTTCGCGCGCCTCGCAGGTCATGACATCCGGGTAGGTCGTCTTGTCGTAGAAGCCGGCAGTGCAGGTGTCGCGCTGCCGGCAGCGCGCTTGTGCCAGCATCGTGCAGGCGCTGCTGGCGACGGCGCCGTCGCTTTCCGCCGCCGCATCGGCTGCGTTTGCTCCCGCAGCGAGCCCTCTCGAGCTGCCGCACCCGCTGACGCCGCTACCCGCAAAAAGTCCCAAAACGACCCAAGCCATTTTCGTCATTGCTGGTCTCCTAGACCGACATCAACCGGCCAAGCTGCGTTCTGTTTCGCACCCGCGCGCCGGCACATGGTGCTTGGGTCAGTCGCCTAGCAAGTTGTAAGCCACGCACAGCGAGGTCGCCGTCTGCGCCCGCTAGCCCGCCGGAGCCTAGGCAGCATGAACGGCCTCTCCGCGCCCCGACCACGAGCTCGCCGGCCCGTCAGCTGGCCGATCTCCCAGCACTTCTGCTGCGGCAGCCCGCAGCCTGCTCGACACGGATGGTGAAGCGCTCAGGATGCAGCAGCTTCATGACATCGGTGACGTCTTCGTCCTTGTCGGGCTCGACGCCGACGATGAGCTGCCAATCGTGCTCGTGGCAGATGTCGACGATCTCTTGTGCGCGCTCATCGGTCTGCACGCGCACGATGGCGGGTCGTTTGTGGCTGCCGAGTCTTGTCATCGCGCACGCCTCCGATTAATCGAGCGAGCATGTCTCACCCTCACGAGAAAACCATCCAGCAGAGTCTTGCCACGATGCTCAGCACGATGGAAGTGGTGCGGCCAGCATTCACGCGCCCAGGATTTCGCAATGCGTGGGTCGTGTACGCGGGCTGGGTGCTGACGATGGGTGTGCACGCCGTGACGGCAGCTCTCGTCGCCACCGATGTGGCGCGGCGAGTGCCGCCGCCAGGGGGGGAGGGTAGCTGGTAGCTGCGGGGCTGGGGCGCTGGCAGACGGGGCATGCTTAATGCTGGCTACCGCCACAACGCCAAGCCGCCGACAGGCGTCACGGTCAAGCTGGAGCGCTTGCAAGAGACGCAGACGTTGGTGAGCAACCGGACCGATCTCGACCCCGCGTACTAAAACCAACAGATCCATGCGACTGAGATCGGCACCGAGTGCGCCAAGAACGCCATGGGCAAGCCGGTGTCCGGCGACGCCGCGAACCAGGTGTGCTGGGTCAACGTCAAGACCAGCAACGGCCCAGGTGTCGACAAGCGGATGTTCTGTCACCCGCAGCTGAACACCTGCGTGCGCTCCTGCTCGGGTGCCACCGACTGCCCGTCAGCCTGGGTGTGCGACACACGCGATACCACCGTAGCCATCACCAAGTCACCGATCTGCGTGGACCCGACGTGCGGCTCGCAGTAGCCAGTCGTGCGACGCTCGTAGCCTGCTGCATCTCGGTCGCCCCACCCTCAACGCGTGGGGCAACCGTCAGCTGCTGCGTGCCGCCGGTCGGCCGTCCTGCATGAGGCGGTCGCGAAAGCGCGGGGGCCGCTCCGATCGCCCAGGCCGCGCAAGGCTCGGTCGGTCAGCGATGGGGCAGATTGGGTGCGACGAGGCAAAAGTCGGCGCACAGGACCTGCTGTCCGCGGGCGACCACACGACGAGCCAGCCGACGGCGTCCGCGATCCACGAAGCGCCCGTGAATGGCGTCGTGATCCCACGCGAGCGTCGCTACATCGACGAAGGATTCAGCGGCTCACGACTTGATCGACCTGCGTTCGACGCGCTGCGAGATGCGGCTGCTGACGGACTGCTCGACAAGGTCTTCATCTATTGCCCGGACCGCCTCGCAAGGAGCTACGTGCATCAACAAGTGGTCCTCGAGGAGCTGCAAAAGCGTGGCGTGCAGGTGCACTTCGTCGAACATCCTGTCGGCGAGCGCGCCGAGGATCGGATGCAGCGAGAACGGCGAAGCCGAGCCCGACTCCAAGCAGAAGA
>JADGRE010000378.1 GCA_017881185.1 Pseudomonadota bacterium | reverse complement strand
TGACCGTGATATCGAATGCGGCGTCGCTCGATGTTCAACCGATTGCAAGACTGTTCCGCGCGCTCGGCGACGAGACGCGTGTGCGCGTCGTCGCGCTCCTGACTCACGGCGAGCTCTGCGTTTGCCATATCGAGACCGCGCTCGGTCTCTCGCAGCCCAATGTGTCCAGGCAGATGAGTGTCTTGAAGTCGGCAGGGGTGGTGATGCCGCGCCGCGATGGCAACTGGATCTACTACCGACTCGCGCCGCAGCCCGACCCTGAATGCCGGCGCGTCTTGTCCGCCATCAAAGCATTCGCCGCGCAAGACAAGCTGCACGAAGATCTGATTCGGCTTCGCAAGGCCAAAGGGCCCCGCGCATCGTGCCGCTGACGCTGGAGAACGTGCATGACTAAGCCCCGCATCTTATTCTTGTGCACCGGCAACTCGTGTCGAAGCCAGATCGCCGAGGTCCTCGCACGCTCGGTCAGCAAGGGGCAGGTCGAAGCCTTCAGCGCGGCCGTGCGGCCGCAGCCAGTTCACCCGTTGGCCGTGCGAGCGATGGCTGAAGTCGGCATGGATATCTCCGGCCACGCGAGCAAGTCGGTCGAGCAGTTCTTGAACGACCGCTTCGACTTCGTGATCACGGTCTGCGACCGCGCCAAAGAAGCGTGTCCGTCTTGGCCGCACGTGCGGGAGCAACTTCATTGGTCGACCGATGACCCGGCTGCGGCGGTCGGAAGCGACGACGAGCGCATGAAGGTGTTCCGCAGCGTTCGCGACGCGATTCGCCAGAGGATGTCGCTGTTCTTGCTTGCCAACAAGCTCGTGTGACGAAACGGAGAAGAGCGTGCGCGTAGGAATCAATGGTTTTGGACGTATGGGGCGGCTTGCGTTGCGGGCTGCGTGGGGTTGGCCCGAGCTCGAGCTCGTGCACATCAACGAGGTCAAGGGCGACGCCGAGGTGGGCGCGCATCTCTTGACCTTCGACTCCGTGCACGGGCGCTGGAATCACGAGGTGCAGCCGCGCGCCGGCGGCATCGCTATCTACGGCAAGCTGGTCAGCTGGAGCGGTCACTCGAAACCGGGCGACGTGCCCTGGCGTGAGCTGGGCGTGGAGCTGGTGCTCGAATGCTCCGGTAAGTTTCGAACGCCAGCCACGCTCTCGCCTTACTTCGAAGGCGGCGTTCGCAAGGTGATCGTGGCGGCGCCGGTCAAGGAAGACGCGCTCAACATCGTGATGGGTGTGAACGATCACCTGTACCGAGCGGAACAACATCACCTGCTCACGGCGGCCTCGTGCACCACGAACTGCCTCGCGCCGGTCGTGAAGGTCGTGCACGAAGCCATCGGCATCAAGCACGGCATGATCACAACGATCCACGACATCACCAACACGCAGACCATCGTCGATGCGCCGCACAAAGATCTCCGGCGTGCACGCGCAAACAGCCTCTCGCTAATCCCGACGACCACGGGTTCTGCCACCGCGATCGCGCTCATCTATCCGGAGCTGAAGGGCAAGCTCAACGGTCACGCCGTGCGTGTACCCTTGCTCAACGCTTCGCTCACCGACTGCGTGTTCGAGATGACGAGGCCAACGACGGTCGAAGAGATCAACGCGTTGTTCAAGGCTGCCGCGGAGGGGCCGCTCAAAGGCATTCTCGGCTACGAGGAGCGGCCGCTCGTCTCGATCGATTTCAAGGACGACACACGGTCTGCGATCATCGACGCATTGTCGACGATGGTGGTCAACGGAACGCAAGTGAAGATCTTCGCGTGGTACGACAACGAGATTGGCTACGTGAATCGTATGGTCGAGCTCGCACGCAAAGTGGTGCTGAGCCTGCGCCAGAGCCACTGAGGCAGCGAGATGACGAGCGTTCGCAACTACACGCTCGTCACGGGAGCCTACTGGGGCTTCACGTTGACCGACGGCGCGCTGCGAATGCTCGTGCTGCTGCATTTTCATCAGCTCGGCTACACGCCGATTGAGCTCGCGTTCTTGTTTCTGTTCTACGAGGTGTTCGGTATCGTCACGAACCTCGTGGGTGGCTGGATCGCCACGCACATGGGTCTGCGCGTGACGCTGTTAGGTGGTCTCGCGCTGCAGGTCGTTGCCCTCGGAATGCTCTCGTTGGTGAGTCCCAGCTGGGCGAAAGAACTTTCTGTTGCGTACGTGATGGCGGCGCAAGCACTCTCGGGCATCGCGAAAGATCTCACGAAGATGAGCTCGAAGAGCAGCATCAAGCTGCTCGTCCCGGAAGGCGCCGAATCCAAGCTCTTCAAGTGGGTCGCGTTGCTGACAGGCTCGAAGAACGCGCTCAAGGGCGCAGGCTTCTTCCTGGGTGGTGTGCTCTTGTCGGCGCTGGGCTTCGCCGCATCGCTGTGGGCCATGGCTGCTGGTTTGGTGATTGTGCTCGTGGTCTGTGTGCTGTCGCTGCCGAGCGAGATGGGCAAGAGCAAGCGCAAGAAGGCGTTCGACGGCTTGTTCGCGAAGAGTCGCGAGGTCAACGTGTTGTCGGCCGCGCGCTTCTTCTTGTTTGGCGCACGCGACATCTGGTTCGTCGTCGGTGTCCCCGTGTTCCTGTCCGTGCAACTCGGGTGGGGCTTCACGCAGGTTGGATCGTTCTTGGCCGCTTGGGTGATCGGCTACGGCGCGATCCAATCGGTGGCGCCTACGCTGATCCGCGCATGGACGGGAGGGCATGCACCGCAAGCGCGCTCTGCTCAGGTGCTCGCGTTCCTGCTCGCGGCAACCACGGTGTCGATCATCGCGGGGCTTGCAGCGGGGTACTCGCCCACGATCGTGATCCTCGCGGGCCTGGGGCTCTTCGGCGTCGTCTTCGCCGTGAACTCCTCCGTCCACTCGTATCTGATCCTGGCGTTTTCAGATGGCGACAAGGTCGCTCTGAACGTCGGCTTCTATTACATGGCGAATGCGGGGGGCCGCCTGGTCGGCACGTTGCTGTCTGGAATCATCTATCAGGCTGCGGGACTTGTGACGTGTCTGTGGGCGTCGGCTGGATTTGCGCTTGCTGCCGGCGGTCTCTCGCTCGCGCTGCCGGGCAAGGAAGGCCCAGCGTTGGCTTCCGACATGGACGTGGCGTCCGACTAAGG
>JADGRE010000377.1 GCA_017881185.1 Pseudomonadota bacterium | reverse complement strand
AGCTGCACGTCGTGGGTGGCGCGGTGCTGTGCGTCGCGCTGAACGCTCGTCCTGCGACACGGGACGTGGATGCGTACTTCGAACCCACGAAGATCGTACGCGAGGCCGCCGCGAAAGTGGGCAAGCGCCTCGACGTTCCGGAGACTTGGTTGAACGACGCCGCCAAGGGCTTCATGAGCCCCGACGGTGAGTACCGCCCGTTCCTCGAGTTCGAGAATCTTCGCGTCCTGATGGCACAGCCCGAATACCTGCTGGCGATGAAGTGCCTGGCTTTTCGTTTGGGCGCGGAGTTTCACGACGAAGCCGACGTGAGGTACCTGCTGCGCTATCTGAACATCGATCGTTACGACGCAGCACTCGTGGTGATCACGCGATACTACCCACGAGAACGCTTTCCGCAGAAGGCCTTCTATGCGCTCGAAGAGATCCTTGGCGAAGCATGATGGCGCGGGGCATCACGGTTATCGGAATCGGGTTCGCAGCTGTGTTGCTGGCCAACCTCACCGGCTGCGCTCGAGCGCACTGGGGCCCCCGCCGATAGAGGAGCTGACCCAGCTGTCGTTGGCGGCGGCGGAGCTCGGATCGGTAGTGGATCGGTCGCAGGCTCCGGTGCGGGTGTCCCTCTGCAGGCATCACGCCAGCTGTCGACTGCAGCGTTTGCAGTGCGTGGCCACGGCAGCGATCAGTTGCTTCAGGACCGGGTGTTTGAGGCCGTCGCGGCGTGCAGCGGCGCAGAGGTCGACAAGTGTGTCGGGCAACTGAGATGCGAGCTCGCGCGCGCGCTCGATGACGGCAGTGTCGTGGAGCTCACATGCCTTGGCGAGCTGCTGCCAGCTTCGGCGATCGATGTCGCGCACGCGGTAGGTATTGCCGACTTTCATCGCGAGCTTGAGCTTGTGTGTGGTGCTCGTGCCGTAGGGCAATACGCTCGCGACGTCGTACAAAGGCGCGAGGCGAACGCGCGTGCCGGCGGCGATTAGCAGTGAGTAGTTTTTGGCGTGAGCGTCGGTGCCGGCGATGAGCCAGTTGAAGATGAGGGCGTCGACGAAGGTGGCGACATCCGCCTGCGCGCGCGCAGAGTGCGTGCGAAGCACTTCGATGATCCGTGCAGGCGTGGGGCCACCATCGCTCTGGTACTTGCTGCTGGACAGGACACCGAGCGCTTGGCAGATGTCTTCCTGATGCACGCGGCTGAGGGTGCGGCCTCGACGCAGGCGGTCGTAGCGCTCGACTACGATGGCGACTTCATCACCAAACCGGCGTACTTCGGAACGTGCGGCGGGGATGCCGAGCGCGCCTGCAAGAGATATCTTCGCCGATACTCGCAACCAAACCAAAGACATCGCTCGCGGGCACCTGGAACTGCCTGGCCCAGCGATCGATGACCAAGGGATTCTCGGGCAACACGCCCCACAGAAACGCTTGCATCTTCGCGTCGCCATGCGTGGCCGACGTCAACGGCATCGACAGCGAGAGTGGGTACGCGTCCGCACTGTTGCGCCACGTGGCGTCATAGGTAAACGAGAGCTTGCGCCCGCTCGCCCGCTCGAGATGGCCGGCCACCTGCTCGCCGAGCAGCAACGTGAGGGTGTCGCGGCTCATCTGCGCTTACCCTTCGCGCGGTCGATGATGGCGTCGAGGTCTACCGCATCGCGGGCCTTGCTGCGCGTGGCACGAGCTTCTGGCACCGACACGGAGATATCGACATCGAGCGCACGCAGCGCCTTCAGTACCAGGCCAAGCTCGGCACTCGCCTTGCCGCCCTCCACGGCACCGATCCATTGCCGGCTCACACCGATGCGTTCGGCCAACGCTCGCTGATCGAGCCCAAGCTGCTTGCGCCGATCGCGGATGAACAGCCCCAAGTCCGTCGCGGAGTGAATCACCATCGAGAACCCCAAATGTCAGCGTCCGACGACATCGTAGCAATGTCATCGAGCGATGACAATCTCTGCGTGTCAGCGAACGCTGACATGTGCCCCCCCGACGACGGCACGCTGGTTGCCACCCTCTTTGCTCGCTGGGCCGCCTGCCCTAGGCTAGCGCGGTGCCACGCGTCGGAACGCTGACTTCGCGCGCCCGCGGCAAGCCATTTTGAACGTCAGAACGTGGCATCGAACGTCACGGTTCCAGGAACACCCATCCCAGGGTGGCGCGCACGCGACGCCTTCGTCCGCACAGGCACCCGCCTGTCGTCGACGACGAAGGCGACGACCTTGATGACGCAGAGCGCACGGCGCTCAACGAGTCCATTTCACGCGCTTGGACTTCCCTGCAGTCTGGCCATGGCATGCCGAGGTCGACGATGTAGCTCTGGGCGCCGCCGCACGTGGACCCAACGGGCGGCGGCGGCCCGAAACCTGGGCCTGCGTCGACCCGCACGGCGAGTTGGCACCCGAACCACGGTCTGCCGCGCCCAGAACTCACAGTGCCCAGACACGCACCGCGGGCAACCGCACCGCCAACCGAGTCATGTCGCGCGGATCGTGCGTGGCGATGATCGCGGAGCCATAAGACGCCGCAGTTGCCACCACGAACGCGTCAACCGCACGGGAAGAGTCGAGCTTGGCGGCTCCCAGCAACGCCCCTGCGTGTCGGGCCATGCGCGCCGTGAGATCGACGACGCGGATGCCACGCCCTTCGAGGATGCGCTCGACGGCCGCATCCCGCGCGCCGCCGCGGCAGACTTCCGCAAGCACCGGCGCCGGGACCCGCACCAATCCTCCGAGCTCGTAGGCCACCGCCAAGATCGCACGCGCGCGCTGCGCGGACACGGCGCGCGGGGCGTGTCCTTCGTGATGAGTCGCGACCCTGTCGCTAGCGCCGCGCTCACGATCAGCCGGTCGAAGGGATCGCGACCAAGTACAGAACGTCCCCGGGTTGCTCGACGAGGTTCACTGGCTCATCGAGAACAGAACGAGAGGCCTCAGCGCTTACTGCGTGCGTACATCTCGGGCTACTTGAAGGAAGAGGTTGCTGCCGAGGGCCTGGTGCGCAACTTGCCGGCGTTCGCGAAGTTCCTCGACTTTGCTGCGTTGTCCGACGCCGAGCTCATCAACTGGGCGCCCTCGGCTCCGCCGGAAACGCTCGTGGTCGCGTA
>JADGRE010000376.1 GCA_017881185.1 Pseudomonadota bacterium | reverse complement strand
GGTACGGTGGCTGGGTTGCAGTTGCGCAAGGCGATGGGGTTGTCGAGCAGCTCGCGCCGTTCGCGCGCCTCGTTGGACTCCCACAGGCGCTGCCACCAGTTCTTGGTGTGGATCTGCAGCGGGCAGCCCTTTGCCTTGCCGATCACGCCCAAGCGCGGCGCATGATCGATGCTGACGCTCGCCACGTCGCGCACACGAATCGGCACGCCAGTCGGATTGCCGGCGGCGTTCGAGGCCTCCTCGATGACGATGTCGCCGATGTCCGTCACGCTCTTGATCAAGCCGATGCTCCGCACGTTGTGCGATTGCTCGGCGATCGACACGTAGCTGCCGCCGGTGTTCGCGTTCGCGTTCGCGATCGCCGTCTGAATCTGCGTCAGACTCACGCCACGGGCACGCATCCGATAGGGGTCGACCTCGACGTGGTATTCCTTGGTTTCCCCGCCAAAGCTCGTCACGTCGATGACGCCGGGCACTTGCTTCCACTGGCGCTCGAGCGTGAAGTCCTCGACCGCCTTCAAGTCCTTGAGCGTGTAGCCCTTGCCCCTGACGAAATAGCGGAAGACCTCGCCGACGCCGTTCCAGGGTGAAATCTGGGCCTGAATTCCGGGCGGCAGCGGCACGAACTGCAAGCGGTTGATGACCTCTTGGCGCGCCTTCCAGTAGTCCGTGTCCCAGTCGAAGTAGCACTTGACGTCGGAGAGCTCGAACAGTGACTGCGACCGAATGTGCTCGAGCCCCGCCATGCCGGAGAGCCCGACTTCGAGCGGAATCGTGACGTAGCGCTCCACCTCTTCCGCGGACCAGCCGGGCGGCTGCGCGATCGTCTCGACGAGCGGCGGCACCGGGTTCGGGTACGCCTCGATCTGCAGCTGGCTGAACGCGTACAAGCCGCCGACGACGAGCATCGCCGTTGCGAGCAGCACGAAGCCCGGCACGCCGAGTGCAAACGCTACGAGTCTCTTGATCACTTTGGAAACTCCAATGCAGTTGCGCTCGGCCCCCGCGCCCGTGCCGCCGCCTTACGGCTTCGATCGGGCGGCTGGGTGGCCGGCGCAACTCAGATCACGCGTGGTTGCGGGGCGGATCTTGTCCGCCACTTCCGCCCCAAGAACCTGCGCTCTTGGTGGACACTCGAAATGGGGTTGTTGCGGTCATGGACTAGATGCGAACCATCATGTTCACGGTGAGACGGTCTTCGCTCTTCTGCAGATCCGGCGTGAACCCCGTGACCATGCTGCCCGGCGCACCGGAGTTGCTGTAGACGCCCGGTGACACTTGTGGAGTCACGCCACCAGGGCCCGCAAAGTACGGCACGCTCGCCCAGCGGTGCGTGTACTCCAGACGCACCGTGAGGGATTGGACTGGCATCCAGTCGAAGGTCTCCGTCGTATCCCAGGCGTCGAACTTGTCGCCGGGAGCCTGAGTGAAGTACGGGCTACCCGAAAACGAGGTTGCGCCGTTGATCGGCGGCGTCAGCACGAGATAGCGGCCGGGGTTCGTCATCAGGCCGCCACCGGCGGTGAAGCCGTACTTGCCCTGATCGAACCACAGGCGGTTGTAGAGCATGGCGCCAACGAAGTACTGCGACGGAGCGGACTTGTCGCCGCCGCTGCAAGACACGCCGCCGCCGTCCTCGCAGCCTGCATCGACCGTCAGCGAAAACGCGGCCTTGCTCAGGAACGAGTCGCTGTGCTCGTAGTACTTGACCAGGAGGCTGTTGTCGGTGTGAAAGCGAGTGCGATGCTCGTTGCCGAGCACGTCCTTGCCGAAGTACCCGCTCAGCACGATGGCCACCGCGCCGGTGGGCCGGTAGGCGACCTGCACGCCGACACCGGGCATCTCGTTGAACATGCCGTACGATTGCCAGCCGTTGATGATCCACGGCTCGATCTTGAGCTTGTCGCTCGTGAAGAGCTGAATGCGCATGCCGTTGAAGAACCACGGCGTGTTCGACGAGACGTAGGAAGCCTGGTCGGTCCAGTTCTCGTAGTTGTAATAGCTGCACAAGCCGACATAAGACAGGAAGATACCTGCGTCGATGTTGATGCCGTTCAGGACGTCGAGGTGGTAACCACCATAGGCCTCGGTGACGTACCTGTACGCGTCGGCGAGGGACCACTGGCCACGCGCGGGACTCGCGTCATTGCGCGGCGTCATCGTGGAGTACAGGCCGAGCTGGGTCATGAGACGACCGCGCGCGTTTCCCCAGTGGAAGTCGCCGCCGACGCCGATGTGCATCAGCTGGAACTCGTTGCTACGTCCAGACGAGGTCGAGCCGACAATCGTATGATCACGGGGATGTGAGAAGTCGTAGTTGTAGCCACCGTCGACCGTGAACATCCCGGTCATGATCTTGCCGTCGAGCGGGAACTCCGTCTGCCGACTCTGACCGTTCATCCAGCCGAAGTCAGCGAACGCGAAGGGCACTGCAGCGGGCGCTGCCTGCGCGGGCCCGGTGGTTTCGGCACCAGCCGCCGGGGCGACGGTCACGGGGGAAGCGGGGGTGGCCGCTGCCTCAGTGGGCGCTGCGGCCGGCGCTTGCGCCGGCGCTGCGGCCGGCGCTTCCGCCGGCGCCGTAGGCGCTACCGCCGCCGGCTCCGGAGCCGCGGGCGTGGCTGCGGGCGCAGCCTGGGCCTGCAAGCCGCTAGCGAACAACGTGACAACAGATGCCGCCATCAGCGACATCGTCCTCAAGCTCCAGGGCCTTTGGCCATTCATAAACATTCGCTTCCTTTCTTTCGATCACTTCGTAGCGCTTCAGCGCACGAACCCTTCCGCGCGCTCCCAGATGTGTTGCGCGGTCTGCATGTCGTCCGAGCGAACGGCGATCGCGAAACCGCCTCGCATCGCGGAGACACTCACGCGCTCACCGCTCAGCGCCACGGGGCACTGTCGGCCAGCACATGCGGGTGCTGCGCCCTGCACCTTGGCGTCGCAGACCACTACTCGCTCGAGCCACTCTGCCGTAGCTCCGGGGATGGCTCTAACGTAGAGCGTTGCGCCGGACGGCCGCATGAGCGGCGCCTTGCAGCACGGTGAAACGAGGATCTGATCGACGCCCGAGACGTTGCTCTTGATCCCGTCGACGGCGGCGAGCCGGTCG
>JADGRE010000187.1 GCA_017881185.1 Pseudomonadota bacterium | reverse complement strand
TCGGGCGGGCGCGCGTCGTAGTCGTAGGCGAGCGCGATCATCACGCGGTAGGGCGCGCTCGGAGCGAGCTCGCGCACGAAGGTGCTCGTGCCCGTGAGCCCGATGTCGACTGCGAGCGTGGCGCTGACGCCGCGGATTGGCGGGATGGCGCGCACGCCGAGGGCCAAGTTCATGGGCAGCGCCGAGCCGGGCGTGCGCTCGTAGCAACCATCCTGGACGCTGCCGACCGAGCCGACCGAGCCCCAGGCCGTGCCGGACTTGATGTTCGGGCAGTCGTAGCCCTGGCGGTTGACGGGGATGTCGAGACGCCACTCGGCGATCGGCGACAGGTAGAAGCGCTCGGCGGCTTGGACGGGAACCTCGAAGCCGACGCCGATGCTGAAGCGATCGAGGCGATTGGTGCCCATCGCGTAGCGCTCGAAGCGGTTGACGAGGTGGCGCGTTTCATCGGCTCGCGGGGCAGCGGCGGTGTTGAGCCGCGCGTAGGCGTTGTCCTCGGTGCCACCGACGAGCTTGGCGCTGTTGTCGAAGAGGTAACCCAGGTTGAAGCGCGCCACGAAGGGCACGGGCTTGGCAAGCTCTTGCAGGTTGATCGACAGCGCGGAGCGCAGGCCGACGCTGGTCGCATCCAGCTCGATGCCGCCGCCGCCGACCTGATTGGCCAAGGTCGCGCGCAGATCGCCACCGAAGTACACCAGCGGCGCGATCTTGCCGCCGACTTTGCCGCCGAGTGTGGCGTCGCCCTGGCTGCTGAGCGAGTTGGGACCGCCCTTGGCGGTGAGACTCACGAGCGGATCTTTGCTCGTGGAGGTGCCGCGGTTGCCGAGCGCGGCATAGACCTCGAAGATCTTGCCGGCCGTCCAGCTGAACGAGAGCGTCTGTCCGTCTTGCTCGACGTGATCTTTCGCGAGCAGGAAGCCGTTGCCGCTGTAGGTGTCGAAGCCGAGCTGCAGACGCACCGAGCCCACCTCGCCGTTGCTCGGGTCGACGATGAACAGACCACCGGTCGGACCACCCCAGGTGTTGTAGCGACGGTGCAGAAGGTCCCACGGCAGCGCCTCTGCGGCCTCGGCTGCGGCGGCTTCGTCTGTTTTGTCGTCTTTCTTGTCGTCCTGCTTATCGTCCTTCTTCTTGTCGTCCTTCTTCTTGTCGTCGCTGGACTTCTTGTCGTCGGCTGCGGTGTCGGCGCTCGTGCTCGTCTCGATGTCCGAGAGCGACGCCTTGCCTGATGCGCTCGCGCTCGCCTTCTTCTCCTGCTCTTGCGCTCGCGCAGCCGGGCCTGCCCAGGCGAGGCACAGCAGGAGAGCGAGGAACGAGGAGGTCTTGCCGCGGCGAACCGCGTGACTCTGGAGCGACATGCAGAAGGTCCTTTTCCGGGCGAGCCGACGTGCTTCGCCGCCGCCCTCGTCTCGCATTTTTGCCTGTGAAGTTCAATAGTCCCCGGCCTTCACTGGGTACCGCGCTGCGCAGCCCAGAGCTTGCTCAGGGCGCGTCGAAGGCGCGTCGAAGCCTGGCGCGAAGAGGCGTGCGAAGGCTGGCCCGTTCTCCACGCCGCGCGAGCGCATGGTGGCGCGCGCTTCCTGGCTCAGGCGCTCGGCTTCGTTCGTGTCCACCATGCGTGCCCTGCACAGCCGGGCAGTGGCCAGCACGATGGGACCGTCGGCGGCCTGCTCGGCTTCCTTCAAGATGGCGTCCAGCACGCGTAACGCTTCGTTGCGTTCGCCGCGCAGGTGCGCGATCGATGCTCGCAGTAGCCGCGCGTGGTCGGCGAAGTGCGGCAGGTTGAGCTGCTCGAGCTCGGCGAGGTTGTCTTCTGCGCTGCGCAACAGCGGCTCGCGGTCGGTCTCGGCCTCGCTCGCCATGAGCGCGGCTCGCGCCCGCAGCACGTGGTTATTGCCGCGCCAGACGATCACCGCCATCAGCGGCGAGGCGAAGAGCAGGTCGATGTCGCCGAGCAGTGCGCGGCAGGCGGCCGGGTCGTGCCGGTACAGCGCCAGCTGCGTGCGCGCGGCGACATCGAGCAGGCCCATCACGTCCATCGGGTCGGCCGGCTCGCCGCCCGTGGCCTGCTCGATGCGCTCGGCGGCCTTGTCTGGATCGTCGGCCACCAGGGCTCCGAGCGCGGTGATCAAGCGGAAGCGCTGCACGCCGGTGCGGTCGTCGCGCTCTTCGGCCTCACGCATCCATTGCTCGCAGCGCGAGAGGTCGTCGTATTGACCGAGCATGCCGAAGAGCCACGAGCTCAAGTGTCGACACGAGCGCACCTCGGCGGTGCTGCCGGGGCTGTGGTTGCGGAACAGCTCTTCGGCCTGCGTGAACTGCAAGAGCGCCGGCTTGAGCAAGCCGCTGTTCTGGAACGAGAAGCCTTGCGCGAGCGCAACCCAGGCGCGCGCGTAGGGGTCGCCACCCTCGCGGCACAGCTGCTCCGCCAGCTGCAGCGAGCGCGCCTTGCGACCTTCGCGCGCGCTCACGAAGAGATCGATGTTGATGAAGTAGCAGCACAGCGCGGGAATGATGCGCCGCGCCTCGCCCACGTCGAGCGTATCTTTCAGGCAGCGTACCAGGAGCGGCTGCGCGAACAGTGGCTTCGTCAGCTGCACCGCGCACACGATCGCCCAGAGTTGATCGAGACGCTCGAGCTCCGCCGCGGGGATCTCGCCCGCCCGCCGCGCGCTGAAGCCGAGGCCCCTGACCTCGAGCGCCCTGCGCTCGCGGATGCCTTGATCGAGCGCTTCGCCCGCTTCCTTCGGCATCTGGATGTGGAGCGCCTCGAGCGTGTTGGCCAGCACTTCGATGCCGCGCTCGAACTCGCCGCTGAGCAGCAGCTGCACACCCGCCTTGCGGTGCAGCTCCACGACCTCGGCTGCCTGCGCATGCGCTGCGGCTTCCAGGTACACCTGCGCCGCCTGCGTGCCGCGGCGCGCGTTCACGAGCGCATCGCCCCACTGCACCATCAGCTCGTGCCGCCAGGCTTCGTCCTCGTGGTATTTCACGGCGATAGCGTACAACTCGGCTGCTTGCTCGAACGCCAGTGCGCGGTTGGCTTGCGCCGCGGCGCGGATCGCATAGATGCCGGCGCGGCTGTAGTCCTCGGCGCCGATCAAGTGCATCGTGAGGCCCTGCAAGTCGGTCGTGCCGTGGGCCTCGAGCGCGGCCGCCAGGTTGCGATGCCACTGCCGTACGAGCTCCGCGTCCATGCGTGAGAGCACGGCGTCGCGCATGCCGTCGTGGAAGAGCTCGATGGCGCGCGCGTTGGCTGAGCCCACGCCGCGCACCAGCTTGGCGCGCCGCAGCTCGGTCAGCGCCGAGTGCAGGTCGAGCTCCGCAGGCACGAGCGCGCCGAGGATTCCCTCGCTCACCGGGTGTCCGGCCACGGCCACCAGCTCGAGCAGCGTGAACGCAGGCTGCGGCAAGCGCGACAAGCGTTCGGAGAGCGCGAGCTCGAGGCTCACGGCGGGCACTTCGCCGGGACTCGTCTCGTGGCCCGTGTGACCGCTGCGCAGGTGATGCACGATCTCCGCGAGCAGGTAGGGGTTGCCGCGCGATTCGCGCGCCGCCGCCGCGCCGGAGGCCGAGTTGCTTTCGCCCAGCAGCTGGTTGGCGAGCTCCAAGGCTTCGGCCTCGCTGAGCGTGCCGACGGTGACCTGGCGAATGTCGGCCTGACGATTCTCGCGCGTGTTGTCGAACAGCGTCTTCAAGCACTGACTCGACTCCACGTCGCTGCTGCGATAGGCACACAGAAAGAGCATCGCCGGTCGGTCGGCGCCCGTGATCATCTCCACGATCAGGCGCGCGCTCTCCACGTCGCCCCATTGCAGGTCGTCGATCACCACCACCAGCGGCTCGCGGTGGCTGATGCGCGCGAACAGCTCTTTGAGCGCCATGAACGCGCGGCGACGCAGCTCGCGAGGATCGGTCGGCAGCCGTGAGCGGCGCTTGACGCGGTTGACGATCTCCACACGCTTGAGCACCGGGAAGATGTGCGCGAGCGCCTCGACGTCTTTGGGCATGACCTCGGCCGCGGCATAGAACGGTAGCTTGCCGAGGTAACGACACAGTGCGTCGACCACGCTGTCCCAGGCCTTGAATGGCATGGTCTCGCGCTCGTAGCAGCGCCCTTGCAGCACCACGGCGTGACTGTGCTCGCGCGCGTGCGCGACGAAGCGTTCCAAGAGGGCGCTCTTGCCCATGCCGGACAGGCCCTGCACGAAGCACATCACGGGCACACCGTCGTCGGTCGTCACGAGCGCGCGCTCGAGCTCTTTGAGCTGCGCGCTGCGGCCCACGAAGATGGCCGAGGAGTCTACCGGGGGCTTGCTGCTCGGCGTGTGGCGTGGCTCGGACGTCCGACCATGCAGCATTTGCAACACAGCGAGCCCCTGCGGCCGCGCGCTTGCGTCGCGCGACAAC
The DNA here is from genome assembly GCA_017881185.1 of Pseudomonadota bacterium. GTDB lineage: Bacteria > Myxococcota_A > Polyangia > Polyangiales > JAFGIB01 > JADGRF01. The sequence continues at coordinate 6,623 of JADGRE010000187.1, read as the reverse complement.
AAGCTCGCGCACAGCTCGTCGAGATCCGGTGGAATGCCCGACACCAGCTCCGAGGGCAGCGGTGGGTCGAGCTCCTGCTTCTGCTTCATCACTTCCATGTACGAGCCCGAGAACGGCATGCTGCCCGTCATCGCCTCGAACATCATCGCGCCCAGCGCATACCAGTCGGTGGCCGCGTCGATCTCGCCGCCGGCTGCTTGCTCCGGCGACATATACGCTGGCGTGCCCATCACGCCGGCTTCCAGCGTGTGGTGCGTGTCGTCGACGCGCTCGGTGGCGATGCCGAAGTCGAGCACCACCGCGCGACCATTGTCGGTGACCATCACGTTGTCGGGCTTGAGATCGCGATGCAGCTTACCGGCGGCATGCACCGCTATGATGGCTTCTGCGATCTGTTGCATGACCGCTCGCAGCTCGTCGAAGTCGCCGAGCGGCGAAGGGAAGAGCGCCGCCAGGCCCTTGGGTTTGCCGCGCTTGGGGAGCTCGCGCGTGCCGCGCACGGAGAAGTCCGACACGTCAGCTGCCGCGTCGCCGAGCAAGTATTCGAGGAAGCGTTTGCCCTCGACGTACTCCATGGTGAAGAACCAGTCGGCGCCCTCGGCGAAGAGCTCGTGCAACACCACGAGGTTGGGGTGGCTCACGTCGGCGAGCGCACGGAACTCGCGCTTGAAGCGGTAGATGCCCGAGGCATCGACGCGACGTAGGGTCTTGAGCGCGACCTTGGCATCGCGCTGCCGGTCGTAGGCCAGATACACCGCACCCATGCTGCCTTCGCCGAGCTGTCGCTCGATGACGAAGCGGTCGAGGCCCAAAAGGCGCTCAGGTGCGTAGGGCTGCGACGTAGCGCTCATCGCCAATTTCTCACAGTACCTCATCTCACATGGGGTCGCGAGAGCCGGGCAGCTTACCGACAAGACTGGGTAATGACTTGGGAAACAGCTGAGGCAGCGCGGGCCTTGGTGGGCACCGCGCCGGCCATTGTGCCCGGCGCCCGCCTGACGCTGCCGCAGGGGCCAGTCAGGCACCATCGCTGGCCGGGCACTGCAGCTGCGCTTGCTCTGCGCGCTCCCACAGCTGGATGTAGGCCTCGGCGGAGGAGAAGAGCGGCAAGAGGTCTGTTTCGCTCACACCCAGCGCGCGTAGCTCGGCGACGAAATCCGGGAACATGCCGACGTGGGCATAGCCGTCCACGTTGATGTCGAACTTGCGATAGCCCGCTTGTGACTCGGGCATGGGGTCGCCGAAGCCGTGGAGGTCGATCGGATACTGCACTTTGCCTGTTTGCTCCGCGCCGTCGCCGCCGCATGCGTACGGTCCGAAGCGTGGCGTGGGCATGCCGGCGAGGCCGTTCAGATCACTGCCGAACGCGACGGCACCGCCTTGCATCTTGTCCACCGCATACAGATATGCTTGCGCGAACGACTTGGCCGAGTTGCCGCAATCGGCAATCACGGGGTTGGGCGCCGCCGCACGCGCGTAGGTCTTCACCTCCGCCCGACTTCCCTGGTGGAGGATCGGCGCGAGCATGCCGTGCATGTCGACCAGCGTCTTGACCTCGGCCGCCGTGAGCTGCCCTTCGTGTTTCTTTGCGCCCATGTACAGGTCGGTGAAGCCCGAGTGACCTGACACGAGGCCAGCGTACCCGCAGTCGTGCGCCAGCTTGAAGACGTCCGCGCGCGTTCTGACGGACATGTGGTCGACGTCGATGATCATGTGCGAGCCCATCAGCGCCTTGATGGCCACATCGCCCAGCGGGCTCAACCGCCGATTGTTGCAGTGCGCCTTGTGCTTCGGATAGCCGTCGTATTTCACGCCGAATTTGGCGGCCACCATGCTCAAGAAATTGTTGACCTCGCTGGTGGCAGCATCGAAATGAAACTCGTAGCCTTCGCTCGAGCAGTCCCTCACGTCGAGCAAGCCTTTGTTGACGATGAGGTTGCCGAAGTTGAAGAAGTCGCTGTCAGCGGCGGTTCCGCCCAGGCCGTTGTCGAACACATGCACGGGGAATACGTGCGTCACCCCTTTGGCCTTGTATTCGGCGACCTTGGCGCGCACGGATTCAGGTGTGCAGCTGCCGTTGAGATGACAGTCGAAGAGCGTGTCCACCTCGATGCCGAGCACTACGGCCATCGCGCCGCTGGCGATGATGTCGCGCGCCTCTTGCGGCGTCTTGGCGATGCGGTACCAACCGTTGCCGTTGACCTTGCAGTCGTTCTCCTTGTCCACGAATGCCTCGAGCTCGCGGGCGGCATCGAGCTGCAGGTCGACGTTCGACATGTCGTCGCAGGCGTGGCGGTGACCCAAGACTTCGCAGAGCACCTCGTTGCTCACCGCATGCACGACGATCAGCTTGAGCCCACCATCGAACGCGCGCCGCAACCAGCGGTAGTACACCTGTTGATGTGTGTACGTGTTCCAATGCGGCCAGCCCTCGAAGTCGGGATAGCCGTGCACCACGTGCCCAAGGCCTTCGCCGAGCGCGGCGCCGACAGGGTCGGTCAGTCCGAAGTGCCCGTGCGGAGGTGAATCCTCGCAGCGCTTGAGCTCACAGTTCGCCTGACAGCTTGCGACATCGCTCTTGAGCCGGCAGTACACCTCGCGGCACATCGTGAGCTCGTTGTTGTCGAGACACAGACCTTCGACGCCGCACGAGGATAGGGCCCGCTCGATGCCCTGATCGTCGAACGAGGAGCCCCACAGCATGCGTCCGCCAAAGCCCAGGTTCGAGAACTGGTGGATGTGCAGATCGGCGGCGCCATAGATGGGTTCGCCGCGTGCGCTCGTCATGACCGGTCGCTCCACGAACGAGCCGCACGCTGCCGGCTCGGGAACGATCGGCGCAGGCGGCGGGCCGACCAGCGGGAAGCGTCCTGGCACTTCGAGGAGATTACAGGCCGTGATGCTCGTCACGCAGGCCACGATCAAGACAGAGCCGAGCAACCGTTGCAGCTGCATAGTGTAGAGCCCATGGCGCATCCGAGCCGGTTCCTCCGTGTGCGCCGGCGCTCAGCGCAAGTCGATCCCGTAGCCCGCTCCCAGGCGCAGGCCCACGAGCAGCGAGGCGCCGCTCGCGTTGGTGTCGTTTGCGCCGGCTGCGGTGCTCTCCGATCCGAGCGTCCAGACCGAATAGCCCACGACGAGGTCGAGGTCCGGTTGCGCTTCGCCCACGCGTGATGCGGAACCGTCGGTGAGGCGACACAAGAGCGCCGCCGATCCGGCGAATCCATGCCGACCGAGTGTGACGCTCGTAGGCGGCGTACCTGCCAAACCGGCGCGCACCTCCAGCCGCAAGTGGTCTTTGAGCCGTGACCACTTCCGCGGCACCGGCACCACGGCGCCGAGCTGCAGCCCACTGCTCAGGATGCGATCGACGCTCGGATAGGGATCGTGCTTCGGTGCCTTGCTGTCGTTGTCATGCACCGGCAGCCCGTGGTCGCCGCTGAGCCTCGAGTACGTGAGGTAGGTGCCCATGCTGCAGCAGTCAGCTGCCTCGAAGCCGAGCGACGCGCCGCCGGAGTATCCGCCGCGCGTCAGCCCGACGGCATCGGCCTGCAATGCCAGCGTGGTGGGTGCGGTACCGGCCGTCTGTGCGACCCCGGCACAGCCTGCCGCCAACAGCAGCAGCAGCTTTGGCAGGCCGAACGGCAGAATGCGCGCCCGATTCATTGGGATCCTGCCTTGTTGGCTTGCACGGCGGTGCCGATGGCCGCGCGGAAGGCCGTCACGGGCTGGAGGGCCAGCGTGACGGTCCATGCGGACGATATGACCGAGTTCGGCGCAAAGTCGGGATTGGCTGCGCTGCTGTCGTTGCCGTCGCCGTTGCGCAGCTCGTTGCGATCGAAGCCGAGCCAGATCGAATCGAACAGGAAGCCCAGCGCAAAGCCTGGAAGCGGACGGCGCACCGATGCGCCCGGGTAGACGAAGTTGGAGCCCGTCAGCCGGATGCTCGAGTCGATCAGCGGCTTGCTGATGTACACCGAGAGGCTGACCACGTCGCGGAACAACCACACGCGAGCGCCCGCGGCCAGGTCGACGCGGATGTCGTGGTTGTTGACGTAGTCCGAGAGCGAGCTCTGGTCGACGGAGAACGCGATGCCGATAGGCAGCTCGACGAGCGGCTCGATGCCGAGCCAGTGGTGCGCGTCACCGTTGTCGAAGCAGATGGCCGTGGAGCAGCGCGCGGTGAGCAGCTTATCGATCAGAGTCCAACCCGTTGCGGTCGAGATGCCGTCGAGCTGGGCGCCGATCGAGGCGATCGTCTGCTTGGCGAGGTCCGCCTGCCTTTCGAGCGCCGTCTGCTCGCGTTCGATGGCGGGCTGGTCTTCGGCGGCGCTCTGGGCCTGCTTCTGGAACAGCAGATTCGCGCGCTCTTCGAACGACGAGACCAACGTGGTGAGTGAGTTGATCTGAGCCTGGTACGCACGCACTTCCGCGGGCGACAGCGAGTTCTTGCCTTTAAGCGTGGACACGCGATCCATCAACGCGTTGGCCAGAGTGCGCGTGTCGGCGAGCGTCTTGCGCAGCTGTGCATCGACCTGCGCCGGCGCAGGCTGAACAGGGGGCACGAGCGTGAGCGGCGGCGGCGCCTGGACGGGCGGAATCTGCACGAGCTTGGGCGGAGCTTTGGCTGCGGTCGCAGCAGCCGGTGCAGTTGCGTCGGCTGGTGTGGCTGCTGCTGCGGGTGTGCTTACCGGTGGCAGGCCCGCATCCTGCGCAAGCACGGCAGGCGCGGGCACGAGCGTCGCCAGCACGCAAGCGAGCAGCAGCCACGCCGCCGCACGCGACGACGCAAGCGCATGCGTCAGTGCTGTGGTGCGTCCAGGCGACATGTTCCTCCCGTATTGGGTGTGAGCGTGATCTGTCCACAGGCTGTGGCTGCATCTGTACTTTGGCCGGCGCTGCCTGCCGGCGAAGTGCCCGCGTCATCTGCAAGCTTCGGCGCCGCGCAGGCCAGCACGAGCTGGTCGTCTGGACCGATCGGTGTGGCGCCCGAGACCTGCAGCGAATGCGGGTCGGTGTGCACGCGGCTGCCACCGCACAGCAGGGTGTTGACGATCAGGCCGCCGACCGCGGGCTCTGCCACGTAGCCCTCGGGTAGTGCGGTCAGCACGACCGTGCTTGGCAACGCGACCGGAGCATCGGCACTCGGTGCGGAGGTGGTGTCGCTGCCGCCGTCAGTCGCTGCCGTCGGAGCGCCCGTCAGATTGGCAGTCACTTGATACGACGCGGCAAACCCCGAAGCGCACAAGTAGAAGGTGTCCGTGCCGCTCTGACGGCTTCGGATCGGCAGCGAGAACGAGCTGTCGCCGGCCATCGGGCCGGCGTCCGGCGCCTCGTTGCACGGTGTCTTGGATAAAAATGCACTCGCTGTCTGCGGGAGCGTGTCGAGCGACGAGATGTCGACGGTGAGGTCGACGTCACGCACCACGGGGAGAAGATCGCTCACCCGCAGATCGCCCGTAGGGATGTCCGCGCTCACCACGCCGGCTCGGAAAGTGGCTCTTGCACGAGCTGTGGCACAGCTGAAGAGCGTGTCGCACCCGGCATCGGCGGTGGCAGCTGTCGTCGCTGTAGAATTCGACAGCTGTAGCACCGCCACGGCCAGTTGCGATGCACCAAAGCGGGGAACGATGTACTCTTCTGTCCGGTGAGCGTGCTGGTCGCCGACCTCGAGCGGAGTCACGCAGAACGGCGCGAAGCCGCCGAGACTCAGCTCGCCATTGGGGAAATGACCCTGCACCTCGAAGGTTGCTTCGCCTCGTGCGTTGAGTGTGCATTCCAGCAATGCAGGCGAGCGTCTGTGACAACCACCGTCCTGATGCTCGATGAGCTCGACCTGTTCGGTCAGCGTGTTGTCCAGCGTTGCGCCCGAGTGGCAAGCGTTCGCGGCGGCGCTGTTGGTACCCAGACCGGCGTCGCTGGTTGACCCCGCGTCTTTGATGGTAGCGCCGGAAGCGGTGGAGACAGGGCCTGCGTCTTTGTTGCTTGCGTCTTTGTTGCTTGTGTCTTTGTTGCTTGTGTCTCGGCCGCCCCCCTCACAAGCACCGAGCCTGACGGTGATTGGCACGGCCTCGGCGCCGAGGCCCGTTCCATGGCGGCGTCCGCTGAGCGTCACGATCCGCGGAACCTGTGCCAGACCCGATCGATCGATGATCAGATCGGGGCATGCGGGGTCGACCTTGAAGACGTCGTTGGAAGCCAGCGCCGGTCGAGGGGCATCGAGTCCCCACAGCGCGCTCAAGTTGCAGCCGCTGACGGACAAGACGCACAAGACGGACAAGACGCACCAGCCGCACAAACACCCGAGCATGCTCGGCGCGTGACGTCTGTGAGATAACCGATGTCCACGCGCGCCGTGCAGCGAGTGTTTCATATCGAGCGGCCGGACTATGAGTGAGTCCACACCGAGCTTCAAGCCCCAATGTGTCACTTCAGCGCATCGAGTGGACAGAACTCACGGACGCGTTCCAGAGCATAGCCTATATTGGCCAGGTGGCGTTGTGGCCGCGTGCGAACGAGATGGTCGAACAGGCCGCCGTCAGCGGCGCATTGCGACGCTGCTTGCCGTACGGCTCCAGCTACCCCTCACTGGTTCTCGAGCACCACGAGCGTTTGCCCCTGCG
>JADGRE010000048.1 GCA_017881185.1 Pseudomonadota bacterium | reverse complement strand
TTTCGGAGCGCGACGGGCCCGAGCGCAAGGCGCGTGACCGAAGGAATACTCGATGTATTTCGAGGTCGCGCAACGCAGCGATCGGGCCCGTCCCGCCCGGCGCCGTTAGGTCACGCTCTCGCTCTCGCTCTCGTCTCGCTCTCGTCCCGCCGTCTCAGTTCACCGACAACAATCGAGTCAACCGGAACACCAGCGCGGGATGCATCAACGCCCCGAAGACTCGGATTTGGCCGGAGTCGCTGCGCTCCATCACGCGCTTCATCACTTCGCCACGCAGATTCGGCAGCGCCCAGCGTGGGGTCAGCTCCACCAGCGACATCTGGATGATGTCGTCGCTGCTCGCGCGCACCGTCACGTCGGGCACGCCCACGATGCCGTTGTGCACAGTCAGCATGTTGCCCGTGAAATCGAGCGTCATCGACACCTGCGCGTCTTCGGCGACGATCGCCACGCGGCCGTGCATCTTGGCGAAGTCTTCGCGCTTCTGCGGCTTGTCGTTCAGGTTCTGCAAGATCAGCGACGCGACCATGTCGGCGAGGCCGTTGTCATGCGCGCCCGGCGCGAGCTCGATGCGCAGATCGTAACGGAGCGAGCCCATGTGACGGTCCTATCTGCGGAAATCGGTCGCGACCGACTGCGCGCTGTTGAGCAGCTGCTTCGAAGATTCGACGTAGCGAATGATGGTGGGCAGATGGCCCTTGGTGAGCTTGAACTTGCCCTGCATCAACGCTTTGATCGGATCTTGGTTCTCGACGATCATGCGCTTCCAGTTGTCGTAGGGGCCTTCGATCACGTACGGCGTGGTCTTGCGGGCTTCTTCGGCGGACACGTAGGTCGTGCCGCGACACTCGCCGCCGTGCACGTCGATGACCACCGCCATGTCTTGCGGGATGTCGATGCTGGGGTCTGCTTTCACCACCATCGCCACGGCGCCGTGGGTCCAGTCCTTGCCGGCAGCTACGTAGGCCGGGTTGCCGTTGATGGCGTCTTTGTAGGCAGCGGACCAAGGTTCGGACGGAAACAGAAGTCCCATGGCAGTGGCTCTCCTCGCAGCAGCGGTTTCGGGGCCGGACCATAGAAGAGCCGCGCGCCGCACGCAAACGGTCCGGCGGTGCCGCTTTGGCGCCCGGCTGGCAATCGCCGTGGTACATGGGGAAAATGGACAGCGTCTTGCGTTCTGCGCTGCTCGGCAATGCAGGCTTCGCGCATGGGCTTTCGCTGCGCAGCGGCGGCGTGAGCCGTGCGCCGTACGACACCTTCAACCTGGGCCGCTCCGTGGGCGACGACCCGGCCAGCGTGGCGCAGAACCACGAGCGCCTCGCCGCGCAGCTGGGCTATGCGCCCGGTCGTCTCTTCGAGCTCAGTCAGGTCCACGGTGCGCAGGTGCAGATCGTACGCGGCGACGAGCAGCCGCAACTCTTGCGCCGGGACGAAGGCGACGCGCTATGCACGTTGGCGAAGGGCGCGGCGGTCGGCGTGCGCGCAGCCGACTGCTTGCCGCTGCTGGTCGCTGACCCGCACACGCGCGCGGTGGCCGCCGTGCATGCCGGTTGGCGCGGTACCGTAGCGGGCGTCGTGCCGGCGGCGCTGCGAGCCCTCATGCAGCTGTCAGCTGCACCGGCCGAGCGCCTGGTTGCGGCGATCTTCCCGCACATCCGCGCCTGCTGCTTCGAGGTCGGTGGCGAGGTCGCGCTGCAGCTGTCGGCGGCGGCGCCCGGGCAGCACGTGGTGCGACGTGACAAGCCGCGCCCGCACGTGGAGCTCGCTGCCGTGGTACGCAGTCAGCTCGCTACGCTCGGCGTCGCTGTCGCGCACCTCGATGACGTGCCAGGTTGCACGCGCTGCGAGCCGGAGCGCTTCTTCTCGTTTCGCCGTGACGGCAAGCTGTCAGGCCGCCATATCGCGGTCATCGTCGCTGGCTAGGGCGCGCCATGCGTTACGCGCTTGCCATTCAGAAGCTGTTCGCGTTGCAGGCGCGCGGCGTGCGCATGGGCGTGGATCGCATGCGCGACGCGCTGCGCTACCGCGCCTACGATGCCCACTGCATGCCTTTCATCCAGGTCGCCGGCACCAACGGCAAGGGCTCCGTGTCCGCCATGATCGCCAGTGCTTTGACTGCGCAGGGGCACCGTACGGGCCTGTTCACCTCGCCGCATCTGCATCGCTTCACCGAGCGCGTGCGCATCGACGGCGAGCCCATCGGCACACGCGAGGCGGCCCGTCGCATCACCGACCTGCTCGAGACCTTCGGTCGGCCCGATGCGCCGCAGGTGACCTTCTTCGAGCTCTCCACGCTACTGGCGATCGAAGCGTTTCGTGATCACAGCTGTGAGGTCGCCGTGCTCGAGGTAGGGCTTGGGGGCCGTCTCGACGCCACCAACGCGCTGCCGGCTCGGCTCAGCGTCATCACGCGCATCGCGCTCGACCACATGCAGTATCTCGGCGACACGCTGCCGAAGATCGCGCGCGAGAAGGCCGGCATCATCAAGCGCGGCGTGCCGGTTATCGTCGGTACGCGCGAGCCGACTGCGCTCAAAGTGATCGCCGCGCGCGCGCGGCAACGACACGCCCCGCTGCTCTGCATCGATCGCGACTTCGCTGCGCACGCGCAAGCACGCTCCGGGTCCCGCTTGCGCGTGCGTACTCCCCAAGGCGTGTTCGGCCCGTTGCGGATACCGCTGCTGGGCGCACATCAGCACGACAACGCTGCGTGCGCGGTCGCTGCGCTGGCGAGCTTGCCGAGTCTCGGCATCCCCGTGTCACCTGCAGCCGTGGCGACCGGGATAGCGCGCGTGCGCTGGCCGGCGCGCCTGGAACGCATCGCCGGTCGCCCCGCGTTCTTGCTCGACGCCGCGCACAACGCCGATGGCTGCGCAGCCTTGGCGAGACACCTCAGCGCAGCTCGCGGTCGCAAGCAGCGGCGCGTGCTGATCTTCGGCGTCATGGCTGACAAAGACTACCCGCGCATGCTGCGGACCTTGGCTCCGTGCTTCGATCACGTGCTGTACGCGCCGCCGGACATGCCGCGCGCGGCGACGTCTTCGCAGCTGCAGATCGCACATGCGGCAGAGGCGATGGGCAACTTGGCGTCTGCCATCCGGCGCGCGCGCAAGCTCGCCGGCCCTGCTGGCCTCGTGGTAGTCGCCGGGTCGATCTTCGTGGTGGCAGAGGTGCGCGCCCGCCTGCTCGGGCTACCAAGCGATCCGTTGATCCGCATGTGACGCGCGCCCGCGTGCGCTGCAGCAGCTATTTCTTGCAGCCCAGCGTCGCGGAAGCAATCGCATGCTGGCTGCCACCTTGCTGAACGTAGCCGAGCGCGCCGAACCAGTTGCTGCCCGACGAACCGCCGACGACACCCGGCGAAAGCAGCACCTCGACCATGCTGCCGCCCGTCCCGGCGTTTTCGATGAGCTTGTAGGGCTGTTCTCCCACGGGCTTGCCTGCTGGGCTCAGCACGCGTGCGCGTACGCCCTTGGGGTCGCGGTACACCACCGCCCAGCGCTCGCTGTCGGCGTCCTTGGAATAGGCCATGCTGGCGTGTCGCTCCGCTGGCCCGCCGCCGACAGCTGCATCGAGGGTCACCGGGGTCAACTTTGCGGCACCCGACTTGTCGAAGCCCACCGTGAACACGCTGGCCGCCACGCGCGCCGCGACGCCGCAGCCGCGCTGATACGCGATGCCCACGGTCTGCAGCTCGCCGCTGCTGGGGCCGAGCGTGAGCCGTGGTGCGCTGTAGCGCAGATTGCCGTCGGACAGACTCAGCAGCGACGCCTCGATGTTGAGCTTGCTGCCGGCGGCCGTGACGCGGTGCACCCCAATGGCACCGTTCTCGTCGGTGAACGCGACCAGCCAGCCGAAGACCTTGTTCTTGGCGCCGATCGGCGGGACGGCAAGCACGGTTGGCGCGTTGATGCCGTCGCTCTTGCCCAGCAGCAACGCTTCGTTGCTGATCTCGTCGAGCCCGTCTTGCGCCTGCGCTGACTTTTGCAGCCAGTTCGCCAGCACCTTGTTGCCGGGCACGGTTTCGCTCTTGGCGTGGCAGTCTTCGGGCTGCGCGCCCATCAGGTTGCGCACGTAGGTGACGAGCACGTCGTCACCCTGCGCCGCGAGCGAGGGCGTCTCGGTCTGGTCGACGGCGGTGACCGTCGCCGGGCCGCTGGCGTTCCCGGCGCAGGGTTCGCCGGCTTCGCAGTGCAAGCCGTAGATCAAGATGTCCGAGGGCGCCTTGAGCGTGGCCGTTTGGCCGGTGATGTCGACCGCTCCGGCGAGCACGCGATGGGTGCCGTTCTGATCGTAGAACGCGACCGCAAAGCTCTCTGCACCCAGCGCCCCGATGCCCACACCGTTGGTGACCAGCCTCTGCGGATTGGGAGCCAGCAGCGTGGGCAGCTTGATCTCGAGCGCGTTTCCGCCGCTCGGTAGATCGTTGGCGATCTTGGCGATGCCGGGCACGTTGTTGGGCGTGCGGTTGATGCTGAAGCCGAGGCCCAGCGTGCCGCTCGCCGGATCGGTCGCGTAGCTCAGATCGCTGACGCCGTCTTGGTTCGCGTTGCCGAACACCACCGCGGTGTCGTGTGAAACCGTGAGCGCGTCTTCGTCGATGTTGCCGTCGCAATCGTTGTCGATGCCGTCACAGGTCTCGGTGTTGCCGGGATTCTGGTTGGCCTTGGCGTCGTTGCAGTCGACCTTCGAGGCGGTCTTCTGGCACATCGCCGGGTAGTAGCCGTCGTGATCTTTGTCGAGTGGCCCGAACACGCAGTACTTGGTGTCGGGCGAGCACTGCCAGATCTCACAGGCGTCGGTCTTCCCGTCGTTGAGCACGTCGCAGTCGGTATCGCTGCTGCAATGCGCCTGACCGATCTTGTCCGACAGTTTGACGAGACTGCACGCAGCCAAGAGCGGCATGCAGCAGCACAAGAGGCAGAGCAGAGCGCGCGCTGCGCTGCGCAGCCGAGCGGGGTGTTGGGCGCTCATCACAGGCCTCCGCGAAGTTGGATGCCTGCGTAACCCGGTACGGCCACCGGCGCGAGCTGCAAGCGCGCTGCCGGTTGGTTGGGCGTGGGATGGTCGTCGCCCTGGTGATCGGCTTTGCCCTTCCAGTCGGTCATGAACGCCACGATCGTGGTGCCAATGGCCAACACTGCTGCGCTCGCGAAGCAGATGTCGGCGGCGAGCTCGGCGCCCTTGGCGTCGTGCTGCTGCTTGTCGCGCATGGGCGAGACTGCGGGGATCTTCTGCGCATCGCTGTAGATGGAGTTGACCCGCAGCGCGAACACGCCGCCGATGCCCGCGGCCACGAGGGTGGCGCCCGCACCGACCCAGAACAGCGTGGGCGAGATGCCGGTGGTCTCGGTGACGTTCACTGTCGTCTGCGCCTTGTCGAGGTCGATCGACAGCGTGACCTCTTCGTGACCCACCAAGCGCACTTCCACCTTCTTGGCGATGAAACCCTCGGCGCGTAGCTCGACGGAGTGCCCACCGGCCGGCACGTACACGTCGCCCGGAGCCTGACCGCCGATGTGATCGTCGATCCACACCTCGGACTTCACGTTGGCTTTGATGTGTAAGATGCCGAGCAGGTTGCCCAGCGTCTTGAGCGCGGCTTCGACGGCGGGCCGGTCGGCGGCATCCGCAGGTGCCTCTTTCAGGTAGCGCTCGTAGAAGGAGATGGCCAGGTCGTAGCGGAACAGGCGCTCCTGACACTGCGCGATGTTGTACAGCGCATTGGGGCGCGGAATGATGTTGTACGCGGCCTCGAACTCGACGACCGCGCCGTCGCAGTTGCCCGACGCAGCGAACGCCACGCCTTGCTTGAAGTGAGCCTTGGCCTTCTCGAGCACTTCAGGACTGGCCAGGACTTCTTGGCTCGTGGTGGCCGGCGCAGCTGCGGGCTCGGCGTCAGCGTTGGGCGTCGCTGCGGCCGGGGTGATGGTCAGGGTAGGCGCTGCGCCTGCTGCGGCCGGCGCAGGCGTGGCAGGCGTGGTGGGCGTGGCAGCTGTCGGCGGCGGGCCTGACTGCGCTTGTGTTTGTGCCTGCGCGTGCGCGCACAGCAAGGTCAAGGTCACGAGGCACCAAGAAATGCGAGCGAATGATGTCAAGGCAGACCCTCTGTTGCAGCGGGTCGCGTGGCGGAAGCCCCGCCGACTCGACCAAGCGCTCCGCAGGATACCGCCATTGCCCCGCTTTCAGAAAGCGTGGTGACTACACGACTGTCACAAGTCGATCAGAAGTTGTCGCGGATGTTACCGCTCGGCCCGTGATAGACGCCGTCTTCGCTCGGTGCTTTCGGGCCCGGGGCCGGCGCTTCGGGTTTGTTGGCAGCGGGCTTGATGACCATCGCGGGCGCGGCAGGCGCGGCCCCGGCACTGGGCGCACCGGGCGCGGCCTTGGCGGCCGCTGCGGGCGGCGGTGCGCCGAGCGTCTCCAGCCGTTTCACACCCTTGCCCTTGTCGAGCTCGAAGCTGATCGCACGGTCTTGGTCGAAGATCGCCAGCTGTTCCACCGTGCGGTAGCCGCTCAGCTCGACGCGGATGCGCACAGGGTCGAGCGAGCGCGGGCGCCAGGCGTCCATGGGGTTGGGGAACTCGATCTCGCCGATGTAGATGTGCGCTTGCTTGGGCACCGCGGCGATCTTGACTTGCACTTCGGTCGGCTTGGGCTGCAACGCTACGTTAGCCGTGGGCGCGACCATGGGCTGAGCCGCAGGTTGGGGCGCCGGCGTGGGTGCGGGCGTGGGCGCGGGGCTCGGCGCCACCATGTTGGGCGGCCTGTCCGGCGCTTTGCCACTGCGCATCAGCGCGAGCCCCCCGCCGACCAATACCAAACCGAGCGCCGCACCGCCGAGCAGCAAACCGATGGGCTTCTTCGGCGCAGTCGAGCTGGCCGCAGTGCCAGCCTTCGTCTCGCCTTGCTTCTGCGTCCACGTGAACGGTGTGGTCTCGCCAGCTGCCGAGGGGCGCGCCGAGGCCAGCATCACGGGGGCGTCGTCGATGCCGTGGAATTGCTCCAGGGCCTGCGCGAGCGCTTCGATGTTCTGAAAGCGCTGGTTGCGATCTTTCGCCATGGCCTGCATGACGATCTGATCGAGCAGCTCGGGCACGCCTTGCCGGAACATGCGCGGTGGCAGCGCGGGCTCCGTGAGGATCTTCACCATCAGCGCCGGATAGCTCTCGGCGTCGAAGGGCAAGCGGCCCGTGAGGCCCTGGTACAAGATCACACCGACCGCGTAGACGTCGGCGCGGTGATCGAGGTCGCGCACGCCCTGTGCTTGCTCGGGCGGCATGTAGTACGGCGTGCCCAGCGCCATGCCGGTCTTGGTGAGTCCGCCGCCGAGGGCTTCGTTCGACTCGCGCATCTTCGAGATGCCGAAGTCCAGCACCTTCACGAAGTCGGAGTCGCTGCCGCGGCGAATCAGGTAGATGTTCTCGGGCTTCATATCGCGGTGCACGATGCCGCGCGCATGCGCCGCCGCCAGCGCTTCGCAGACCTGCGAGACGATGTGCACCAGGCGACCGATGGGCAAGCTGCCTTCGCGTTCGATCAGCTTGCCGAACTCGATGCCGTCCAGGTACTCCATCACGATGAAGGGCGCGCCGTCGTCGAACGCGCCGACGTCGCTGACTTCGATGATGTGCTCGTTGCCCACCGACGTCGCCGCGTGAGCCTCGCGATGGAAGCGCTCGACCACCTCTTTGTTCGAGGTGTACTGCGTGTGCAGGCACTTGATCGCCAGACGTTTGCCGATTAGCTCGTGCTTGCCCTCGTAGACGGCGCCCATGCCGCCTTCGCCGAGCTTGCGCACGATGCGGTAGCGGCCCAGCAAGAGCTGGCCGAGCTTCGTGTCGAAGGCTGGCTCCGTCGTTCCGGTCATGCGTCGAGCTGCGCGAGCTGCCAACAGCGGCGCAGTCCCAGCTGCGCCGAATCGTGGTGGAATTGGTTTAGCACGACTCCGCACTTGGCATGGTGCCAGGCTGCGCGCTTCGTGAAAATGCTCATCCAGGTGTGCCCGTCCGGGGGTGCGTAAAGACTCTTGACGCCCTGCGAGAGGTGCGCAGGTAAGCAACAGGAGGCCGTCGCGAACGACTGAAAGCTAAGTCAGGGTAGGCAGGCACCGACATGGCGTCGCTCCTTTGGAACACGCGCCCCATGCGTGTGAACGCGCCTCTGCCCCCTCTCCCGGTGCCTTGCCGCAAACCGATTGGCTCTTCGATCGAGCGCGACGGCCTCCACGCTCTGCGTCAGCCACCTTGGATGACTTCGGCGGCTGCCGCAGTGGTTGGGGCCTGCGCACCTTGAGGAACCGTGGCTTTCGGCGCGGGCAGTGGCGCGGGTGCAGGTGCGGCGCTCGTGCCAGTCGTGCCACTGCTGGGGGCCGCGGGCGTCGCGGGTCCGGTCACGGCGGCGGGCGGCTGTGACGCGGCGGGCGCAGCTTGGCTGTCCGCCGTGGGCCCGACCGATACATCGGCCGTTGGCGTGGCAGCCTGCAGCGTCTTGTCCAGCGTGGACAGATCCGGCAGCTCCTCGAGGTTCGGCAGCATCACGATCTCGATGCGCCGATTCTTCTGACGGCCGGCGGGTGTCGACTCGTCGGCGATCGGTTGGGTGTCGGCGTGCGCCGATGCCGACAGGCGTGCCGCCGGCACGCCGCGCTTCTGCAAGTACAGCATCACGCCGAGCGCTCGTGCCGACGACAGCTCCCAGTTCGAGTGGAACGCGCCGTAGCGGATTGGCAGGCTGTCGGTATGCCCGGCAATCTCGAACTCGCGCCGGTCCACCGATTTGAGCACCTCGGCGACGCGATCGAGCAGCGCCTTGCCACCGGGCAAGACGCGTGCGTCGTTGCTGCGAAACAACACGGACTCGGGCAGCTGCAGCACCATGCGGTTGCGCACCACGCGCACATCGAGCTCGCGGTGCGCGATCATCGCCGCGAGCTGCTCGAGCATTCCGCGGAAGGCGTCGACACGTGCCTGCGCCTTGGCTTGGGCTGCGCGGTCGTCCTCGATGGTGCGCCGGGCCTGGGCGAGCTCGTTTTGTAGCGCTTGCCGCTGCGTGCGCACCGCCTCCATATCCTGTCGCGAGTGCTGCACGCTCGTGACGAGCGCCTCGAGATCGCGGTCGAGCGCCTGCAGCGACGAGTGTGCAGGCGCGAGCGTGGTGCTCGCGTCGGCGCCTGCTGCGGGGTGCCCCTGGTCGCTGGTCAGACCATGCACGAGGTCCACCAGTACGTTGTTGCGCGCACGCGCCAACTGCATTCGCACTTTCAGGTCGGCGTTGTATTGCTGCTGCTCCTGCAAGTCGTGATGCAGGCTCTTGACCTGATCGCGCAGCTGGAGCTCCGCTTTGGAGGGCCCGCATGCCGTGAGCACGCAGGCGCAGGCGAGCCAGATGGCGGGACCGCAGCTATTCATCGATCTTCTCCTGCACGGGCGCGCCGTCGGATACGCGCAGTCCACGCAAAATCGCGAAGTCCACACTGAAGAGGAAACCAATCTTCACGTAGATGGACTGCAGCACCGCAGGCTGCTTCTGAATCAAGGTGGTGGCGCGCGCTTCACAGCCGCGCGCGTCACGGAACGTGTCGATCGACACGGCGCGGTCCGGAAAGCCACGCAGGCTGATCAGCACCTGTCCGCCGGCGGCGTCGCGCCGAATCGCCCGCGGGGGGTTCAGTCCGTACGCCGGCAGCTCGTGGTGCAGGAGCGGTGAGACGACCATGGGGCCGTTCTCCAGCTCTCGCCAGTAGCCGTACACCGGGCGCGTACCGAGCGGACGACATTGCGGGTCTACCTGCACTGCGTAGTGCACTTCGTTCTTGTTCTCGCTCTTGGCGATGTAGAAGACCGATGCGACGACTGCGCCGGCGGGTGCCTTGGTGTCTGCGAACGTGCCGCTCGTTGCAAGCGTCAGCAGTGCGATCGCAAGGCACGCGAAGATCCGGCGCATGGTTCACTCGTCGATGCAGCTGCCCGTGTCCCAGTGCAGGTAGCGCTGCTGCACCGTCGCCGCAAACGCAAGAAGTAAGGATGCCGAAACGCAACCTTGGCGGCAAGTTGCAACTTGACTAGCCCGACCGGGCTCAGTGCTTCGCAAGCATGCGCAGCACTTGTTGGGCCAGTGCGTCGATGTAGGCCGGGTGAATACCCACGGTCGCGGCGCGTACCCAATGCAGGCCATGCGTGCGGGCACGCTGCGCTGCCTCGATGTCGAGATCGTAGAGCACTTCGACGTGGTCGCACACGAAGCCGATCGGCGCGACGACCAGGACCTTGCTGCCGCGCGCGGCTTCTTCGTCGACGACCGCGCAGATGTCCGGCTCGAGCCAGCGCTCGCTCGGTGCACCGCTGCGGCTCTGGTACGCGAGCCGATAGGGCAGTCCACCGAGTGCCTGCGCGATCTGCTGCGCCGCGGTCTCGAAGCGCGCCACGTAACCGGAGGCTTCGCCCACCGCGGTGGGTACGCTGTGGGCGGTGAACACGAGCTGCGCGTGCTCATGCAGCTCGGGCGAGAGTGTCGCGAACGCTGCGCGCAGCTGGGCGGTGTTGGCGTCGATGAACCCCGGCTGCTCTTCGGCGCCGCTGGTGTAGTCGATTGTCAGCTGCGCACAGCCACTCTCGCGCTGCGCTTCATCGATCGCGCTGGCGTAGCGCTCGACCGTGGCACGATCGTGGAACGACGCCATGATGACGGCAACGATACGTTGTACGCCTTGCGCCGCCAGCTCGCCGAGCGTGGTCGCGATGAAGGGCTTGGCGTGGCGCATGCCCGTGCGCACGGGCAACTCCATGCCGAGCTCGCGCAGGCGCGCTTGCAGCGCGGCGCGCTGGGCCTCGGTGAGCTCGTTGATGGGTGAGCGCCCACCGATGAGCTCGTAGTGATGCGCGACGGTCTCGATACGCGAGGGCGGCACCGGCCGGCCGCGCAGCACGTTCTGCAGAAACGGGCGGATCTCTTCGGCGCGTTCGGGTCCGCCGAAGCCCACCAGCATCACGGCTTGATGTTGCGCCGTGCTCAACGCGCGCTTTGCGCGTGCACGTAGTCGACGAGCGCGCGCACCTGTTCGACACTGGCTTCGGGAAACAGTCCGTGCCCGAGGTTGAAGATGTGGCCCGGGCGCTGGCGTGCGCCATCGAGCACCCGCTTGGCGCGCGCCTCTAGCTCCGCGCGCGGCGCCAGCAGCGAGTACGGATCGAGGTTGCCCATCAGCGCGACGTCGCCCAGCGCGTCCCAGGTGGTGCCGAGGTCGCAGCGGAAGTCGATGCCGATGACGTCACCGCCCGCGGCTTTCATCAGCGGGTAGAGCGCGGGGTTGCCTGTGCCGAAGTGGATCGTGGGCACGCTGCGATCGAGCGCGGCGAACAGGCGCTTCATGTGCGGTTGCACGTACTGCTGGTAGTCCGCGGGGCTGAGCGCGCCGATCCAGGAGTCGAAGACCTGCACTGCCTGCACGCCGGCTTTGATCTGCGCGTTGAGGTACAGCACCACGGCCGAGGTCAGCTTCTCCATCAGCGCATTCCACGCGCCCGGGTCGCTGAACATGAGCTTCTTGGTGTGCATGTAGTCGCGCGAGCCGCCGCCTTCGATCACGTAGGAAGCGAGCGTGAACGGCGCACCCGAGAAGCCGATGAGCGGTACGCCGCTGGGCAGGCCGCTGCGTGTCTTCTTCACCGCGTCGAGCACGTAGCCGAGCGATTCCTGCGGGTCGATGCGCTCGGCCACCGCGTTGACGTCAGCTGCAACGCGAATCGGTTTGGCGATGCGCGGCCCGTCGTCTTTGGTGAACTCGAAGCCGATGCCCAGTGGCTCGAGGATGAGCAGGATGTCGGCGAACAAGATCGCCGCGTCCACGCCCAGCTGTGTGACGGGCAAGATGGTGACCTCCGCCGCGACATCGGAGTTCTTGCACATCTCGATGAAGCCGTAGCGCGCGCGCAGGGCGCGGTACTCGGGCTGGTAGCGACCGGCCTGACGCATCAGCCAGATGGGCGTGAAGGCAGTGGGCTCGCGGCGACAGGCACGCAGGAATTCGCTCATTGAAGATCTCGCAGCAGAGCCAGTAGCTCTTGTTCGTCGGGTTCACCGTCGGGGTTGGTCGGGTCGCTGGGCGCCGGGCGCGTGACGACATAACGACCGTCCAGCCAATTGCCAAGGTCGATGAGCCGGCAACGTTCGCTGCAGAAGCGGCTTTGCGGCGCGGTCGGCGGGTTCGACGCGCGCAGGGTCTTCTTGCAGATCGGGCAGCTGGCCATGCTGGCGCCGCAAGCTAGCACGAGCCCGCGTGGGGTGGTGAATCGTCAATGATTCTGCAGCGGATGCCCGCCTCAGAACGGCTTATGGCAGGCGCCAAGGTCGCGTGCTATACCGCGCGCCGCTCCTCATCCGAGGGGCCGGGACGCCGGCTATCTGCCTGCTTTCCGAAATTAGCACGCTCCCGGCTCGAACGAGGTGGCTCGGTGCCCGAAAGGGTCGCCACCCGCGGGAAGCGGAAGAACAACCGGAGAAAA
The DNA here is from genome assembly GCA_017881185.1 of Pseudomonadota bacterium. Lineage (GTDB taxonomy): Bacteria > Myxococcota_A > Polyangia > Polyangiales > JAFGIB01 > JADGRF01. Next base: position 18,431 of record JADGRE010000048.1, on the reverse strand, counting down.
GAGCGATGACCGAACAAACTCAAAGCACCGACACGTCCGCTGATGGCTCGCACAGCTTCGCGCCGCAACTCTCGGACGAACAAAGCGTCTCGATCCGCAAGCTGATCGACGCAGGCGTCCACTTTGGTCACCAGACCAACCGCTGGAACCCGCGCATGGCCCCGTACATCTACGGAGCGCGCAATGGCATCCACATCGTCGACCTCGACCAGACCGCGCGTTACCTGAAGCGCGCGCTGAACTTCATCGGCCAAGCGGTGAGCAAGGGCGGCCAAGTGCTGTTCGTCGGCACCAAGCGCCAGGCGCAGGAAGTGGTCGTAGAAGAGGCCGAGCGCGCGGGTCAGTTCCACGTCACCGGCCGCTGGCTGGGTGGCACGCTCACCAACTTCCGCACCATGAAGGTCGGCATCGAGCGTCTGCGTCAGCTGACGCAGATGGAAGACGACGGCAGCATGGCCCTGCTCTCCAAGAAGGAAGCACTGGGCCTGCGTCGCGAGGCGGCGCGTCTGAACAAGTTCGTCGGCGGCATCCGTGAGATGAACGGCACGCCTGCCGCGCTCTTCGTGATCGACCCGCAGCACGAGCACATCGCGGTGGACGAAGCCAACAAGCTCGGCATCCCGGTGGTCGCCCTCACGGACACCAACTGCGATCCCGACCTCATCCAGTACATCGTGCCCGGCAACGACGACGCGATCCGCTCCATCAAGCTGATCACCGGCGCCATCGCCGAGGCGTGCTTGCAGGGTCAGAGCCGTCGTCGCGAGTACTCCCAGCCCTCGCGCGAGCATCGCGGCAGCGGTCCCTCGGTCGAGTTCGCTCGCAGCCGTCAGGCTGCCGCTGCCGAGGCTGCTGCCGCAGCAGCTGCTGAAGCTCAAACCCCTGCGCCCGCGCCCACGCCCGCCAGCGAACCCACCGAAGAGTGAAGCGCGCGCCAGTAGAACGGCAGCATAGAGAGGATTTTCATCATGGCTGATATCTCCATGGAACAGGTCAAAGAGCTGCGCCAACGCACCGGCGCGGGCATCATGGACTGCAAGGTCGCGCTGCAAGAATGCAGCGCCGACATGGAAAAGGCGGTCGAGTACATCCAGAAGAAGGGCCTCGCGAAGGCTGCGAAGAAGGCGGGCGCAATTGCTGCGGAGGGCGCGATCCACGCGTACATCCATGCGGGCTCACGCCTGGGCGTGCTGGTCGAGGTGAACTGTCAGACCGATTTCGTCGCCCGCAGCGACGACTTCAAGCAGTACGTCGAGGCCGTCGGCTTGCAGATTGCGTCGATGAACCCGTTGTTCGTGCGTCGCGAAGAAGTGCCGGCGGCGAACATCGCCAAGCAAACAGAGATCTTCCAGGCACAGATGGACGAAGAAGCCGCGCAGACCGGCAAGAAGCGTCCGGCTGAAGTCGTGGAGAAGATCCTCGCCGGCAAGATCGACAAGTGGCTGCAAGAAGCTTGCTTGGTCGAGCAGGCGTCGGTCGTCGACGGCGAGAAGACGATCCAGGCACTGGCCGATCAACTCAGCGCGAAGATCGGCGAGAAGATCGCGGTGCGTCGCTTCGTGCGCTTCGAGCTCGGTGAAGGCATCGAGAAGAAGTCCACCGACCTTGCAGCCGACGTGGCTGCGGCTATCTCTGGTTCCTGAACCGCGTTCGTACGCTCGCGCGCGTGCGCTGATTTCCGGCGCGGTAACTGAGCGTTTGGGCGTATGCTCCAAACGAAGAGGTATCCGAAGCAATGGGCGTCAAGCACAAGCGAATCCTCCTCAAGCTCTCGGGCGAAGCTCTGTGCGGCGTACCCGGTGGTTTCGGTCTCGAACCGAAGACACTGGAGACGATCAGCGCAGAGCTCGCCGAGGTGAGCGCCGCCGGTGCGCAGCTCGCCATCGTCATCGGTGGCGGTAACATCTTCCGCGGCCTCAAGGGCAGCGCGGCCGGTATGGATCGCGCCAGCGCCGACTACATGGGCATGCTCGCGACCGTCATCAACGGCATCGCGCTGCAGGACGCGCTCGAGAAGCACTCGGTGCCCACGCGGCTCATGACGGCGCTCGAAGTGCGCTCGGTCGCAGAGCCATATATTCGGCGCCGCGCGCTGCGCCACCTCGAGAAGGGGCGCGTGCTCATCTTCGTCGCCGGCACGGGCAACCCGTACTTCTCCACCGATACCGCGGCTGCGCTGCGCGCCATGGAGATCCAGGCCGACATGCTGTGCAAGGCCACCAAGGTCGAGGGCGTGTTCGACAAAGATCCGAACAAGCACAGCGACGCCAACATGTTCCGTCGTGTCTCGTACGACCACTTCATTCAGGCGCGCATGGGCGTGATGGACTCCACCGCCGTCACGCTCTGCCGCGACCACAACTTGCCGATCCGCGTGTTTGCGTTGTCCACCCATGGCAACATCAAGCGCGTGGTGCAGGGCGAACCGATAGGCACGCTGGTCAGCGAAGCCGCCGACGTGTTCGCGAATCAAGCCGAGTAACTCACACTCGCCGGAGGAACCATGATCGACGACACGCTCGCCGAGCTAGGAAAAGACGTGGCCAAGGCGCACGAAGGGCTGCGTCGCGAGCTCACCAAGATCCGCACGGGTCGCGCGCATCCTTCCATCCTCGAGTCGGTGCGGGTGGAGATCTACGGCTCCTCGATGCCCATATCGCAGTGTGCGAGCGTGAACGTTCCCGAGGCTCGCCTGCTCACGGTGAAGCCCTGGGACAAGAGCCAGCTCAAGGCCATCGAGAAAGCCATCGTCACTTCGCCGCTCGGGCTCAACCCGCAGAGCGATGGTGAGATCTTGCGCATTCCCATGCCGCCGCTCAGCGAAGAGCGGCGTCGCGATCTGACCAAGCTCGTGAAGAAGCACGGCGAAGACACCAAGGTCGCGATCCGCAAGGCCCGCCACGACGCCAAGGATTTGCTGACGAGCCTCAAGAACGACGGCGACATCAGCGAAGACGAGCTCGACCGCGCGCAGAAGAAGGTCGAAGACGTGATTCAGAAGGCGAACGCCGAGGTCGACACCATCGTGGCGCGCAAGGACAAAGACCTGCTCGAGGTCTGAGGCCGCTTGCCCAAGGCGCAGCCATGGCTGTGAAGCCCGAGCGGGCGCCAGACGCACCCGTTGCTTTGCCGCGTTGGCTCGGTTGGACCGCACACTTCTTGCCGCGTAAGCTGCAACTGCTGCTCGTGCGGCAGGACGTACGCTTCCTGATTGTCGGTGGCCTCAACACGCTCTTCGGGCTGCTCGCATTCTACTTCTACGATTGGCTCGGCCTGCACTACACGCTGGCCAACCTGGCGGCGATGGTGACGGCCGTCGCCTGGAACTCGCAGACCACGGGCCGATTGGTGTTCGACGGCATCGATCGACGCAAGGCGATCAAGTTCTTCGGCCTCTACGTGCTTCTGTACGGCTGGGGCGTGCTCGGGCTACGTGTGGGCGAATTACTAGGCTGGACCCCGCGGCTCACCGCGACGATTCTCTTCGTGCCGAACACGGCGCTCGCGTACCTGCTGAACAAGTACTTCGTGTTCAGAGCCTAGTGTCGTGACCTAATAGACGGTCGGGGAGGATCGGCGCCACAGCTTCCGGCGCTTGCAGCGCGCTGCGCCAACGCTTCGGCGCCAGCCCTGCGAAACCACTGAGCCGTCCGTTCGACCTTAACTGGAGAAGTCGCTGCGCGCTGGGCGCATCAGCGACATCTACGAAGGCACTGGGCAGATCCAGCGACTGATCATCGCGCGCGCGATCTTCGGGTACAGCTCGGAGGAGCTCAGCTGAGCTCGTTGGATTCTCTGAGCGCAACGCCGCCACAGCCTCGTCGTCGATGATCGCCGCCAGCCTTATGGCCAGGCCCTAGTTTAGATGAAACAGCCGCCCCGGTTGCCAGTTGGCAGCGGGGGCGGCTGCGTCAAACGGATGCCAAGCGAGTGCTGCTCGCTACCAGATGACTGGTGCCGGCGTGAGGATGGGGTTCTTTGTCGGATTGCCGTCGCCACACTCGTTTTGGTTGTTGGTACCCCAGCACAGCGCAACACCCGCTCCGGTGGCGCCGGTCTTGAGCGCGCAGGTGTGCTGCCCGCCGAGAGCCATGCTCGTCGCGACGAGCCCGGACACCGCCACCGGCGTGTAGCGCGAAGACTGCATTCCGTCGCCGAGCTGACCGGAGTCACCTGCACCCCAGCACAGCACGGTGCCGTCGTTTCTGCGCGCACAGCTGTATCCATCACCAAGCGCGATCTCTACGACGTTGGGCCCTGCGACATAAGCCGCAGGACTCACCTCCCAAAAAACGCCAGCGTCGTTCGCCGCCACACCGAGCTGTCCGGCACCGTTGCTGCCCCAGCAGCTGACAGAGCCCTGGATGACGAGGCAAGCATGGCCACCACCCGCAGCGATGTGTTGGACAGAGCTACTGGTGACTATGAACGGCGCGTGACGCTCCATGGTGTCGCCACTGCCGCACTGGCCGGAGTCGTTGAGGCCCCAGCAGTACACGCCGGTGGTCGTGAGCGCGCAGGTGAAGGCATTGCCCGCGGCAACTTCGAGGGGTTGGCCCGGCAGCGTGACTGCGACCGGTGTGGTGGCGCTGGACGTGGTGGTTCCATCACCAAGTTGACCAGAGTCGTTGGCGCCCCAGCAGTACACGATGCCGCTGCTGATAGAGCAGGCATGCGAAGCACCCGCGCTGATTGCTGTCGTCTTGACCAGGCTTCCCATCGACGTGGCGGTGAGTAGGCTCGTGCCGCCGATGCCGCCCCAGCACTTCACGCCATCGCCGGCTGAAGAGCAGGTGAAGCTGTTGCCTGCAGCCAAGATCGCGACGCTGGACACGCCCGGCACTTGGTTCCACGTGGTCACGACGCTCGTATTGCCGGTGCCGAGTTGCCCAGCGGAATTGCTGCCGAAGCAATAGACAAGCCCGTCGCGCTGCACTGCGCAGGTGTGATTGTAGCCCGCCGCGATGTGCAGCACGTTTCCAGACATCGCGACCACCCCGCCATCCTTGTTCCCGTTCCCGCCAGCGTCGTCGGAGCCGCTGAAGCTTGCGTCGTAGACGGGTTTCGGCTTGCCAGAATCGACACCCGCATCGTTGCCGACCACAGCCCGGCCGCAGACGCCGCTCTGACAAGCAACGCCCTTCGCGCACGCTGCAAAGCAAGCACCGCAGTGGCTCGCACTGCTAGCGAGGCTCACTTCGCAGCCGTTCGTGGCATCGCCGTCGCAATCGGCGGTGCCCTTCGTGCAAGTAGCTGCGCCTTGCGTCGTGAAGCTCAACGGCGCGCTCGTCGCATAGCCCGCGGCGTTGACCGCCGTGACGCGCCACTGGTAGGCGGTGCTGGCGCGCAATACCCCGAGCGGCAGTGTGAGCGACGTGCTGCCGCTCTCGAAGCGAATCGGTCGCGTGAAGCTCGCGTCGTGCGAGAGCTCGACTACGTAGCCCACGAACGACTGCCAGCTATCCTTCGAGCTCCAACGCAGCGTGGAGTTGACGGCGACGCCCGTCGCATCGGCTTTCGGATCGACGAGCACCGGCGCGTTCGGTGCTTTGGGCTGCAGCGACGGATCAAGCATCGTCATGCTGCTCTTGCCGGAACCGGTCGAGCTTGCGGCCACACCTGTTGGCTCGCCTTCGAGGCGCGAGCACTGGAACGTCGGACCCGGGTCGTGCAAGCGCACGCCCCAACCACCGGCGCCGGCCGGCACGCCGATCTCGTAGATCGTGTGCGGCGTGTCGAGGTTAGGGGACGCACCGAAGCTCGCTCCACCCTTCACACCCGCGGCCTTGGCGTCGACGAGCTGGCCGTTCTTGCGCACCTCGACGTGCTGGTCACCGTAGGCGCGGATCTCCCACTGCTCGGTGCCACCGCTCGTCCACAGGTTGAAGAGGTTGTAGCAGTCGGGGTTGACGCGCTCGCCGCGGTACGTCCAGTCATTCAGGATCCACAGGTTCTTGCCGTCGAAGTCGGCGTAGAACTTCGTGAACATGCCTTGAGCCGAGGTGACGTCAGACCACTCGTAGCCCGTGCTCGACGTATCCTTGAAGCCGGTGAACGCACCGTCGATGGCGTGCGGGAACTTGCTGCCGGGATTCATGATCGGCATGGGGGCTGCAACGCTGGTCTGGAACGCCAAGGCCGGAGCCGCGCTCCCCATGCTCAGACTGGAACCGACCACGTCGCGCACGGTAGACAGATCGAGCTCGCAGCTCGCGCCGCCCGGCAACATGGTGTCCGGCTGGAAGGTGAAACCCAGGCCGTCCGCGTCCACCACTGCGTGGCCAGCGACGATTGCGCCTGCGCAGCGCAGCTTGACCTTGGCTGCGGTCGCGGCGTCGATCGGCTTCGAGAAGCGCATGGGGAGCCGGCCGTAGCGCGGGAAGCTCTTGCACAGCGCGGCGTCGATGCGACCGACGACGTGCGGCGGAATCGCAGCCACGTTCGCGGTCTTGCCAGAGCCGTAGACCAAGTTGCCATTGACGACGTTGACCCACTTCGCCTTGAAGTTCTTGTTCGTGGATACGGCACGCGGCGCCGCAGAATCGGAGATGTCGAGCGCTGTCACCGAGCCGCGATCGAGCGACGCGACCAGCGTGCGCCCGAACAGACGCAGCGACTGGACATCGGAGAGCTCGGCGCTCTTGCCCTTCATCACCGGGCTCTTGGGGGCACCGAAGTCGACGATGGCCAGGCCAACCTTCGCCGCGGTCGCAAATACGAGCGAGCCGTTCACCACCAGCCCGGTCGGCTGGCCACCGAGATCGATCGAGCCGAGGCGCGCGGGCGTTGCGTCGGCGCTCCAGGCTTCCAGCTTGCCGCTCGCGAACGCGAAGTAGAGCGCGCCGCCGCCAGCTGCGATCTGCGTCGGGGCAGAGGACAGCGACGTGGTGCGAGCAGCTGCCAGGTCGAGCATGCCGCCTTGGTCGCTGAGCGCAAACGAATAAAGTTGGCCGGCTGCGACCACGAACAGGCGATCGAGCACGCGCGAGATGCCGGTTGCGACCGCTGCACCGCTGGGCAGCTGCGCTGAACCGATGGTGCTCGGGGAATCGATGGCGAGAATGTTCAGCACACGCACGGCGCCCGATGCATCGACCAAGTACGCCAGGCCCCGCGACGGATCGAAGTCCATCGCGACCACGCGCGCTTTTGTGTCCACGGAAGCCACGGAGGCCGGTTGGCTCGGGTCGTTGAAGTCCATGAGCTCAACGCCACCCTGATCCTGCAGGGCGAAGCCGTAACGGCCCATCGGCAGGAGGGTCGACACGGGCTTGGCGAGGTCGACGCTGGCCACGGGCTTGGCGGCAGGCGCTTGATCGATCTGCAAGCTCGGCAGATTCAGCACGTCACCGAGATCGAGCGGCTTGCAGCCCGAACCGCCTAGCGTTGCCGCAATGGCAAGCACGGCACAGCCTGTGACACCTAAGAAATGAGAGTTGGTCTTTAAAAGCATAGTCAGTGAATTCCTCTGATTGACGACTACTTCGGAATGCGCGTGGTCCACGCGATCCGAGAGTGATTTCATGAACGTTTCCCGCTACTTCACGCAGGCGCCGGGGAAGTACGAAGTCACCCCCCCCCCGACCTGCACACGAAGGAGAAGACTCCACGCGTTTGTGAACTCGCTCTGCGACGGTACCGACGGCGAGCGCCGTGGCCGGTTGGCTCAGTCTTCGAGCAGCAGCCCGTCTAGGCGTGCGAGTTCTTTGAGCTTGTCCTTCACGAGCTGGAAGCGCTTGCGCATTCGAGCGCTCGCCTGATCGAGCGCAGATGCGTCGAGCGGATCGCCGTTTTCACTCATGACGATCGCAAGCTCACGCCACGGCAGCATGCGCTCCACGCGCAGGATGAGCAGCGTCTGGTCGTCCTCCGGCAGCTGCTCGCGCAGCGTACGCATCCGACTCTTCACCTCGGTGCGCAGGTGGGCGGCGGTCTGCGAGCGTGTCCGCTCTATGAGGCATGAGAGCTGCTCGTCGTCGGCGAACGCGGCGCGGCGGTCCGCACGGTTGCAGGGCGCGACGCTGTAGCGATTGGCTGCATTGCGCGCCAGCGTGTAGCAATAGCCCCGGATGCTGCATTGCCAACGGAAATTGGGCAGCGCGCTCCAGAGATCTTCACAGAACATCGAGAAGACGTCGCCCACGTCCGCGGGATTGCGCAGCCTCGCAGCCAAGAACCCGCAGACCTCGGCGCCGTAGTTCTCGACAGCCAGCGTCGCGGCGGCGCGGAAGTCCTGGACCCGGAACGCCGCTTGGATGGCTTGCTCGGTGCGCGCGACCTCGGCGTCAATGGCCATGAAGGGCCATTGTATCTGCAAAGGCTGACGGTTCCTAACCGAGCGGCAGTCGCAGGTTCTGCCGGGCAGTCGGTGGCTCAGCCCGGGATGGCTTGGTAGCCCCACGGGGCGTGTCGGTCTCTGAAGGAGAAGCGCGGCCTCGAATGTGAAGTGCGGGCCCCTATCCCGATCAGCGTGCGCAACCGGGCGCGAGCATGTCGGTCATGCGCTCGGGGTCGACCACGGCCTGTGCTTGCATGGCCGAGGTCGCTTCGGCGACCAGGTGCTGACCTTCGTCGCCACCCAGCCACGCGCCCAAGCGGCGGCGATGGGCGGCAGCGTACATTGCCATGCCGGCGGCGTCGAAGCCGCTAACGCTGATTTGCAGCTGCCTGACCGCGCCGTCCGTGTCACCGCGTGCGCATGCGACGGACGCGCGAATCGAAGCGCCGAACGCGGGGCTCATAGGGAAGCCTGTGCGCGCGGTGGCGGATGCGGCACGGTTCGCAAGTTGCTGCAGCTCCGTGGGCGTGAAGCCAAGCACTCCGGTCAGATCGCGCGCGGCCAACGCGGCGGCATGCCCGCGCAACAACAGGAGTAGGGTCTTGAGGACCGGGATACGGAGCACTTGCGAGCGCTCCGCGGCCGACCACTGCTGCTCGATAGCTTGGCAGGCGGCGTGGCCGCGGCCACGATAGAAGGACACCTGGCTGCGGCCGATCAACAGGTAGAGACTCTGGAGCTGATAGCCAGCGGGCGCCCACAGTTTGGCTGCCGCTTCGAGCCGGCGGCTCGCTTCATCGGGCTCGTCGCGCACGAGCCATGCTGCGCTAGGCCAGCCGCTGGACAGCGTCACGACGCCGAACACATCGTTGCGGCGCGCAGCCTCAGCCACCAGTGCCGGAACAAGCTCCGAGCAACGGCGCAGGTCGCCCTTGAAGAACAAGCCGCACGCTTGCATGAAACGTGCGGTTGCGTTTTCCATGGCCGCTCGCAGGCCCACCTCTCGCAGCACGTGCACCGCCTCGTCGGCAGCCGCCACGGCTTCGGAAAAATTCCCCTGACAGATGCCGACAGTCGCGTGCATCATCTGCAGATAGCCGCGGATCGTCGGGCTGCCCACGCGTTGGGCCAATGCGTAAGCGCGCTGATACAGCGCCGCCGCGCGCCGCCTCGTCGGTGGACCAAGCCGGCCCACGAAGCCGTACTCGAGCGACATCGCCCGCGCGACGTGCGCCGACTCGCCGACTCGCAGCGCGAGCCGCAGGTGGTGAGTCTGATAGATGGCGCCGCGAATGTTGTCGGTCATCGCAAAGCCCTGGGCGCAGCTGTAGCTCGCCTCGAGGCGCGAAAGGTCGTCCGCGCTGGTCGCGCTAGCGCTGCGCTCTCGGAAGCCGAGCCCACGCACGCGCGCTAGCGCTCGTTGAACCAGAAACCCCGCCATCGCCAAACCATGGGTGCTGGCTGCAGGCATGCCGAGCTCGGCAAGCACCTGCTCGATCAGCACGCGACCGCGATCGAGGTGGCCGCTCAAGAGCAGTCGCTCGGCGGCGCGCCGCTTGAGATCAAGCGCGAGCGCGCCGGGCGCGCCGTGCGCGGCCAGGACATAGGAGTCTGCCGCTTCGGCGCCGCGGCCCGCGTCGGTGAGAGCATCGCCCCGCGCGATCAGCAAGCTGCGCTCTCGGTCCGGCGCAAAGAGCCCGATTTCGAGCGCGCGGGTGAAGAAGCCCGCGGCTCGCTCGAAGGCAAGCTTGGCCACTGCGCGGTTGCCGGCGGCGATGTTGTGCTGTGCTGCGATCGCGTGTTCACCGGCTCCTTCAAAATGCACGGCCAGGTGCTCCGGATCTCCCTCCACAGACGCCGTCAGCACCGCCGCCAGTCGAGCGTGAACGTCGCGTCGCGCCGCGTCTGTCAGCGCGCTGCCGACCTTTTCGCGGATCTGGTCGTGGTAGCACTCGAGCCGGCGCCCAGCGCCGCTACCGGCAACGCGCAGTAGGCGCTCGGTCAGCAGCACGTCGATCACGCCGTGCTGCGCGCCGGACGCATCCAGCGCAACCTGTACAGCCAGCGGTCGGCCCGCGACTGCGACGACTTCCAGCAGCGCCCGCGCGCTGTTTTCGAGAGAGGCCACGTGCCGCGCCAGTGCGTCGTGTAGCGTTAGGGATGTGGGCTCCGTGCTCGTCTGGCACAGCTGACGCACCAGCTCGAAAGCGAAGAATGGGCTGCCGTGCGATTCTGCGGCGATGGTAACGACGTGCTGACGAACGGCAGCGTCCTGCCCACGGAGCAAGCGTTGCACCAACGCTTGGCTTGCCGCGGCGGATAGCCCGCCCACCCGAAGCTCCCGGCAATCGAGCCGCGTGTTGTCGGCGGCAGCACGCAGAGTCTTTTGCAACAGCGCGTTGTCGGCTGCTCCTTCACTGCGGTGGCTGGCGATCAGCAGAGCAGGGGCCGGCTCGCGGTGCGCGAGCAGCTGCACCATGAAGACAGTCGAGTCGCTGTCGGCCCACTGCAGGTCGTCGATGTACACGACCAGCGGCTCGCGGTCGGAAATACGACCAAGCAGCTCGCCAAAGGCGGCGAACGCGCGCCGCTGGAGCTCTTGCGGGTCGGCGATGTGCTTGGTGGGCGAGTGCGCGACAGCGTCGACCCGCGCCAGCGCCGGAAAGAGTCGCGCGAGCGCGAACACTTCGCGTGGCATCAGCGCTTGTGCCTCTTGCGGCGTGAGCTTTCGCAGGTACCGGCTGAGTTCGTCGACCAGCGCGTCGAACGCCTTGTAGGGCACCGATTCGCGCTCGTAGCAGCGACCGGCCAACACGACGGCGCGATGCTCGGCGCGCAGCTCGGACAAGAACGCATCGACCAGCGCGCTCTTGCCTACGCCGGATTCGCCCGACAGGAACAGCACGACACTCTGGCCCGAGAGAGTCGCCGCATAGGCTTGCCGCAAGGCGGCGAGTTCGTCGTGCCGGCCGAGCAGTGCGTCCGAGGCTTCGGGCGCACTGCTCGGGGCCGCGACCGACGCTCGGCTTGACAGCGCGGGCTTGCTCGGTACGCCCAGTGCCACCTGCAGCGCAGCTGCGTCAGTCCGTCGGGTCGGCTTACACGACAGCAGCGCCAAACACAGCTCGTCGAGATCTGGAGGCACACCAGGAGCGATCTGGCTCGGGGCTGCTGCGATGTCCCGTTGCTTCGCAATGAGCATCTGCGCAGCGCTGCCCGCAAATGGCAACGCCCCAGTCAGTGCCTCGTACAGCATCACGCCCAGTGCGTAGAAGTCGCTCGCAGCCGTTGCCGGCGCGCCCGCGGCTTGTTCCGGCGCCATGTATGCGGGGGTCCCGCTCACGCTGTGGTCCTGCACCGTCTGCCCGACGCCTCCCGGCTCGGGATCGGCTGCCAGGCCGAAGTCCAGCACCACCACGCGGCCCTCAGCGGTGACCAGCACGTTGCTCGGCTTGAGGTCTCTGTGCAGCTTGCCCGCAGCGTGGATCGCCGCGACGGCTTCACACAGCTGCGACAGCGCCGACCGCAAGCGTGACTCGTCCAGCGCGTGAGCTGCGTCAGCGAGGCCGGTGGGTCGGACCCAGCGGTCGAAGCGTTCACCCGCCACCAACTCCATGCTGAAGAACCAGCGCCCGTCTTCGGCAAAGAGCTCGTGCAGTGCGACTAGATTTGGATGAGCGACGTCAGCGAGCGCGCGGAACTCGCTCTTGAGTCGATAGATGCCGAGTGGATCGACAAGCTTGAGAAGCTTGATCGCCACCATCGAGCGGCGCTGGCCATCGAGCGCCTGATAGACGACTCCCCCCCCGCCCTCACCGAGCTTGCGTTGAATCGCAAACCGGCCAGAGCCGAGCATGCTGCCTCGTAGCAGCACCGGGTTCGGCAGGGCATGCGGGTCAAGCGCCGGGGCGCGCACCGCCGAACGCAACCAACTCTCCGCCGTGTCGCCCACTTCGTGCGGTGGCGCGCTCCCGCCTTGCTGACTGCGCTCGGCCAAGAACTCCTCCGAGTTGACTGGCAGCGTCACCGAAAACACATCGAATAGCCAGAGCCGGAGCCTTCGGCGTAGGTGCGACTGCCCGCTTCGCAGATGCGAAAGCGTCCCTTGGCGACCTTGGGCGCCCAAGTGCACCGAGCGTTCCGATTTGAGTGTGCGTGTGGACTCGACACGGACCAACGCGGTGAGGTTCTTCCAGCGCTCGGGGTTGTCGATCGCTGCCACATCGTGATTGACCCACGCTCGACGCAACTCGTGACGACCGTGGGCGCGATCCTCGGTTTGCCAAACACCGAACTTCGTGGAGTCGACATCGGCGCCGGTGAAGTGCTCGACGACGCAGCGCTCGAGAGTCGGTTGGTTGCCTTTGACCGGGCCCGCTGTTAGCTGCAACGGTAGACTACTCCGCCGCAGGCGTCGGCACTTCGTCGTATGGGGCGCGCTGTGGGCGACCGCGGCCAGTCTGGTTGCTGGGCTCGAGCTCGCGGCCTTCGAGGGTTTCGAAGAAGCGGCTGGTTGGTGAATCGTTCTGCACGGCGTCGGCCGCGAGGATCACCGCGGAGGCGGTCCAGGTAGTCTGCTCGCCTTCCGGGAAGATGATGCCTTCGGGGTGCGTGGCACCCGTCCAGTACGCGCCGTTCTGCGTGCGCTGTGCGCGCGTCCAACCGAGCACCTGGCGTGCACGATCGTGCAGGCCGACGGCGTCGAGCGCCAGCACCAGCTCGCAGGTCTCCGCGGTGGTGTACCAGGGTTGATCGCGCACGCAGCGGCAGCCCACGCCTTCTTCCATGAACGCAGGCGCGAGCTGCGCGTCGAGCAGGCGCGCACGGCCGGCCGCGTGGCGCAGCGCGCCGCCGAGCACGGGGTAGTACCAGTCCATCGAGTAGCGCCCCGGCTTCTCGGGCAAGTCGGTGTTCGTGAACACGTCCATGTCGTGACGCAGCACCTGCGCCAGGCGTTGTCGTGCTTTGCGCCACGTCGGGCAGTCGTGGCCCAGACGTTCGGCGATGTGGATTGCGCACACCAAGCTGCCGTGGATCGACGATGAGCCCGTGACCAGCGGCGAGCGCCAGACCTTGCCGTTCTTCGAAGCCCACGCAATGGCGCCGCTCGGCAGCTGCAACTCTACGACCCAGTCGATCGCGCGCTGCACGGCCGGCCACAGCTCGGCGAGAAAATCGACATCGGCCGCCGCGGTGTGCAGGTGCCACAAGCCGGTCGCGATGTACGCCGCGTGGTTGGTTTCTTGCGACGCACGCGTCACGACACCACTCACGCGTTCGGCGGCCCAAGCTCCGTTCGGTTCTTGAATGCTCGCCAGATAACGGTACGCAGCCTTGGCGGCGTCGATCCGCCCGAGCGCTGCCAGACCCATCGCGGCGTGCACGTGGTCCCAGGGATCGCTCTTGCCGTTTTCGGACCAGAGAATTTCCCCCGAGGCTTGTTGGTGCGCGCTCAGCCAGTCGGCTGTCGCTTCCAATTCCTCGCCGCGCAAGAGCGCGTGTGTGACCGCCATCATCGACCTCAACCTTTGATCCCGTAGAACACCACGCTCTTGCCGATGAAGGGCTGGAGTGTGGCCTCCAGAAAACGTGTGAGCGCAGGACGGCGCATCATGTCCCAAACCAGGAGGCGGTGGTAGAGCTTCACCCAAGAATCGTCGTCGCGCTCGAGGCCCACGGCGCACTTCAGCCACCAATATGGGGAGTGCAACGCGTGCGCGAAGTGGCTCGCGTAGATGTCGAAACCGTGTGTTTCGAGCTTGTTTTGCAGGGTCTTGCGCTCGTAGATGCGGATGTGCCCGCCGGGCCACGTGCGGTAATCGCGCGACAGCACCCAGCACAGCGCTTCGGGTCCTTGGCGCGGTACCGACACGGCCAGCACGCCTCCGCGCTTGAGCACGCGCGACAGCTCACTCAGTGCGCGCTCGTCTTCGCCCAGGTGTTCGAGCACCTCGGAGATGATGATGCAGTCGAACGACTCGTCCCGAAACGGCAGCTGGTAGACGCTGCCGCGCATCGACAGCCACGGGCCCGCACCGGGTACGCTGCCGCCGTATTGCACGGGGAGCTCGTCGAGCTCGCGCAGCATCTTGGCCGTGTCGCGAACCTCTTGCTTGCCGAGGTCGAGGCCCACGGCCGTGATGCCGGGGATCAAGCGCGTCTGACGGATGTGGCGCCCGCCGCCGCAACCCACGTCGAGCACGCGCATGCCGGGCTGCAAGCCCAGCTTGTCGAAGCGCATCGTCAGCATGCAGCACCTCGTTCCGCGATGGCTTCGCGGTACACATCGACAGTGCGCTCGGCTGCGCGTCGCCAAGTGAAGAGCTCGAGCACGCGCTGTCGGCCTGCACGGCCCATCTCGCGTTGGCGCTCCGGATGATCGAGCAGCTCGTCGATGGCACGGGCGAGTGCGCCGCCGTCGCGCGGCTCCACCAAGGTGCCACACAGGCCGTCGGATCCGACCACCTCGGGCAGCGCGCCACCGCGCGACGACACCACGGGCACTTCGCAGGCCATGGCTTCGCCTGCCGGAAAGCCGAAGCCTTCGTAGAGCGATGGCACCACTGCGAGCGTGGAGCGCGCATAGGCTTTGGCAATCTCTTCGGCGGGCACGCGGCCGGTGAAGTGCACGATGTCGGAGAGGCCCATCTCCTGCACGCGCTCGGCCGTGCCGGTCTGCCGCCCAGGCTGGCCGATGACCGTCAGGCGCAGCTCGGGCCGCTTGTCGCGCAGCAGCTGCATCGCTTCGAGCAAGTAGCGAAAGCCCTTGAGCGGTGAATCGGACGAGAGCGTGGTGATGAGCTGCGCGGGCTGGCGCTCGATCTCCGGCATCGGCTTGAACACGTCGAGGTTGATGCCGTTGCCGACCACACGCAGGCGCTCGTGCGTCACGCCATATTCGCGGTGCAAGTCGTGCTTGCTCGCTTCGGAGACCGTGAGGATGCGGTCGAGGCGCTGCGAGACCTTGAGCTGCGTGGGCAAGAAGCTGTACCAGCGCCGCAGACCAAAGCGTGCGGTGCGGTCCTTCGCACTTTGATACGCAATGCGCAGATCGACGGTGATGGGGTGGTGGATGGTCGCCACCACCGGCAACTGCGAGCGCAAGCGCAAGAGGCCCGGGCCCAGGCACTGGTTGTCGTGCACGATGTCGTAGCGGCGAGGGTTGCCACGGCGAAAGCTGCGCGCGACGCGATCGGAGAACGTGAGCGGCTCGGGAAACGCACCGAAGCGCGTGCGCGCGTACTCCGAGAAATTGATGGGGTCGCTGAGCTCGCGCAGCGAAGGCGTGCGGAACAAGTGCTGCTCGTTCCACAGATCGAGGCTCGGGACCTTGACGAGATCGACGCCGTCGACGAGCTCGGGGTAGGGCTGGCCACTCCACACGTCGACGTGGTGCCCGAGGTCGCGCAGCGCTTCACTCAGCAAGCGCACGTACACACCCTGGCCACCCGAGCTGGGGTTGCCGCGGTAGGTCAACAGACAGATTCGAAGCGGGCCGCCTGTCATGCCGAGTCTTGGCCGGGTCTTGGCCGAGTCATGTCCGAGTCTTGGCCGAAGGTTGGGCCGAAGGTTGGGCCGACTGAACCGATCACCAGGATTCGTGCCGCGTCGGCAGCTCGATGTGCCGAGACTACCTACACGTTTGTAACTGAGTTTGCAACGTGACGCGGCCCCGGCAATGCGCACGCCGCGCGGCCTTTTTCGGGCTTTACCTTTTCGTCGAAGGTGGCTACAGCCGGGCCCGTGAGGCGCGACCACCGACCACTCTGGCTCAAGGCCGCCAGCGAGGCCTACAGCCGTTTTTGGGCCGAGCGCTACGTGCACCCGCAGCTGGACACCATCGGCGAAGGCTGCAAGCTCATCAACCCGCGCTACTTCCAGGTGAACGGCCGGGGCGTGAGCATCGGCAAGCGCCTGCACGCCATGGCCACACGCGAGCGGCCAATCCAGCTCACGGTGTACCCAAACAACCAGCGGCCGAGCCACCTCACGCTGGGCAACTACTGCATCCTGTTACCGGGCGTGCGCATCGCGGCGGCAACTGCCATCACCGTGGGCGACAATTGCATGTTCGCCACGAACAGTTACCTCACCGACGCCGACTGGCACGACCAGTACGACCGCACCTCCGCGCCTGGCAAGACGGGCGCGATCACGCTGGGCAACAACGTGTGGATCGGTGACAGCGCCATCGTGTGCAAGGGTGTGAGCATCGGCGAAAACAGCATCGTGGGCGCAGGTGCGGTGGTCACGCACGACGTGCCGGCCAACACCGTGGTCGCCGGCAATCCGGCGCGCGAGGTGAAGCAGCTCGACCCGTCGCGCGGCTTCAAGCGCCGCGAGGATCTGTTCACCGGCAGCGAGAGCTACGACGCGTTCATCGCGCGCTACGACGAGTTCATGCTGGCGGAGAACAGCTTGCGCGACTGGCTGCGTTCCATCGTGCTGCCCTCGCGCGAGCAATGAGCCTGCGTCGGCGCGTTCGCCGCCCGCGCTATCCGCACCCGCACAGCTGAGCTATGCTCGGCCCCTTCAGCGTGTTTCGGGGGGGGCCACGCTTTAGGCACCCGTCACGGGCGGAACCGAGCTCACGCTGCGTTTCGCCATCTGGGACACGGGCGACGGCTCCTATGACTCGACCGCCCTGATCGACGACTTCCAATGGATCACGAGCGGCGCCGCGATCACGCTCAAGACCGAGCCGAACTGACGGCCCCCGGACACCAAGGTGTGACAATGCGAGTTCCGACCCACTGCGCGCGGGGCGCGGTCCGCTGGTGTCTGCGGGAGCCTCATGTTAGGACCGTGCGCAACCGGCGTCTAGCCGCGGTGTCGTGGAGTGCTGTCAACTTGGGGCGTTTCGAAGATCTGTCGGCGAGCGAGGGAGCAGAGGCATGTCGGGTAACAAAAAGCGTTTGAGCGCGTTCGCGCTGGTTACGGTCGTTTCGGTCGTCGGTTCGCTGGCCAGCATCGGCTGCGGCGCGGCAGCCAAGAAGGCGGGCGGGGCCAGCGGTACGGGCAGCTTGGCCGGAACAGGCGGCGGCGCGGGCCTGGGCGCCACCGGCGCCGGCACCACCGGCACCAACACGGCGGGCGCAGCGGGCACCGTGAGCGGCGCTGGCACAGGCGCCGGCACCAGCGGTAGCTTCATCGATGGCGGCAACATAGCCCCTACCCCGACCGGCGACGCCGGCGTGGGTAATGCACTCGACACCTTCAAAACGCAGTTCCCCGGCGTCACCGACTGGAAGGGCCTCGAGCTCGTGTACCCGACGAGCTACTCGGGCTTCGATGGCGTTCACACCTTCAAGCTGCCGATACGCGCGCGTTGCACGCCGCTGCCGGTCAGCGCCTGGCACGCCATCCCGGCGGAAGCGGTCACCTTCGACGCCGACCCGGACAACGCCAACGGCGTGATGATCACCATCGTCCAGCCGACCGCGGAGATCATGATCGCCGCCGTCAGCGACACCAAGGGCGGCACGGCGCCGTTGCACGTGACGATCGGCACGCCCGATCAATGGTCGCTCGGCGACACGCGCTACCACACGGGCTCCGACTGGACGCTCAACCTCCTCGCGCCCATGGCGCCGCCACCTGACACCAAGTGCACGGTGTGCCACGGCTCGAATTCTTCGTCGACCTTCAACGTGCAGCACACGCCAACCCAGTGCGCGCGTATCTCGGACGACGGCCTCACGCAGATCATGACCACCGGCACCAAGCCGGCGGACGTGCCGTTCCGCGTGCTGCCGGACACAATCACCTTCGGCACGACGATGTACACGAACGCGCAGCTCTACATGATGTTCCACCTCTGGAAGGCGACGCCGGATCAGCTCAAGGGCATGATCCTCTACTTGCGCTCGCTCACTCCGACGGGTCAGGGCTGCGTGACCAATCCGACGACCGGTGTGTGTACCAACGTCATGGGCAATCCGAACGCCGAGTGCATGACCGCCGATGGCGGCGTGCCCGACAGTGGCACCGGAGGCTAGCCGTCCGGCCCGACTCGTTGAATACTCACTGTCCCCTCGGCTTCGGCCCAGGGGAGGAGAGCAGCCGGTGACGACTCACGAACTCTGTGCTCGCGCGAATCGCTCCGCACTTTTGCTGGCTCTGAGCTTGGCATTCGGCTGCGGCGGCAAAGACA
>JADGRE010000375.1 GCA_017881185.1 Pseudomonadota bacterium | reverse complement strand
CTCTTTGTGAAGCCGGGCGTGATAGTCCATCTCGCCCGGGATGACGGCCAGAATGCGAACCTCGCTCGAAGACTACTTCTCTGGATCGATCAGCCACTTACGCCGAAGCTCCTGCATCGCGACTGCGTGGGGAACTACGTTGCCAGAGGCGGCGTCGGCAAGGACAATCGTCCGGGAGACGTGCGAGCAAATCGCGGACCGCGGCCTTGGCGGGCGACATGATGAGCAATCCTAGCACGTTCCGCCGTGTGCACCCAGCGCTGCCGTGCTGCCTCGAGCTGAGAGCTCGGTAGCCGGCTTCAGTCGGCGATCGCTAGCAGTGTGCCGTCCGGCAGCGCGATGGCGTTGGTCAGGTTGGTCGTGATGCTGGCGTTGGGCCAGATGACGCAGCCGTCGAGCGTGAGGTTGGCGCCGATACTTGCGCCGGCGCCAATGGCGCTGCGGGTGACGTGCGTGCCGGGCGACATCACGACGTCGCTCGCGACAACGTTTTGATGTATGTCTGGCGTGATGCCGGGCCAGTGCTCGGCGCCGGTGAGCAGCGCTTGGTTGGCTTCCCAGTAGTGCTTGGGAGTGATGCCGGCGTCGCGGAGGCTTGCGCTGTCGACCACGCCCATCACGCGTTCGCCGCGGGCGAGCCAGTGCAGGTAGGCTTGGCGGATCACGCAGCCGTTCCGTTGTCGGGGAGATCGCGGAACGCGCGTGGTGAGAGCAGCTGCACGCCGGTGTACATGGCGCGTTGCAGGTTGCTCGGCGCATTCGCAGGTTCGCCCAGCATGCGCCGCACGCGACCGTCGGCGTCGAGCTCCACGGCGCTGAACGCATCGCCGCTCGGCATGGGCTTGAGCACCATCGTGGCGATGGCGCCGCTTTGTTCGTGCACGCGCACGAGCGCTGCGAGATCGGGCGCGAACAGCAGCTTGCCGTTCATCGTTAGCAGCGGCTCGTCACTGTGAGCACGCCAGGCGTTCTTGATGCCGCCACCGGTGCCCAAGATCTCCGGCTCGTGCACGAAGCGCACGCGGCTGTCGCTGGGCACCAGCGGCTCCAGCGCGTCGCGCAACGCTGCGGCCAAGTGATGCGTGTTCACCGAGAAATCACGCACTCCGAAGCGATGCAGGTGATCGAGCGCGAACCACGCGAGTGGCCGGTTGGCCACGGGAACTGCGGGCTTGGGCAGGTGATCGGTCAGCGGCGAGAGCCGCGTGCCGAAGCCTGCGCAGACCAGCAGCGCGCGCATGCGTTCAGGCTTTCACCACGTTGGCGCGAGGCTCGCGGTAGACGCCGCGCGAGTCGATGATGAGCTTGGCGTGCTGCGCCACGAGCGCGTAGTCGACCTTGGAGTGGTCGGTGACGATGACCACGGCGTCGTGCTTGGCCAAGGTCTCGGCCGTGAGTGGCAGCGAGCGCATCTCCGGGTGCCCGGGCCACGAGCGCGTCTCGGGCACTTCGCTCACGAACGGATCGTGGTAGCTGAGCTCGGCGCCCAGCTCGAGCAGCTTCTTCGCGACCGGGAATGCCGGGCTCTCGCGTGTGTCGCCGATGTCTTTCTTGTACGCCATGCCCAGGATCATGACGGCGCTGCCCTTCACGGGCTTGCCACGATCGTTGAGCGCCAGCTGCAAGCGCTCGGCGACGTAGAACGGCATGCTGCGGTTGATCTCGCCGGCCAGCTCGATGAACTTGGTGTCGATGCCGTGCTCGCGCGCCTTCCACGACAGGTAGAACGGGTCGAGCGGGATGCAGTGCCCTCCCCAGCCCGGGCCGGGGTTGAAGCGCATGAAGCCGAAGGGCTTGGTCGAGGCGGCGTCGAGCACCTCCCAGACGTCGATGCCCATGCGCTCGTAGACCACCTTGAGCTCGTTCACGAGCGCGATGTTCACCGCGCGAAACACGTTCTCGGTGATCTTGGTGGCCTCGGCCGCCGCCGCGCTCGACACGCGCACGACCTTGCCGATGACCTGCGCGTACAGGCACTCGGCGAGGTCGCCGGCGTCGCGGTCGCAACCGCCGACCACCTTGGGGATGGTCGTGGTGGTGTAGTGCGCGTTGCCCGGGTCTTCGCGCTCGGGTGAGAACGCCAGGTAGAAGTCTTTGCCGGACTTCATGCCGGTCTTCTCGAGGATGCCCTTCACCAGCTCGTCGGTGGTGCCCGGGTAGGTGGTGGACTCGAGGATGATCAGCTGTGCCGGCCGCAGGGTCTTCTTGATCTCGAGCGTGGTCATCTCCACGTACGAGAGGTCCGGGTCGCGGGTCTCGGTGAGCGGCGTGGGGACGCAGATCATGATCGCGTCGCAGTCTTTGAGCCGCGAGAAGTCGTTGCTCACCTGGAAGCGCTTGGACGCGACCGCGGCCTTCACTCGCTCGTCGGCGATGTGGTGGATGTAGCAGCGGCCGGCGTTCAGGGTCTGGATCTTGTTCGGGTCGACATCGAGGCCGACCGCGGTGAAACCCTTTTCGGCGAACGCCAGTGCCAGCGGCAAGCCCACGTAGCCCAGGCCGATGACGCCCACGGTCGCGTCGTGCTTCTTGAACCGTTCGAGTAGCTGTTCCTTGTGACCCATGTTGTCCTTGTCCCTGGTTTTGCGGGCCCAGCTTGGCACAAAAGCGCCCAGTTCGTCGCCGGGAAAACGGTGTGCGACCCGGGCGTGCACCGAGGTCCACTGCCCAGGCGCGCGTGTTCTGCTATACCCGCAACTTCGGCGCAGCCCCCGGCGGCGCGCCGTGAACCGGATGATGGAGCTTAGGACATGAAAGTTTGCGTGATTGGCGCGGGTTATGTGGGTCTGGTGACGGGCGCGGGTTTCGCCGAGACCGGCAACAACGTCGTGTGTGCAGACCTGGACGCCGGCAAGATTGCCGCCCTCAACCGCGGCGAGACCCCAATCTTCGAGCCGGGCCTCTTGCCGATGATCAAGCGGAACATCGAAGGCGGACGCCTCACCTTCACCACCAACGTCGAAGAGGCCATCGGCACCGCCGAGGTCGTCTTCATCGCGGTCGGTACGCCGCCGCGCGCGGACGGCGCTGCCAATCTGTTGGCCGTCGATGCCGTTGCCGAGACCGTCGCCAAGATTGCCAAGCGCGAAATCGCGCTCGTGCTCAAGAGCACTGTGCCGGTGGGCACGAACGAGCGCGTGCGCAA
>JADGRE010000374.1 GCA_017881185.1 Pseudomonadota bacterium | reverse complement strand
GCGGCGTTCTTTGCTTGCTCGTCCAAGGCCTTCTGCGTCGCGGCAGTCAGCTCGGGCTGCTCTTGCGCGAGGTTCAGCTGCTCGTGCGGGTCGCGGTCCACGCGGTACAGCTCGGTCGGTGCGAGCGCGCGTGGATTGTCCGCGTTGGCGGTGATCAGCTTCAGCTGCGTGCCAGCGCGCCTGGTGCGCAGCGACCGCAGCACGTTGCCTTCGTGGCTTTCTTCGGCGAACACGCTGTCATCGCCCACGAAGGCGTCGTGACCTTGCACGCCCTTGGGCACGGGCACGCCGGCAAGCTCGAGCACCGAGGGCATCAGATCGATCGACTGCACCCAGTGATGCACGACGCTGCCGTGCAGCTGGTTGCCAGGCAACTTCACCAGGAGCGGCACGTGCACTTGCTCGTCGTACAAGGTGGTGCCGTGCCAGAAGCCGCCGTGGTCGAAGAGCTCCTCGCCATGATCGGAGGTGACCACGATCGTGAGCGCATCGTAGACACCGCGGCGCTTGAGCTCGGCCACCAGCGTGCCGAAGTGTTGATCCCAGAAAGTGACGGCCCCGTCGTAGAGCTTGGTGAGCTTCGGCGCCTCGGAAGGCGCGGGCTTCGGATGCGCGGCGCGGGAGTAACCGGTGCCGTCGTACGGATGCGCGTAGTACGGGTCGTGCGGATCCATGTACGCCACGAACAGAAACCACGGCGAGCGTAGCTTCTGGTCGAGCGTCGCCGACACCGCCTGGTTCACCGCGCGAGCATCCTGATACGCGCTACCCACTTCCACCTGTCCGCGCTCGGCGAGCACGGTCTCCATGCGCTGACGCAGAAACTGGATGAGCAAGAGCTTGGCGGCCGTGTCGTTGGCGCCGAGCCCGAAGCTCGGCTCGAGGTATTGGTACTGATCGAAGCCCTGATGGAAGTTGAAGAAGGGCGCGAGGTTGTAGTTGGTGACCACCCCGTAGGTGCCATAGCCGCCGGCTTGCAGCGCTTCGGGCAGCGTGACGAGCTCGTCGGGCAACGCATCGCTCTTGGCCATGGTGTGGTGGCTCGATGGCAGCCGTCCAGTCAAGATCGACGCGAAGCTCGGGCGGGTCCAGGAGGCGTTCGAGAACGCGTGCTCGAAGCGCACGGCGTCTTGTGCGAACGCAGTGAGGTTCGGCGCGGTGTCGTGCCCATAGCCGTAGAGCGGCAGGTGATCGGCGCGCAGCGTGTCGACCACGATGAACAGCACGTTGCCTGCTTGGGGTGGCGCGTGCTGGCGCGCAACGGGCGAGGCCGGCGCGTTCTTCGGCGGATGAGCAACGGCGAACGCGTAGAGCGGCGCGAGCAAGAGCACCCACAGCACGGGTGCAGCCCAAGCGCGCAAGAGCAGCGACCCGGGGTCGCGCGCCGACGCCAAGCGCAGCAGCCCGGCCAGCACCAGGTACAGCACCACCGCTGCCAGCAGCGTGCCACCGAGCACTGAGAGGCCCTGGACGCTGCTCCAGCGCAGCTCCTCGTGAAAGATGTCGCGACGAATGCGGAACGCGCTGATGACGAACGCCGCGCCTGTCAGCAGCAACCCGAAGAGGCGCGAGCACACGAGCGGCTCCTCGATGGCTTCGCGCTGCATGAGCCGCCCCGACCAGGCCAGTGCGAGGCCCAGCACGGCGCCCACGCTGCCAAGCAAGAGCCCGTACGCCAGCGCGCCGTACCACAGCACGCGGTAGTCGGGCGCCGCAGCGCTCGAACGCACAATCACCAGGCCCTCGGCGACGCCGAGCAGCGCACCAGCGAGCAGACCGGCGCCGAGCCCGAGCGACAGGCCGCGGCTCAGCTTGGGCCAGCGCTCTTGTGGCACCGAGGATAGTGCGGCGACCACCGCTTGCTCGTGCTCCGGGTCGTCCACGCGGATGTCTACGTGGTAGCCGACGCGTCGCGCCATGAACACGATGCCACCGAACGACGACACGAAGAGCTCGATCACAAAGCCGAGCGTGGGGATGAGCACCGCCACGGCCTCGGGCACACCCGCGCGCGTGTAGAGCGCCACGGCGGTGGCTTCGCGCAGGCCGATGCCGTTGATCGACGCGGGCAAGAGGGTTGCGAAGATCTGCAACGACGAGCCGAAGAACACCTCGCCCACGCCGAGCCGTGCGTGCAGTGCATGCGCGGCGGCGACGTAGATGAACGCACGGCAGAAGTGCGTGCCGATGCCGAGCAACGCCGCCTGCGCCACGAGCAGGCCCTGGCCTTCATACGCGCACACCGCATCGGCGGTGATGCGAAGCTTGCCTTCGAGCTGCCGCGGCGCGCGCGCGCAAAGCACGCGAAACAGCGCAGGCTTCGACACCAGCGTGACCGCCGTGACCATCAGGCACAGGAAGAACGCGTCCACCAACGCCACGCCCTTGCCGCCGATGAAACGCCAGCCGAAGAACGAGCCACCCACCACCACGGCACCGAACGAAAACCAACCCAGCACCATCTCGATGCCGATGCTCGCCGTCGAGCGTGCGAGCTTGCCCGTGTGCTTGGCGATGTCGTACAGGCGATAGGCGTTGAGCCCAGTCCAGCCGCCCGGCGCGAATTCACCGAAGAAGCGCCCGACCAGGAACGACCCGATCAAGTGTCGATACGGCGCGTGGATGCCCTGACCCCAAAGCAGCCGCTGCCAGCGCAGCACGCTGCAAGCGATCGCCAGAAGTTGCATGCCCAAGCCCACGCCCACCCAACCCCACGACAGCTGCGCGAGCTGCTGCCACAGCTGCGCCGTGCCTTCGCGTGCAATCACCTGCTTGTACAGCGTCGCGACGATGCCGACGGAGACAGCGAGCTTCGCGAGGAGTACCAGCCGCTTGCGGCCCATGAAACGTGCTTTCTGACGCAGGGGCGTAGAGCTTTCTAACACCGTGGCCAAGCCAGGGGAAGTTGTTGGCCGCTTCACAGAGAGTACCGGGCAGGCTCCGGGTGGGCGCCCTGTACGCGTTTACGATGATCGTATACGGTGCACGTAAATGCTCTCTGCCGCCGATCGCGAGATTCGCCTGGGGATCTGGAAGCTCCACATCTTGCATCACGCCGCGCTGCGTGCGGTGTGGGGAACGTGGCTGCTCGAGGAGCTCGCCGAGCATGGCCACGCGCTCAGCCCGGGCACGCTGTATCCGGCGCT
>JADGRE010000186.1 GCA_017881185.1 Pseudomonadota bacterium | reverse complement strand
TTCAAGATGTAGAACGCGTTGGGCTTCTGCACGCGGCCCTCGATCTTGATTTCTTCGAGCTGGATCACCTTGGGTGCGCGTTTGGTCTTGCCTTGGGCCTGTGCGCCGAGCGCCGGCAGACCGAGCAACAGAGCGAGGGCGATGGCGAACGAAATGCGCATGGGTGAGGGTCCTTATCCGTACTTGCTCAGTGCTTGGCGCCGGGCGCAGGTGCGGGCGCGGGGCCAGCGGCGGGTGCAGGCGCGGGCGCGGGGCCAGCGGCAGCGGGTTTGGCGGCGGGTGCGGCTGGTGCGGCAGCGCCGGTTTTCGCGGCGGCCTTGGCGGCACGTTCGGCATCTTTCGCGGCCTTGGCCTTGTCGCGTTCGATGCGCTTCCTTTCGCGATCCTCGCGGCGCTGGATGTCGGCCATGTACGTGGCCGAGGCGTCGTCAGGCGTGAGGCGCGGCCCCATCTGCGTGCGGTAGGTGGTGAATTCGAGCAACGCGCGGTCGAGCGCTTCGAGCAGCTGCAACCCGGGGAAGTCGGAGCCCGCGGTCATGTACAAGAGCGCGAGATCGAAATGCGCTTCGGGCAGCTCGGCTTGCATGCGCAGCGCCTTGTCGAACTCACGCTTGGCGTCTTGCCAGCGCTTGAGCGCGCGATAGACATCGGCCAGGTTGAGGTGCGCGGGAACGAGGGTGGGGACGAGCTTGATCGCGGTCTCGAACTGGTTCAACGCGTCGTTGTAGTTGCCCGATGCCATCGACTGGATGCCGAGCGACATGCGCGCTTCGGCGTAGTCGGGACGCAGCTCGACCGCCTTGCGATAGGCTTCGAGCGCCTGGGCGGTTTGGCCTGAAGACTGAAACGCCTTGCCTTGCAGGAAGTAGATCTCGGCGTAGTTGGGGTCGATCTCTTTGGCTTGATCGAGCATCGATGCCGCGAGCTCGGTGCGGCCACGCTGCAGGCTCGCCTTGGCCAGCGCCACGATCGCCGGCACGAAACGCTCGTCGCGGCGCAGCGCTTTGCGCGCGGTGGCTTCGGCGTCGTCGACGTGGTCCGCGCGGGTTTGCACGTCGGACAAGATCGCCTGCAGGTAGAGATTGCGCTCCCACTGGTTGGCGATCGGCTGCACGAAGCTGACTGCGTTGTCGGCGGTGCCGCGACGCAGCATGATGTTCACACTGCCCTGCACGGCGTGCTCGTAGTCGGGCTGGATGCGCAGCGCCTTGCCGTAGTGCTGCAGCGCTTCGTCTGGTTGGCCGTCGCGATCGGCGACCACTCCGAGATCGTATTCGGACTCGTAGGCCTTGGCGTCGGCTGCGACTGCTTTCTGGAAGGCCTGCTTGGCAGCTGGCAACTGTCCAGCGGCCAGCGCCGCGACGCCCTGCTTCTGCGCGTCGGCTGCCGCCTGGCTCGGCACGGGCCGCTTGGGCAGCGGCTTGCCGCTGTCGGCTGCGGTCTGCCCCCACTGGCTCGGGCCGAGCGGTTGCTTGTTCGCCGTGGCGACCGCGACGAGCTTGGGCACCGGCGGTGCAGCGACGAGCTTGGGCACTGCGCTGGCAGGGGTGCCGTCTGGTGCGGTGGCCGCTGCCGCGGGTGCTTCCTTGGGCACCGGCTTGGCCATTGCGGTCATCGTGTCTGCGGCGTCACCGCCGGAGCTGTCTTCCGCGGTGCCCACGGTCGGGGCTGTGGGGACGTTGTCGCTACCGCAGCCGCCAACAGCTGCAAAGCTGCAGCAGCCGATGGCCAACAGGTACGGCAGGAGTCTATGCAAGGTGGGCCGCATCAGTGGCTGGCTCCTGCTGGCGACGGCGGTGCAACGCCTGCCGGAATGTCCAAATCGATGCCACGCGGTGCACGCGTGAACTCGCCCGCTTGGTAGGCCGCAAAGCTCGGATCGGATGCGGCAGCTTGTGCCACGCACTCGGCGATGCGCTCGTCGCCGTAGGCGTTGATGCGATCGTTGGCGTCGCGCGTGTATTGGTTGTCGATGTTGCCCGCGCGACCGGCACGCGACGCCAGCGCGTAGCGCGCCACGGCGAGGCATTCGATGGGCCGCACCTGCTGGTCGAGCAGCTGGTGGATCGCGTCCTCGACCTGCACCTTGATGTCGTCCTTGGCGTAGTCCGGCAGGCCCTTCATCTTCTTCTGCAGATCGGCCGGCACCACGAACGGTGTGTTCAGCACCGCGCGCGCGAGGATCTCGTAGATGCGGCCCTGGCGCACGAACGCCGCGATGGTCCAGGTTGGGCGCCGGTACGGCGGCAGCATGTTGTACGCCTCGGCCTTGGTCTTGGCTTCGTGGGCGCCGGAGTCGATCTGCGACTTCACGCCATCGACGTAGGCCTTGAGCGTGGCCGGATGGCCGGGCTGGATGGTGAACTTGTCGAAGTCGAGCGTGGTTTTGTCGACCAGCACGAACTGCGCCTGCGCACCGTGCTCGGCCGCGAACGAACCGGGCGGCTGGCCCGAGCGCGCGTAGGCGGTCACCACGTCGCGCAACGCCGGGTCGTAGTCGCGCGTCTGCTTCAGCTGCAAGCGCGCATCGGCGATGCGCCAGTAGGCCTCGACCACGAGCTCGCCAGCGGCCTTGTCAGACTGGTAGCGGATGATGAAGTCGCGCATGTCTTTCTGCGCGCGCGCCCACTGCTTGAGCTTGTACGACATCTCGGCGACGCGGAAATACGCCGCGCGCTTCTCGGCCGGATCGCGCAAGGTGTCTGCTGCGCGCTGATAGTACTTGGCCGCCTTGTCGTACTGCTGTTGGTACTCCAGGATCTTCGCGGCGTTGATCAGCGCGCCTTCGCGCCACTCGGCCAGCTGCGGAGCACTGGACTTCGTGAAGCGATCGGAGTCGGCCAGCATGCGGTAGTTCTCGACTGCGCGATCGAAGTCGAAGAAGCGGTTGGCGTTGTACGCGAGCCGGAAGTACGCGTTGCCAAGGATGGCATCCAGCTGCTTTTGGTCGTCGGGGCTGGTGGCCTGGCGGGGGCCGATCTCGTCGATGATGCGCTGGTAGAGCTGCGCGGCCGACTCGAAGCGACTGGTGCGCTCGAGCGCGATGGCAGCCTTCTCCAGGGCGAGCGGCGCTTGTGGATGCTTGGGCTCTTCGTTCACGGCCTTGACCAATTCGGTCGCGGCTTGCTCGTAGAGCGCACGCTGCTGCGGGCCCTTGGCGGCTTCCGCGCGCGAGAAGATCTCGACGGCATCGCGGTAGCGCAGGTTCGTGAGGTCGGCGCCGGCCAAGCAACGGGGCTTGTCCTTGTTCTCCGGCTTGGTGCAGTCGACCGCGGCGACCGTCGTGCCAGCTGGCGCGAAGGTGCACTGGCGGACCTCGAGGTCTTTGCCCAACTGCCGCACGTCGTCGGTGCGGCCGAGCGACACGGCCATGTTGCGCAGGTTGAACCAGGCCACCTGCCCGGACTCGTCACCCCTGGGGCCCTTGCAGTGGGCGTCGTAGGTGACGAGGAAGCGGTCGTGCGCCAGATCCCAGTAGCCGTAGAGGTAGAGCAGCAACGTGTTGTTGTAGAAGTAGGAGTCGCGCACGTGCTCGGTGTCGTGCGCTTCGTCGACGCGCGCCAGGTACATCTCGCGCGCACCGGCGAGCCGTTGCAGCAACTCGGGCATGGGCAGCGCCGTGATGCGCGCGGGGGTGCCGTCGGCCGTGGGCGGCTCGGTGCGCAGCTGGAGCTGACCGGCCTTCACTTGCTGATCGACGATCTGCTTCACGGACTCGACCACCAGGCGCGCGGCCGTGGACAGGTAGGTGTCGTCCAGGTTCGAGTCACGTACCGCCGCGTATTGCTTGGCGGCTTCTTCGTAGTTCTGGGCCCAGTACAGCGCATCGGCGAGGTTGTACTGAAGCTCGTATGCCTGTGGGTTGTTCGGGTAGCGCTGGATGTAGGCGCGGTAGGCCATCGCGGCCAGCCCGTACTCGGCCTGCGACTGGTTGCAGAGCTCGAGGTCTTGATTGGCGACGCAGTTGCGACGCAGCTGCTGGGCGCGCTGGTGGTGGTTGATGGCCGTGCCGATCAACGCATCTTCGGCAAGTTGCTCCGCGTGGCGCTGCTCCACCGGGTGATCTTTGTTGGCTTCCCACCACGCAGAGCCCTCGCCGTAGTTGCCCAGCTTGGCGCGCGCCGCGATGGCCTGTTCGGCATCGTTGTGGCGCGTGTACGCGCGAGCGATCTGGTTCAGGATCTCGGGTGATTGCGGATCGGTGGGCCAGCGCTTGAGCGACAGCTCCCAGATGGCGACTGCCTCAGGGTACTTGGCTTCGTCGAAGTAGATGTAGCCCAGACGCTGGTAGACCTCGGCGGTCCACGGCCGGTCTTGCGGCATGAGCTTTGGGTCTTGCACGCGGGCGATACCGGTCGGCTGACCCTCTTGCGGGTCTGGCACCTGGTTCTCGTTCCAGTCGTCGTACGCAAAGCCGATACCCAGGTACTGCACGGCTTCGTCGCGCAACTCCGAGCCCTTGCCGGTGCGCTTGCGCTCGTCGTCCGACCACTGCACGAGCATCCAGAAGCGCTGCATGGCTTCGGGATACTTGCTGGCGCGGTAGTACGCCCATGCGACCTTGTACAACGCCAGGTTGTAGTTTCGGTCTTCCGGGTGCTCGAGCACCTTGTTGTATGCGCTGATCGAGCGTGACAGCCCGTGCTCGCTGAAGTCGTAGTCGAAGTGGTACTCGCCCACGCGTAGCCAGGTCTCGGCGAAGAACTTGGAGTTCGGCACGGCGGGCGTGCAGTCGGCGTAGGGGTCGTCGAACGCGGTCGCGGCGGCGGGTTTCTTCGGGTCGAGCGCGAGTGCCGGGTGAAGCTTGGCGGCATCGGCGGCCGGGTCGGCCTTGTCTTCGACCGGAGGCGCTTCGCCGGTGTAGTGGTAGTGGTTGGCGCACACCAAGTTCAGCCACGCCAGGCGCGCTTCGTTGGTCTGCCCCATCTCGTTCAAGCAGTACGCGATGAGGTAGTAGACGCCGTCGAGCTTGTCGTAGCCCGAGAAGTCGCGCACCAGGTGGCGGTAGAGCTCGATGGTGGAGTTGAAGTTCTTCTCGGGCTCGGCGACCTCCGGGCTGCCGGCGGCTACAGGCTTGTCGCGCGCTGCCATGAACGCTTCCATGGCTTGCTGCTGCTGGATCGAGTCGCGCTCGAAGTACAGCTCGCCCAGCCGGAACATGGCGTCGGGCGTGTAGCGAGGGTCGCTCGGGTACTTGGCCAGGAACTTCTCGAAGAGCTCGATGGCGGCCAGGCGCGCTTTGTCCTCGAGCGCTTCTTCGGCGTCGACCTGACGCATGTACGTCTGATCTGACGCGTAGCGCTTGCGCAGGTACTCACGCTGCAGCAGCGCCACCAACGTGTCGCGGTAGGAACCGCCGATCTTCATGAAACGCCCGACCTCGGTGTCGAGCTCTTTGAGCGCGGCGACCTGTGCAGCTGTCGGCGGCGGACGGTCGTCTTTGATGCGCTTGTCGGCGGTGTCGAGGAAGCCAGGCGGTGCCTGTGGCGTGGGTTGCGCTGCGCCTGCCCACGGCAGTGCGCTCGGCGCGCCGACGGCAGGTGCGGCGGGGGCGGCAGCAGCAGCCGGCGCAGCCTGTGGCTTGAGCGCGCTGGGTGCCGGTGCTGGCTGCGGCGTCAATTTCGACGCTGCCGCAGGTGCTGCTGCAGGCGCGGGTGCGGCGGCCGGTGCCGGCGCAGCCTTCGGCGCCAGACGCGAGCCGCTCGCCGCAGGCGCCGGAGTCTGTTGCGCCAGCGCGGGTGTCGCAGCCGCCAAGAGCCAGCCAACAACCACGAGCCGTGCGCCGCGCTGTAGGCGCGCGCGTAGCAATACGCTCATGGCTTGCCTCGCCCGTCCATGATCTCGGAGAACTCGTCATCGAGTGCCTGCAACGCGCGGGTGCGCTCGCGGGTCAGCATGTCGACACGAGTGCTGTGTTCTTCTTTTTCGGCCCAGCCGACATCGATGATGCCGACGTCTGCCTTCAGCACGAGATCGTAGAAGCGCTTCTGCACTTGTTGGTAGTTCCCGTACGCGATGCCGCCCACGACGTCTTCCGTTTCGGTGTCTAGCTCGCCGAGCTTCTGCTGGTAACCGACGAGCTTGCCGCCCTCTTCGTCCAGCACCTTTTGCATGTCTTGTGCGCGCTCTTCCACCACTTGATCGACCTGCTTGTCGTGGGTGTCGAGCGAGAGCTCCACGGTGTCGAGGCGCTGAAACATGGCGTCGAGGCCCGGGGTTGCCCGGCCGCCGAGCGAAGCGATCAGCTGGCGTTCCCTGGCAACCAACTGCTTGTGCTCGTCGCGCAGCTGGTCATCGCGCAGGTAGTTGCCGTCCCCGACGCCGACCTGGATGCGACCCGCCTCGACCTCGAGCTTCAGCTTCGCGAGCTGGTCACGGTAGGCCACCACCGCTTGACGCTGCGTGGCCAATTCTGCGTTGTAGGCGTCGACACCGGTCTTCTGATCGGCCTTGGTCATGGTGTCGGCCATGTACCGGCCGGTCGCGACGATGCGCGCGTCTATGCCCATCAGCTCGACGTCGAGCTTGCTCAGCTCCCGGTTCAGATTCTCGAAGCCCGTGTCGACCTTGCCGTTGCGCGCGGTGAAGTCGGTGTCCTTGGTGGGCAGGCCGGAGAGCAGCCGCTCGATCTCACGCCGTCGTGCGCGCACGCTGGCCAGCTCTGCGCTGTTGTATTGCTTGGTCTGAGCGTCGTCGGCTGCAATGAGCTGCTGCCGTACGCGCGCACAGCGGTTGCGCAGGGCGACGGTGCGTTCGCGGTGATCGCGCAGGTCCGGGAAGATGTTCACGCGGTTGGGCGCCTTGAGCGCGCCGCCGAGCCGTTCGACGATGTCGCCCGTCTCGTGGACCATGTGGCGCGCGAGGCTCAAGTCAGCCACGGCGGCGAGCGCACGCTCCATGTCGCCCTCGATGCTGGCCCAACGCAGCGCGAGCGGCGGCAGAAACGCCTGGGCGTCGAACTCCTCGAGGTTGTCGTGCACCAGACCGCGGAAGTACGCCTGCGGGTCGCCGTGCTGCGACACGATCTGATCGAGCTGCTCGCGCACTGGCTGGAACTCGCCGGTCACCTCGGCGAACACTTTGTTCGCGTCGTTGAAGCGGCCGTCACGCAGGAGCAGGTTGCCGCGAAGCAGCTTGGCATCGGGGATGAAACGACTGTCCGGCGACGCGATCGACAGCACTTCCAGCGCGCGCTCGGCCTTCGTCGAGTCGCCCTCGCGGATGTACGTCCAGGCGATCTCGTAGAGCGCGGCATCGAACTGCCGCGAGGTGCGGGGGATGGCTTGGTAGGCGTCGATCGCCTTCTCCAGCTGGTTGGTTTCGTAGAACAAGCGACCGAGGCCCAGTTGCGCGAGCTCGGACACCTCGCGCTGCTGTTCGGTGCTGGCTTTCAGCTGGGTCACCTTCGTGAAGGCTTCCAGCGCAGGGTTGTACTGCGCACGCAGCGTGTAGATGACGCCCACGAAGTAGCGTGCCTGCGCGTAGTACGGGCTGCGCGAGTCGACGGCTTCGAAGGCAAGGCGAGCTTGCTCGAGCTTGGCGGGATCGACTTGTGGCAGGGGTGCCGTTGGGTCACTCATGGCGTCGGCCGGCACGGCCACGCTGTAGAGGTACTTCGCACGGAAGTACGCAGTGGCCGCTTCGACCTCGCTCGGAGGCAGCTGGCTCAGCTTCTCGAAGTAGCGGTCGATGCCGTTGAAGTCGCGCACGTGGATGGCGATCTCGATCAGACGTCCGAGCGCGCGTTGCACGTGTGCGCGGTAGGCGCCTTCGTCGGCGTGGTCGAGGATCATGCGGTAACGCGAGCGCGAGCCTAGGAAATCTCCGGCCTGGAACAACGACTCGGCCAGTAGGAACAGCGCATCGGGATACGCCGCATGCTTGGGGTAGTTGTCGACGATGTCCGTGAAGATGATGCTGGCGCGGACGTAGTCTTGTAGCCGGTAGAATAGCTCGCCGTCGGTCAGGCGCTCCTCGACATAGGTGGCCGAGCGCAGCTGCGAGCCACGCAAAGGCAACTGACTGAGCTGCATGGCGGCGGTCTCGATGTCAGAGAGCTCGCGCGTGGCTGCAGTCGTGTCTTGAGCACGAAGCTGCCCGCCGGCGCTCATTACGAGCGCCAGCACGACGAGCACTGCTGACAGCCGCGACAACCGCGGCGACATCAGCCGCCTCCCGGCGCCGCTGGTGTGGCAGCGGGAGCTACGCCCGCTGCCGGTTGGTTGGTGGTGGCCGAGACACGCTCGATATAGCGAATCGCCGGGCGATCCTCGAGGGGCGCGGTCGGACCGCCCTGCTCGAAGCCCACCACACGCAGCTCCGACGCCTTGCCTTCAGGCGCGGTGAACGTGTGGCTGCTGCTGACCTTGAAGCGGTAGCCCTTGAGGTACGAGAAGATGCCGTAGCCGTTGCCGCGGTACTCGAGCTTCACGGTGAGCGTGTGCTCGCCGGGCACGATGCTGCCGTTGTAGACGTCGAACTCGGTGGCATCGCCGAGGCTGCCCTCTTCGTCGGCCTTGTTGAAGATCGGCGCGCCATCGAGCGCGTACAGGACCTTCACGAGCTTGTACGAGTTACCCATCTTGTTTTCGTGGGTGATGCGAGCCTGGCCGCCGGCGACAACGCCTTGCAACACCGTCTCGGCGAGCAGCGACAGGCGCGCCTTGGAGCGGAAGATCTGTTCTTTGAGCTCGTTGATGCGCTGCTCGAGATCGCGCAAGCGCACCCCGTAGGTTCCGGCGTCGACGGGCTCTTCCTTCACGGCAGAGTTCGTCGTGGTGCCGGCAACGACCTGTTGGGTCGGCGCGCCGGCTGCAGGTGCCGCAGGCGCAGTAGCTGCAGGCACGGCCGCGGCTGGCGTTGCCGCCGCAGGTGCCGCGGGCGCCGCAGGTGCGGCTGCCGTTGTCTTAACGGCCGCAGTTGGCGCGTTCGCTGTACCACCACCGAGGGTAAGCGATGCACCAGGTGCGTTGGCGGATGTTTGGACCGGCTGGGCCGCTGACGTTCCAACTACGAACATCAGCATTGCCACAGACATAGGCACGGCCATCAGTCTGCGCATTGCGAGTATCCCCTCATTCAACGGGCGAAACTGGGCCGCGGGCGCCCCTACCAAGGAATGGGGGCGTTTATAACAAGCGCACCTTGTATGGTCAACGACAACGCGGAGCGGTGCGTCACGCGTAACCCTGTGAAATACCCAGCGATTGGCGATCGCCCTGCGCGCGAGGCTGCGCACAACTACATCCACCCCGCCCGCCCTACGCTCCACAGCGAAGTGACGGGACGTCACCCCGCACCTCCACGACCGCTGTGGCCGGCCGCAGCAGACCCCTTGCCAGCCGGCTCTGCATTTGCCATTCCCGCCTTAGATCCGCGGCATCGCTTGGTGCGTCAGCAACATTGAGACGACCGCGAGACAGCGCAAGACCTGGGTGAGCGTGCCAAACGAGCCGGCCGGCGACATGCAGGATGTTGAGCTGCTTCATCGCTTCCGCGCAGGCGACCCCGAGGCCTTTGCCGCACTGCTAAGGCGCTACGAGAGACCCGTGTACAACTTCTTGCTGCGCTCCGTGCGCGATCCCAGCGCCGCGCAAGACCTGGCGCAGGACGTGTTTCTGCGCGTGATCCGCGGCGCCGAAGGCTTCAACCAAGACTCCAAGTTCTCGACTTGGCTCTACACCATCGCGCGCCACGCCTGCATCGACCATAGCCGGCGCATGAAGCACCGTCGCCACGCCTCGCTCGATGGCCAGGGTCCAGACAACGACGACGGTCCGGGAGCCAAGCTGATCGACCGCATCCCGCAGAGCGCGCCCGGGACCGATCGCCAGGCACTTTCGGGAGAAGCACGTGCGCGCATCGCGGCTGCAGTGGAGGCGTTGCCGGAAGACCAGCGCGAAGTCTTTCTGCTTCGCCAGGTGCAGAGCCTGGCATTCGCCGAGATCGCCGAGATCTGTGGCGTGTCCGAGAACACCGTGAAGAGCCGCATGCGCTACGCCTTGGAGCGTTTGCAGAGCGCGCTCGCCGACTATGAGGAGCACGCCCGAGCACTGGGCTGAGACGAGATCATGGACTGTCAGAGCTGCGAAGCGATGTTGCTGGATCTGGTGTGTGGCGAGCTCGCGCCGCACGCACAGAGCGAGGTGCACGCGCACTTGTCGCGCTGCGCGCAGTGCAGCGGCGCATTCGAGCGGCTGTCGGCGGGGCATCAACTCGCCGAACAACTGCCGATGGCAGCGCCGCCGCCGCAGCTCTCGTTGCGTTTGATGCAGGCTGCACGCGCGGAGCCGGTTGCGCCGCCGGTGCAAGCGCAAGCTGCGGTGCCGGTGTGGGAGGCCTTCTTCGGTTGGGTGAGACGCTTCACGTCTTCGCATCAAGTCGCGATGGCCACCGTGATGGTGTTGATCGTGGCTGTGGGCGTGTTGTCGTTGGATCAGCTGTCGAGCAGGCCGCTGGCTACCGGCACCAGCGTGGTGAACCCAGAGCACGAAGGGGAAGCTGCGCCGTCGGCCGCACTGCAACCGGCCAAGCCGCTCGATCTGAAGATGGACCAGCGGGCCGGGCGCATCTACGCCAAGGGTGACCGCGACGAGAATGCACGCGCACGCGTGGCGGCGCCCGCGGGGGCGAAAGACTTGGCGCCTGCGCGGACTGCGGTGTCGCCGGAGATGGCGATGCCTACAGAGCAGCCGGCAGCTGCACCGTCGGACGCGCCCCGAGCGTTTGCAGAAGCGGCCAAGATGGCAGCGCCATCGACCGACAACGCGCCTGCCGTCATCGGCAACGTTGCGAGCGACTCGCTCGCGCAAGCCGAGGGCGCGAGGCCAGCGAGTCAACCCGCGCCACCCGCCGCCGTCAGCGGCAAAGCGGAAGTCGCAGCGCCGGACGACAAGCTCGAGCGCTCCGGGCTGGCACGTGGCGCACTGCCAGAAAAGAAAGCGCAGCGAGTGGAGCGCGAGGCGGAGCCTTTTGTCGCCGCGGCTGCAGCTAGCGGCGGCGGCGCGAATCTCAGGGCCTCACGCGGCTCGGCCGACGCGATAGCCAACCCGTACGCGCCAGCGCCGAGCCGCGCTGCCTCCGAGGCGACCGGTGGCGAACGACCCAGCGCGAGCGCCCCGACCAAGCATGCCGCCGGATCCCGTGCATCCGCCCTGCTCTTCGCGGCGCGCTCGGCGCGCGCGCTCGGACACTGCGACCAAGCCGTGG
>JADGRE010000373.1 GCA_017881185.1 Pseudomonadota bacterium | reverse complement strand
CAAGACCAGCGACATGATCTTCCCGGTGCGCACGCTCATCGCGTACCTGTCGCAACACAGCACGCTCTTGCCCGGCGACCTGATCTTCACCGGCACACCAGCCGGCGTCGGCTCGGTTCGCAAGCCGCGGCGCTACCTCGAGCCGGGAGACAGCATCCGCAGCGAGATCCCGGGGCTCGGTGTGCTCGAGAGCCGCTGCGTGGCAGCCGGTTGAACGTGGCCTGCGATTGCTGGCCAATTCGCGAGCTTTGTTGCTAGGAAATCCGGTTTTTACAGACTAACCTTCGCTTCGTTCCGACCGAAGCAGCTGATTGTGGCCACCCACGTAGTGCGGTTGGTGCGGCCGCGAGCCTGGCAATCGTGACGGGCCCGCAGGGCTCGGCTAGCCTGCGAGAGACTGTTAAGAAGGAGTGCGCATGGGAAGCTCAAGACGGGCGTGGAACAAGTCGTGTGTCGCGCTGGCGTTGCTGCTGCTGTGCGGCGCCTGCGCCAACCGGCTGGACGCACCCATTCCCGTGCCTACCGATGGCGGCCCCGACGCCCACGGCGGCAGCGCCAACGGCGGCAAGAAAGACGGCTCGGCGAACAACATTCTCGACGCCGCCGCCGTGCCGCTCGATGCCACGCCCTCGCTCGACGCCTTCTTCATCAACGACCCGCCGCCGCCCGTCTGCCTGCCGGACGGCGCCATGGCGCCTGCGCCCACGGTTGGCGGCACGCCCACCTGTCCGGACGACAAGAACCGCGAAGGTTGCACGTGCACGAAGGCCGGCGAAACCTCGGCGTGTTGGCCGGGTAAGCGTGTCAACCGCATGCACGGCGTGTGCAAAGACGGCCAGACCACCTGCCTGCAGACCTCAGAGTTCGGCCTGTTGTGGGGCGCGTGCAAGGGCTACGTACTGCCCACTACCGGCGCCATTCAGGGCCCGCAGGCCTGCGGCTGTTTCTCCACGGGCAAGTGGGCGCTCACCAACCTCGCGCCTTGCCTCTACACGGACAACAACAACACCTATCTCTACTCGAGCCACCTCGACTCCGCCGGCAAGATCGCCTGCGATACCGTGTCGGCCACGCCGCCGGGCACACCGCCCGAAGACTGGAACTCGAGCACGCTCAACATCGATTGCGCGGGCAAGTTCAAGCTCTGCTACACGATCAAAGCGGGCGACGTGAAGAACCCGCAGCCGGGCGACTGCACCATTTCGCACCAGTGCGTCGACGTCTACTACGACAAGGTCAGCACCGATCAAACGCTGCCGAACTTGCCGGGCTGGAGCTCGGGCGACAAAGACTGCGGCAACAAGTTCGTCAACGTCGGCGGCTACGGCGAGATGACCGTCGAGGGCCAGAGCGCCGAGTGCGAGAAGGTCGACGACGGCATGGGCAACCCGTACGTGTTCCGACGCACGTCGTACTGCCCACCGAAGTGTCTCGACGCCGCGAACAAGACCCTGGCCGAATGCGCATCGTGCTCCACGGGCGGCTCGGGCAGCTTCTGAGGCGAGCTCCGCACGCTGCGGTACGGGCTTCGAAGCGCTGCGCGCGCGACCCGCGCTGAACCATTTGCAGTGCTGCAGAACCGTTTGCGCAAGCCTGCGGGCTGCGTATATGGTGTGCGCCCAACCTGCAGGAGCGCTGCCGCATGGACCTGGAATTCAGCAAAGAAGACCTGGCGTTTCGAGACGAAGTCCGAGCCTTCGTCGAAGCCAAGTTGCCCAAAGACATCCGCGATGCTGTCGATCTGGGCCGGCCGCTGACCAAGGAACAACACGTTCGCTGGCAGAAGATCTTGTTCGAGAAGGGTTGGGCCGCGCCCAACTGGCCGGTGGAGCACGGCGGCACGGGCTGGAGCCCGACGCAGATGCACATCTTCAGCGACGAGATGGGTGCAGCGGGCGCACCGCCGGTCATCGCGTTCGGCATCAACATGGTGGCGCCGGTCATCTACACCTTCGGCACCGAGGAACAGAAGAAGCGCTTCCTGCCCGACATTCTCGGCAGCAACGTGTGGTGGTGTCAGGGCTACTCCGAGCCGGGCTCGGGCTCCGACTTGGCCTCGCTCAGCACGCGCGCAGTGCGTGACGGCGACCACTACGTGGTCAACGGCATCAAGGCCTGGACCACGCTGGCGCAGCACGCCGACTGGATCTTCTGTCTGGTGCGCACCGACCCGAACGCGAAGAAGCAGCAGGGCATCTCGTTCTTGCTCATCGACATGAAGACGCCCGGCGTGAGCGTGCATCCGGTGATCACCTTGGAAGGTGACCACGAGGTGAACGAGACCTGGTTCGAAGACGTGCGCGTGCCGGTGGAGAACCGCATCGGCGTGGAGAACCAGGGCTGGACCTACGCCAAGTACCTGCTCACGCACGAGCGCACCTCGGTCGCGAACATCGGCGCCATCAAGCGCACCTTCGCGCGCGTCAAGCGCGAGGCCGCCAAGGTGAAGGTCGGTGGCGGCACGCTGCTCGCGAACCCCACGTTCGCACGCAAGGCCGCCGACGTGGAGATTCAGATCACTGCGCTGCAGTTCATGACGCTGCGCTTGTTGTCTCAGGTCGCACGCGGCGGCGCGCCGGGTGCGGAGTCGTCGATGCTGAAAATCCGCGGCACCGAGATTCAGCAGAGCATCACCGAGCTCATCTTGGAAGCGGCCGGCTACTACGCCATGCCGTTCGTGGCCGAGCACGGCCAGGCCGTGGGCCCCGAATTCAGCGCGCGCGCTGCGGCGAACTACTTCAACTACCGCAAGGTCACGATCTACGGCGGCTCGTCGGAGATCCAAAAGGGCATCATCACCAAGGCCATCTTGGGCCTGTGAGCGCGCGCCACACTTCGAGCAGACTTCTTCGATCAGACTTCTTCGATCAGACTTCCCAGAGGGGCCGGACATGGATTTTTCGTTTTCCGAAGAGCAAAACCTGCTGCGTGACAGCGTGCGCAAGTTCGTCGAGAAGAGCTACGACTTCGAAAAGCGTCGCGCGCTCGCGGGCAGCGAGCTGGGTTTCAGCCGCGACAACTGGCACGCGTTCGCGGAGCTTGGCTGGACAGCGATCCCGTTTTCCGAAGCCGATGGCGGCCTCGGCGGCAACGCCATCGACACGATGATCGTGCTCGAAGAGCTGGGCAAAGGCCTCGTGCTCGAGCCGTACTTCGC
>JADGRE010000372.1 GCA_017881185.1 Pseudomonadota bacterium | reverse complement strand
GGTATCGGCTCATCCAGCCACTTGCGCATGCGCTCGAGCAGCAAGGCCTGAATTTGAAGCTTTGCCTCGGGTGGGAGCTCGAGCTGCGGCATCGGCGATGCAGTGTGATCCTGGTTGCGCGCATCCTTGAGCAGTACTTGCGGGTCTGTATGCGTGTCCGCACGGTGCAAGAGCGCAGCGCCAAGCGCGCCCTGCAAGAGCGCCTTGGTGTTCTCGAGACGCTTGCGCGAGTTGCACTGCACGCTCAGCTTGCGCCCGCGCAGCACCAAGCGCGCCAGCAGCAGCTCGCCACCGACGTAGCAGTAGACCCCGTCGCCTTCCGCGTCGAAGCGCTCCGCCAGCACCTTGGACACGCGCGCTTCGTCCACGACTTCATAGTGCGCCTCGGAAACCAGCACGTCGTCACCGTCAACGTTGCGCAACACCGGCATCGGCGCGTCAGCAAACACCGCCTCCAAGAGCGGCACTGCCTGGCAGGCCAGCAGCCCATGCTGCTTCTTCCAGCCAAGCGCCGGGTGTGCCCGCGCCGCGGCGTCTTTGCACGTGCGCAGGTCGGCCACGTAGCGCGGCGCCAGCATGGCTGGAACGTGACACACCGCGCCTTCGAGCGTGTTGCGATCTGGCTCGACCACGATCCAGCCGACCAAGAGATCCCCAAGCTGTACCTGGCGTGTTGCCGAACGCTCCGTGATCCAGAGCGTGCGCCCACGCAGCACGTCACGCAGCTCCATGCCTTCATCCACCTTGACGCGCAGCACTTCGAACGCCGAGAACCAGCCGGCCAAGAGCGCGTCGAGCATGCGCCTTTCCTCGGCTGGCAACTCGCTGGCGTCTTGCGCGAGGAGCTCGAGCGCGCTGCGCCCTTGCGAATCGAGCTGGCCATACGTCCTGTACGCGAGCGTCAGAATGCGCTCGACTTCGGCGAAGCGCTGCGGCTGCTTGGGCGCAACGGCTGGGGCGCCTTGCGCATCTTTCGGGTCGAGTTCGGCAAAGCCGCACTCCTGGGCGAGCGCATGCAACCGCAAGCGCACCCGCTCGAACGGCGACGCTGTACCGTGCGGATCCCCCGCCTCGGCCGCGTCATAGTCAGGGTGGTGCGGCAGCGTGCCCGGCCGATCGGGAATGCCGGTCAACACGATGGAACCCACCGGCGTGACCCCGGCGTAGCCGTTCATGATGTATTCGGTCCAGCGCCTGGGGTCGTCGGCCGCCTTGAAATGCTGTGCGAGTCGCTCGGCGCGTCGTTCGGAAGCCACCCCCGCGACTGCGCGCTCGCAGTAAGCCAACCATTGGTGTTCGACGTCTGGGCCGTCCAGCTCGTAAGGTGTTGTCCATACCACCCAATCCGGATCGCCGGGCAGGAGTGAGGGCAAGAGCCTCGTCAGCCAGAACTTGGCGCGTCCACGTAGGTCGCGCGGCAAGCGCGAGCACACGCTGCGCCCGGTCAGGAGCTCGTCGAGCTGCACACGATCGGGGCCGAGCTCGGTCACGCGATAGACTCCCATATGGGATTGCGCAAGCGCCTTCGCGCCCTCGGCCAAGACCGCCGGTAGGTCCATCACCAGCGCCAGATCTGCGAGGATCGAGCACATCGATTCGCGCCTTGGACCCACCCCGACGTCGGCCATCCACCAACTGACGAACACCGAATCGAGGATCGGGCTACTCGGCGGGCCGCCTGGCATGTACTCCTGATCGGCCGCTTCGACGCGCTCGCTCAGCTTACGCAACGCGCTCGTGCCCAGCAGCGGGTGCCCGAGACTCGCCAGCACCTTGAACACCTGCATCCAGTGCGCGTGATTCGGTGGCAGAGGCTCCAAGTCGTCACGCGCACTCGCCAGGGCCTGCTGCAACTCGCGCATTTCACGGACTGCGCGCAGATCGATCACACCAGAGCGCTTCGCCTTGCGAAGCTCCTTGATCACTTTCGCCGCCTGAGGGCCCATGGTCGCTAGCCTGCCCGCGGATTGCGCGAGCGACAAGCGCTGCCGCAGCACCTCTTCGACCTCGACCATCGTGACCTCCCGATAAGCCATCGCGCCTCCGAGGCCGGCTGTGGTTCGACTCCGGAAGCCACGGTGCGGTGTGGGTCACGCCAGGCGTCCCACCGAGTCTCGGTGGTATGATTGGTTTTAGATGACCCGCGCCGAAGCCATCGCCCGGATCCAATCGCGCTTGCCGGATCTCCATCGCCTCGGCGTGAAGTCGCTCGCGCTGTTCGGGTCGACCGCGCGTGACGAATCCCGCGCCGACAGCGACGTCGACGTGCTCGTGGAGTTCAACACCGCGACGACCTTCGACGCATTCATGAGCGTGAAGGAGTTGCTAGAGGCGGTCCTCGGCCGGCGGGTTGCCCTCGTGACCCGCGCCGCACTGAAGCCGTTGGTCAAACCGTATATCGATCGGGATCTCGTCCGCGTTGCGTGACCAGCTCACCGCCACGCTCCCCCCAACTCACCCCGGCGCTTGCTCCGCTTCGCTTCGCAGACGCTGTAGCTCGCTGTCTGCCATCTCGCGTTCGCCCATGAAGGCGATGCCGACTACGCCGCGGACTTGGCCGGTGGCGTCGTGGATCGGGATGGCGACTGCGAGGTTGGCGTCGACGGCTTTGGCGCCGGGGCGCACGTCGCCGGTCGTGTCGGCCTTGAGGTTGCAGGTGGATACGGGCTCGTTGCGCTCGAACGCGAGGCCGGCCATGCCTTTGCCTTTGGGGACCGTGCGCACGATTTCCGCAACCTTCGGCGGGATGTTGAGGGCGGCTTGCAGCTTGAGGTCGTTGCCCTCGCGCAGGTGCACTGTGCCGGCGACGCCGCCGTTCTTTGCAAGCCACGCCTTCAGCCACTGGTCCATGTTGCTCGTTGGGTCGCTCATGCGCGCGATTGTGCCATAGCTTGCGGGCGCCTGCTGCGTGGGCACGCGGCTGCGCAGCGGCGCGCTCGTGTAAGCTGGCGGGGCATTTGCCATGAGCCAGTCGAACCCGCCCGATGCGCCTGCGAACGCCGCTCTGTCCGAGCCGGGCCCGGCCGAGCTGGCGCGTTCGCTGCGCGTGGGCTGGCTCGGCGCTGCGCCCTCCACTTACCTCCGCACGCGCGCGTGGTTTCTGCGCGCGCTCGGCTTCATCTACGGCGTCGCGTTTCTGATTTTGCACGACCAGATGCT
>JADGRE010000371.1 GCA_017881185.1 Pseudomonadota bacterium | reverse complement strand
GGGGGCCTGCCGCGCACGAGCACAGAAGCGTACACTTAGACGGAACTATCGAAGGGTAGTTAGCCCGACGAAAGATGAAGATCACTTTGATGAGAGGGAACCCAGCCCCATCGAGCGTGATGGCGGCAATCCTCGTTCTCGTTCTCCCTCTCCAGTCTCCCTAACTACCCTTCGATAGTTCCGTCTAAGTGTACGCTTCTGTGCTCGTGCGCGGCAGGCCCCCTGGGATTTCTGAGCAAGCCCGATGGGTTCCGAGACCGACCACGAAAGGCGGCCCGGGACTTAGGCAGACAAAGCGTTGTCTGCCTATGCTGGCGAAGCCCCAGCCCCAGAGTTCGGCTGCGGTTCGCGACGCGCTCGGCATGCACCATTGCCCCGGTGGCTGATACTAGGCCGTGTTCTGCGGGTGCGCCGTCGTCCGTGACGTGGTCCCAGCTCGGCAACGGCTCGGTGGCAGACAGCAGAGTGCTGGTGATCGTGTGCGGTCTCTCCGACGCTGTATCCGTCTTGGCGGGCTTCGTCCATACCTGCGTGGTGCGGCGGGCCGGGGCCCGGGTCATCTGGGGCGCTGGCAGCTAC
This sequence comes from Pseudomonadota bacterium, assembly GCA_017881185.1. Taxonomy (GTDB): domain Bacteria; phylum Myxococcota_A; class Polyangia; order Polyangiales; family JAFGIB01; genus JADGRF01. Next base: position 2,593 of record JADGRE010000371.1, on the reverse strand, counting down.
GGCCACTCCGCGCCCCGACCACGAACTCGCCCGCCCGTCAGCTGTGCGATCTCTGCCACGGCAGCGACTGACGCAAGCGAGCGTCGTCAACACTCCGATCGGGGGGAACATGTCGTGCCGGTGCAGCGGAACGCAGGCTCGCACTGCGAATCGTCGACGCACTCGCGGCCCGGTAGCGCGCACTTGAAGTAGGTCTCGTAGCGCCCGCAGCCGTCGCCTCGCTCGAAGAGCGAGCACGCTGCGCCAGGACAGTCGGCGTCGGTATGGCAGCTGGCGCGCACGCACCGGCCGATGGTCGTGCCGCACAGGCACAGCTCGTCCGCGCCGCAGTCGCCGTCTGCGACGCAGCCGTACTGGCACGCAAGGTAGGCCACGCTGGGGAGCGGGCCGGAGGGAACCAGTGCCACGACGCATTGCCCGTAGGCGTGAGCGGAGCAGTCGGCGTCGTGGCTGCACTCGTCTCGAATGAAGTCCGGGCGTGGGACAACGCCGCCGTCAGCTTCGGGAGCAGGCGGGAGCTCGGGCGTCGCAGCGTCGGGCGCCAGGTTGTTTGGACAGGTTCCCAGGCGCGCGCGATGCAGATGATGGCGTGCGGTCACCGCCAAGCCGCCTGGCCCGACGGGGTCGCTCGCGCTCGCCATGTCGCTTGTGTCCAGCGTGCTGCTCGGGACGGCGCTGTCGGTCTCGGCGTAGAGCGGATCACGCGCACTGTTGCCAACAGAACCGTCGGTCGCCGCGGATGAACCGCGAGCCGCCCCGTGGGTTTGCGCGCAGGCGCCGCACAGGACGGCGACCCAGGGGACCAGACGGCGCGTGCGCCACGTTGTGCCAGCGGGCATATGCGGCTACGCGGGTGCACGGCGCGTGCCACGTGTGGCCTGCCCAGTGGCACGCGGGTGGTAGTCAGGGTGGCCGCCACCGATCGAAGGCAAGTTCGAACCACCGCGGCTTCTGGAGCCGACGCAGAGCCGGCCTCGGAGGCGCGATGGCGTATCGGGAGGTCACTCGGCATCGGGTAGCGACCGTTCACAGACCGAGCTTGGAGCTCGCCGGCTTCACCCACTTCTTGGTCCGACGATGGTAGCGATGCACCATGGCCAAGCTGCTGTGACCGGTCTGGTCCATGATGGCCGCGTCGTCCGCGCCGTTCTTCTTGGCCTCCGTCACGAACCCCGCGCGCAGTGAGTGCCCCGAGAGTTTCGGCGTTGGCAGGCCAGCCTTCTTCGCCGTGCGTTTGATGATGACGGCCACGGCAAAATCCGTGAGGCGCTTGTCGCTGAGTTGCTCGTGACGGTTGATGGGTCGGAACACCGGTCCTTCGCCGATCCCTGAAAGCTCGAGCCAGTCCTGCACTGCGCGCACGGGACATGTTGTCGGGTCGCCACCGTACGCGATGACCTTCGTGAGACCCGCGCCTTCCTGATCGGTCTTGCTGCGGCGCACGAGGGCCTCGAGACCTTCAGACACAAACGTAAGGTCGGCACAATCGAGCGCGACGAGCTCGGAGCGTCGGAAGCCGCCGGCAAAGCCGAGCGTGATCAGCGCGCGGTCTCGCAGGCCGAGCAGTCCAGCAGGAAGCTCGTCCATCATGCGACGGATCTCCTTGGCGCTGATCGGATCCTTCTGGTCCTGCGCAACACCGAGGCGTCGGCGCACGCCTTTCCAGGTTTCCTTCACGAGCCGGTCGGCACGCGGCGACGGGTGGCCGGCGACTTGATGCGCTTGGGAGATGGCGCTGAGCGCGAGCGCGAGCGTCGCTACCTTGCGGCCTTCGTCCGCTCGGGCAGCGAGATAAAGCGCGAGCGATTGCGGGGCCGCCGGCAGAGCGCAGACGCCTTGCTCCGCGCACCACGCGGTGAACGCCGCCGCGCGGAGGGGCCGGGGAGGGAGGGGAGGGGCCAGCGTTTATAGGGACTACCGCCCTGTGTTCGCTGAGCAGGCCGCGAGCGGCTTCGAGGTACGCAGCGAGCGTGCCTGGTCCGAACGACACCAAGCGCACCAGTGAAGGCGCTTGGTGGGCTCTGAGATCCTCCGCGACCGCGTGCACGGCGATCACGGCCGCTTCCTGCACCGGAAAGCCGTAGATGCCTGTGGCAATGGCGGGAAACGAGATCGACGCGAGCTCGTGCGCGCGTGCCAGCTGTAGAGCACCGCGGTAGCAGTCAGCCAAGTGCGTGCGCGCCAGCGCGGGATCGTCGTCCTAGATCGGCGGCAAGCAATGCGCCACATAGCGCGCAGGCAGTCCGAAGCCCTTCGTGACGACGACTTGTCCCGGCGTCAGCTGCCCACCCTTGACGGCTTGGAGCGCCGCGCGACACGCGCCCTCCAGCTGAAGGCCGCCGACTCGCCGAACCGCAAGGTCGACCAGCCCGCCACCCGACAGCGTCGCGCTCGATGGGTTGACGATGGCGTCCGTTCGCTCGGCTGTCAGATCGCCGATCACGAGCTGCAAACTCGCTGGCGCGCACGCCGCGACGCGCCGCTCGATCGTGAACAACACGCCGCAGGCCAGGTCTCTCGCTGAGTTGTCCTTCGTTGCCACGCTCAAACCTCGAGCCCGAGATGCCGCGACTTCGTGCAAGCGTTACGCCAA
>JADGRE010000185.1 GCA_017881185.1 Pseudomonadota bacterium | reverse complement strand
AACGCCCGCGTTCTGGGCTCTGTTGAGTCATTCGCCGCCGACGCGCAGAACCTTCACGGGCCGCGGTGCGATTTATCTCCGGACACCGAACACGCCGATTCTTTTTGAAGGTGAGCGGCGCGAGGGGCGAATACCCTTCAGATTGGTTCGCTGCATGCCGCTGAACTTCCCACGCCAGCCGTTGCGCCCCGCACCTTTCGCCATCGTGCTGGCGGCGCTGTGCGTGGGCGCCCTGCCGACCAGCGCAGCTGCCAGCTGCGCGCTGCAAGTGATTCCCGAGCAGCCAGCTGCAGCCTGGGCCATGGCCGTCGAGGACGCGCGCACGCTGCTGCAGGCCCAGTCGGGCGATTGCGCAGCAGCCGTGCTCGAGATCGATGCTGGGCTCGCGACCCTGACCTTCACCACGAGCGACGGGCGGCGAGCCGTGCGCGTGCTACACGATCCGAGTGAGCTCTCGCCAACGCTGGATGCACTGCGCGTGACGCTGCCACCACCGGCCGTCACGCCCGCCGCGCGCGGGCGTGGTGTCGACGACGAGCGCGCCGTGCAGCCACACGCTGCGCAGCCTGCGCCGTCAGCTGCAAGCCAAGTGCATGTCTTGGTGCATGGGCTGCTGGGCGCACGCTTCGCTGGGCCGGGACCGGCGCTCGGCCCCAGCGTTCTACTGGGCGCAAGTCTGGGCCTCGCGCGCTGGGAGATCGGCCTCTTGGCGCGTTGGACGCCGGTGTATGCGGTGCTCGCGGACGACACACGCTCGGCACGCTTGGCCGACGTCTCCACCGGGCTCGCCGTCGGACGTCAGACGTCGCTCGGTGCGCGCGTGGCGCTGATCACCGGCATCACGCTTTCGGCGGCGGCGCAGCACGAGGGTTGGCACACCACCGATGCGGCGACAGGCAAGCCGGTGCACGCGGAGCAAGACCGCGGACAAGCGCTCGTGGGCGCCTACGCAGCGGCCGTGTTCCCCACCGATGGGCACACGCGCTGGCGCGCCAACCTGTTGGCCGATGTCGACGCGACGCACGTCGGCGAAAACGATCCGCCGGCGAACGGCCTGCCGCGCTTGCCCTGGTGGGCGCTGACGCTGGCTTTGGGCGTGGAAAGCGAAGTGTTATGACCGCTCTGGTACGGGCAGCAGAGCTCAGCGAATCCGATCCCGCGCTGCTGGCACGAATCGTCGTCGGCGATCTCGACGCCTTGGGTGGCCTATTCGAGCGCTACCATGCCGACGTGCGCCGCTTCCTGCTGCGCATGGGAGTGCGGGCTGACCTGGACGATCTCGTTCAGCTCTGCTTTCTCGAGGTCATCGGTGCAGCGCGCAACTACGATGGCCGCGCGTCGGCGCGCGGTTGGATGCTCGGTGTTGCCGCCACGATGGTTCGTCGTCAACGTCGGTCGCTAGGGCGCATGGCAGCGCGGCTGCGGGAGTGGGTGAGCGCGCAAGACCAGCAGCACCACGCCACGCCAGGCGAAGCCTTCGATGGTCGCGAGATCGAAGCGCGCTTGTATCAGGCACTGGAGCGACTTGCGCCCAAGAAGCGCGAAGTGTTCGTGATGATCGCGCTCGAGGGCACCTCGGGCGAAGAGGCCGCAGCGGCTCTTGGCGTGCCCATCAACACCATCTGGACCCGCCTGCACCACGCACGCAACGCGCTACGCCGCGAGCTGCAGGACGGTCAACCATGACCTGCGCTCGCACATGGCAGGCGGCGGCGATCGAGGACGGCCGCATCGACGCACTCGATGCCGCATCGTTCGAGCGGCACACGCTGCAGTGCAACGAGTGTGCGCGCGAGGCAGCAGCGCTGCGGGAGCTGCGAGAGTCGCTGCAACGCATAGAGCCTCGCGAGCTGTCTCCGCTCGAACAACGTCGACAGCGAGCAGCGCTGCTGCGCAGGGCCAACGAGCTCACACTCACACGCGGCGAACCCCCACACCGGGCGCTCGTGCCGGCAGCTGCCGCAGTGTTGGTGGCGCTGACGGCCATCGTTGCCGTCTTGCACTGGGGCCACTCGCCGCCGCCTGCTGCGCAACACGCTGCGCCGATATTCGAAGCGCGGGCCGTCGGTGGCGCTAGCTTCCGCGACCGGACGCAAGGGCCGTTCGGTCGCGTCGTGCTGGCGAGCGGCTCACTCGCCGTCCACGTCGAGCACCTGCGACACGACCAACGCTTCGTGGTGGCCGTACCAGATGGCGAGCTCGAGGTGCATGGTACCCGCTTCATCGTCGAGGTCGACGGCGGACACACGCAGCGCGTGCTGGTCACCGAGGGCATCGTCGCGTTGCGCTTGTCTGGTGCGGCCGAGCTACGTTTGCTGGCCGGATCGAGCTGGGTTCGCCCGCCGCCATCCGCTGCGGTCCACGATGTTCTGGGCGCTGCGCAGGTCGATGACACGACAGCCGAAAAGGCCACGGCGGTCGTTGCGCCGCGCCGCGCCGCCACCGGCAAGGGCGGCGCGCCAGCTCGTGCGGTGTCCGCCACGCGAGCGCTACCGGCTGCCGCACGCACGAGCCCAGCCGCACTGGCGCCCTCGCCCAGCGCTGGTGACGAGTTCAGTGCGGCGATGGCGTCGTTCCGAGCCGGAGCATACCTCGACGCCGATGAACGGTTCGCGATCTTCGCCGCGCACTTTCAGACTGACCCTCGCTACGAAGATGCCGCGTTCCTGCGGGCCGTCATCGCGACCAAGCGTGGCGATGCCGCCGCTGCGGTGGCCCGAGCGCGTGACTACCTCAAGCGCTTCCCCGGTGGCTTGCGGCGTGTCGAGATGCAACGCTTGCTGAACGCGCCGTGGTGATTCGCCGCGCGACCCCCGCTCGCGGCGCTCAGCGCAAGATCTGCGAGTTGACGACCTGAGCCGGCGCCTTCGCGATCACGTCGAGCACGATCTCGTTGCCGTCGTTGTAGATTGCGCCGCCGTTGGCGCGCGAGTTGCCGAGGCCCCGCCACCGTCGTTGTTGGAGCCCTCGACCATGCTGCAGCAGACACCGTCGCGGCGGGGCGTCCCCGTCTCGCTCAAAGTGTCTTCTGCCGCCTGGCCCGCGCGCTCGGGCTGCGGCTACGGCGCGCAGACGGCGAGGTCTTCACGCTGGAAGAAGCATAGTCGGTAACGAACTGGTGACAACTGCGGCAATCGGTCATGAATCTCGCAACGAGTAGTCGGCGCCTTCGTCGATCTGCGCTAAGAACCGCCGGATGCAATCCATCACTCCCACGGCTCCGAAGCATCGTTCGCCGCGCAAGCGCCTGCGCAAGATGATCGGGTGGACGTGCTCGATTCTAGCCATTGCAGGTGTCTGGGCTTGGCACGGAGCTGCACGCCCCAGCACGCACGCGACCAGCACGCCCGCCATCGTCGCCGGTGCCGCACCCGACCGCGTCGCCAGGCCGAGCGTGGCCCGCGCGACGACGCCGACGCGCGTGAACGATGAAGATCGGAGCACGGCGCCTGTGGCAGCTCGCGACGAGCCAACGGTGGAGCCACCGCAGGCGCCGGCGTTCGCGCCAGCAGCCGAGCGCAACGCCGAGCGCGACGATCCGCATGATTTCGAGCTTCCTGCGACGCCGCGCGTGACGCAGCCGGAAGCCAACGGGCCACCGCAGAGTCCCAGCGAAGCGAGTCGCGCGCGCACGCGCTGAGCGCCACGGGATTTTTGCGCTGTCGCTGACGTTGTCGATCAAACGTCTCGAACAGTTCGCTCCAACTTCACAGCCGTCACACGCGACGTTGCTAGCGTGCCGCACCATGAAGATGCGCGCGCTGACCATTTCGTTGTTTCTGCTTACGCCGCTCGTGGCCTGCTCGGGTCGCGACGCCAGGCAGGCGCTCGGCTTGGAGCAGGGCGCGGCCACTACGCACGGCAGCTCTGCACCACCCGCCACGGTGCTGGCGTTCTCGGAGATCATAGCAAAGGGCCCAGAGCTGCGCTTGTCGGCGCGAACGCAAGCGCTGGCCGGTCGGCATGTGCGCATGCGTGGCTTCATGGCCCGGCTGGAGTTGCCCATCAAAGGAGGCTTCTACCTCACGCCGCAGCCGGTCGATTGTGACGAGGGCGGCGGTGGCACCGCCGACTTGCCGCTCGAGAGTGTCTTCGTGATCTCGCGCGCACTGCAGGATCGCGAGGTGCCGCATCTGCGCGGCCCGGTCGAAGTGACTGGAACGTTCGAAGTCGGCAGCCGAGCCGAGCCCGACGGTCGCACGACTGCGTTGCGAATCGTGCTCGACGCGACCCTCGACGCCGCGAGCAGCAAAACAGATGAAGTTGCCGTCGCGAATACTCGCGCGCGCGACCCGAAATGATACCGAAGAAGGAAGGTGGCTCTATGTCTTGGATGCGACACTGTCTTGGAACGCTGTCCGTGGGTGCCATGCTGAGCGCGGCTAGCGTCGCGATGGCTGCACCGACGAATGTCTCCGTCACTCCGCCCAACAACGCACGCTTTCTATTGGGACAAAAGTTCGATCTGCGCGTCGAGGGCAAAGGCGTCGGACCTTTCTCCGCGACGATGTCGATTGATGGCGTCGCGCAGGCCTTCTCGTCCGGCGCTCAGAATTCGCTGACGACGGACGGCATCAGCTCCGCTGGCTTCGGCGGCTTCAACCTGCGCGGCTACTCGAGCTTGCAGCCCGGCCTGCACACCATCGAAGCATCGTTCACCGATTCGACCGGCACCGTGAACGCCACCGCAAACTTCGAGGTCTTCGATGTCCGCGGCGATCGGGCCGGCGCGCGTAACGTGATCATCATGCTCGGCGACGGCATGGGCACCGCGCACCGCACGGCGGCTCGCTTGGTCCGCTACGGCGCGACGGGCGGCGATCCGAACGGCTATCTCGCGATGGACTACTTTCCGGCCACCGGCATGGTCACCACGCATTCGCTGAACAGCATCGTGACCGACTCGGCTCCCGGCATGGCGGGCTACACCACGGGCACGCACTCGTTCAACGGCCAAGAAGGTGTGTTCCCGGCGCACGTGACGAACGCATTCTATTTTCCGCGCGTCGAATACATGTCGGAATACTTGCACCGCACGCAAGGTAAGGCACTGGGCCTCGTCAGCACCGCCGACATCGAAGACGCCACGCCCGCGGCCAACGCCGTCCACACGGGCAACCGCGGCGCGGGCACCGGCATCGTCGACCAATACCTCGACGAGAGCGACCCTGCGGATGGGCGCCATAGCGGCACGGGGCTCAAGGTTCTCTTGGGCGGTGGCCGTCGTTGGTTCCTGCCCTCGACGACCTTCGGTTCCAGCCGTAGCGCCGGCAGCGACTACGCTCAACTTCCAGCCGATCTGATCGCCGCGTGGCACTTGCCGAGCACCGCAGCAGGCGCCGCGGATCCCACCCGCGACCTCTTGACCGATTATCAGAACGCGGGCTTCAGCTACGTCGACAGCGCAACCAGCCTCGCCGCAGTGCCAACTGGCGGCAAGAAAGCGCCGACGAAGCTGCTCGGCTTGTTCGGCTACGGCAACATGAACGTGGCGCTCGACAAGCTTGCGAAGCGTCGCAACGTGCTCGTGCCGGGCACCACCACGTTTGCAGTGGACGACTACCACGCCCCGGATCAGCCGATGCTCGACGAGATGACGAGCGCCGCTCTCAACGTCTTGAACCGTGACAAGGACGGCTTCGTCCTGATGGTCGAAGGCGCCAGCATCGACAAACAATCGCATGCGATGGACGCCGAGCGCGCTGTCGACGACACGATCGAGTTCGACCGTGCCATTGCCGTTGCTCGCAACTTCGCCGAGAAAGTCGACCGTCGCACCGTCGTGATCGTCTTGGCAGACCACGAGTGCTCGGGCTTCAGCATCATCGGTGCGCTCAACGGCACCGTGGCGAACCTCCAGGCGCTGCCGCCCGACGGCAGCGTGCTCAGCCCGACCGCGGTGCCGGCGCGTCAAGCGGCGGTGGGTACGTACGATCTCGCCGGCTTCCCTCAGTACAGCATCTTGGCCGACGGCTATCCCTCGAGCTTCGACATCGACGGCAAGCTCTTGTTCGGCTTCGGCGCCAGCGGAGATCGCTTCGAGAACTGGCTGACGAAGCCGCGGCCAATCGTCGACAGCTTGCTGACCTCGAGCATCCAAGCCGAGCTCGCGACGGCGGGGTATCCCGCTCAGCCTGTGAACCGTTCGCAAGCAGACGGCTTCTTCGTACGCGGTCAGGCCGTGGGCGCCGCACAAGCCGTGCACACCGCATCAGACATCCCGATCTCCGCGTATGCTGCCCGTGCCGCGATGGCCGATCAGTTCGTCGGCGTGCAACGCAACACGGATGTGTTCGTGAAGCTGATGCGCGCGGTTCTCGGCGGCTATTGATTGATGACGTGACGATCTGACCGGACGCCCAACGCGCATGGCTAGGCCCATGCACGTTGGGCGTCGCTGTTCACTGCGACGCGGCGCGCCGACCTGAACGCCTGCTTGCAGAGCTCGTGAAGCGGGCTGCTTGGGTTCACGGCGTGCCGGCGCGCCACACGTCCCACTGCGCGCTGGGGCTCAAGTCGACGCGCGGGGCGTAGTCGCTGCGCTCCTGGGCCACGAGCGCGTCACCCACGAATGACGCGCGACGCTTGCGGAAGCCGAGCGGTGCAAACAGCTCGCCGGGCCACACCGCGCCGTGCTCGCGCGAGCTGGCGGCCACGGCGATGGCGCAGGTTCGAGCTACATACGCGGATTTCGGTCCGCCGCTCGCGCCTGAGAAGCTGAGCGAGCGGCACGGTCTGGAGCTTTCGGTCGAGACGTTGCGCAGGTGGATGCGTGAGGATGGGCTGTGAGCTCGGAGCCGGGGTTGGGCGCCAAGAGACAAGAGACAAAGAAGCCCGCTCCGTTGACCGAAGCGGGCTACTCTGCCGTCGTCAGCTGTTTGCCGTCACGGGATCACACGCTCCCAGCTGAACGGCCCAAACGCCGTCGCGCCGTTGGGCGCGTCCACGCGTGGGTTGACCGTGAGCCGGAGCCACTCGAGCGGGAACGTGCTGCCGTGCACCACGATCCGATGGAAGTTCGGCAGGTCGTAGCCCGGATGCATGTAGTTGAGCGCATCGGCTGCGGACAATGGATTGTCCGAGCGATACACGTGCGAGTCGCCATTGAACATCAGCACGGGCTTGCCGAACGCTTGCGTGTGCGAAGCGATGCTCGCCACGTAGGGCTCGAAGGCTGCTTGATGGGCAGCGCCCTTCTCGGCGTCCCACATGTCCGCCTGAGCCTGGATCACGACGGCCTTCGAGCCTGCGAGTTGTGCGAGCAGAAACGCCGTGTCCAACCAGCGCAGATCCGCGCCCGTGCGCTCGGCCGCCTCCGTCAGCTGCGCCTGCGTCGCGGTGGGCGCGCCGTACCACACGTCCTGGTCGTTGTTCGAGCCGCCGGGCAGGTTGATGGTCACGAACAGCACCTGAGCGTCTTGCCAGATGACGTTCTCCACATACTTGGCGTCCGAGCGGTGACGCGGGTCGAAGAGCATCGCCTGCGAGAAGACGAGCTTCTTGCGGCCGCCGAGCGACACGCCGGGGTGCGAGAAGAAGATCGAGCGGATCAGCTCGAGATTCGCGATCGGATCGCCCTTCGCGTAGTCGACGGGGTTGCCGCTGCTGTCGAGCACGTAGTCGATCTGTTGCGTGGTCTTGTTGTATGCACCACCGCCCTCGCCGGCCTTGTTGCAGTCCGTCCACTCGTTGTCGCCGGGCGTGTAGATGACCGGATCCTTGAACGCCGTCCACAGGTCGTAGATCGCGCGGTCGTAACTCTCGGTGCAGAACTGCTTGCCGGAGTGAATGTCGCCGACGTGCAGCACCAGCTCCACCTTCGGATCGGCGTTGATCGATTCGATGAACGCCGGTGAAGCGACGAGCTCGGCGGTGTCGGTGGGCGTGGTGCCGTAGGGCGAGTCGCCGTAGACCGCCAGGGTCAGTACGTTGGCCGAGTTGGAATTGAGCGGCGTGCCGTTACCGGCGAACGCGGGTGTGGCGGCTGCAAGCAGGCTGCCACTGAGTAGTGCTGGAATCGCAAGCTTTCGCATGTCGTGTCCTCCTGGGAGTTGTAACCAGGCGCGCACGCTAGCCACACCATGCGCCGCGGAGGTGACGAATCCGTGCCGTTTTCGGAAACGGCAGATGTGGAAACCCGAAACAATCGGGCACACGCCCGCAGATTATCGCGTATTTGTCACGCGCGCAGGCAGCGCTCGCCGCTCAACTGTCACACACCCCGAGCACACTGGCCGCCAAACGTCGATGGTGTTGGATGGTGATGTGTGAGAGTCGTTGCTGCACTGACGCGACACGGAATCTACGAGCAACCGAGCGGGGTGCCCAATGCCCACCTGTTGTACCCGCTCACTGCCGAAGGTGAAGCGCAAGCGCGCCGGCTGGGGACCAGCATCGCGGAGATGGCCTCGCATCACCGTTTGGTCGTACATCCGGTGATCGAGTGCTCGCCGCTGCTGCGTGCCTACCAAACCGCGTGCATCGCGGCCGACGTGCTCGCAACGCAGGCGCGCAAGCCCTTCCGGGTGGAGCAGTACGCTGCGTTGTGCGAACGCAGCCTGGGTGCTGCGGCCAACCTGACGCTCGATCAGATCGAGACCATACTAGCGCGCGATCCACGCTACGGCCGCCCGCCCGCGCAGTGGAAGTATCTGCCTGCGTTCGAGCTCCCCTTTCCCGGCGCCGAGTCGCTCATCAGAGCCGGCGCGCGGGCGGCTGAGCATCTGCGAGCGAGCGCGGCCTCACTGGCTTCGAAGAGCCGCGCCGCCACGTTGAAGGTGTTCGTGGGCCACGGCGGCGCGTTTCGATACGCGGCCTGCGAGCTCGGCGTGCTCGAGCTATCTCAGGCACCGCAGCTTTCGATGCACCACGCCCGACCGGTGTTGATCGAGCGCGCCACCGGTGGCGGCTGGACACACCTGGATGGTGCGTGGAAGGAACGCACCAATGGCCAGCAGGCGGTCAATGATGTTGCGCGCTGAACGCAACGTCCCGGCCCGAGGCAGCCTTGCATCTGACCGTGCTGGGCAGAGCGTGGCGCCTGCGCGATCGACTCACGAGCACGTACCGCACTACGCCGCCGCCAGCCTGTTTGCCAACCACGTGCTCGAGAGCCTACGCCATGAACAATGAGCATCCCACCCGCCTCGATCGTCTGATGCAAGTCGTGGTCGAGCACCACCCCATGCGCGGTGGACTCGCGCTGCGCTTCGACGACTTCCGCGTGTGCGTGGAGTCGAACTCCGCGCGCTTGCTGGCAACGCTCACCGAGTACTTCCGACACTATCTTCACACCGCCGACGACGAGGTTGCGGCGAGCTTCGATCTACGTGTGGTGGCGGTCGAAGCGGCCGAGCCCGAGCTCGGGCTCGACTTCAGCGAATGGCCGCTTGACCCGGGCAAGCAAGGGCGCAAAGAACAATACGCCGACATCGAAGGCGGCCGGGTGGTACGCAAAGTTCGAACGGGTATGCAGTTCTTGCTGGGCCCCGATCTCAGCCTGGCGGTTGGCGCCTGCGAGAAGAACGAGAACCAGATCATCAACTTGATCAACGCACGCTATACGGAGCGCCTGGTCGATGCGGGTTGGGTGCTGTGTCACGCCGCAGGCGTGGCGTCCCAAGGCACCGGCATCGGGCTCGCGGGTGTGAGTGGTGCCGGCAAGTCGACCTTGGCGCTGCGTCTACTCGGCCGTGGCGCTCAGTTCGTGTCCAACGATCGCCTGCTCGTGCGGCAAGTCGGCCGCCAGACGCGGATGTCGGGGCTGCCCAAGCTGCCGCGCGTGAATCCTGGCACCTTGATGGCAGACCCGGCGCTGCGTTCGCTGCTGAGCCCGGAACGCGCGAGTCAGCTGTCGCAACTGCCGGAGCAAACCTTGTGGGAGCTCGAAGACAAGCACGATGTCGACATCGAGCGCGTGTACGGGCCCGGCAGGATCGCGCTCATGGCGTTCATGCGTGCGTTCGTGATTCTCAGCTGGAAGCGCGACAGTGCGGAGCCAACTCGCATCACCCACACCACGCTGCGCGAGCGGCCACAGCTGGTCGAGCTGCTGGCAGAGCACCCGGGGCCATTCTACCGCGGCGGCGTGGCGCACTCGTTCGAGCACTCGGTGCACGCGCCTTCGCCCGAGCCATACCTTGCGGCCATGGGCGGCGTACCGCTGCTCGAGATCAGTGGGCGCGTGGACTTCGAGCAAGCGGAGCGGGCTTGTATGGAGCTCATGACGCCGGCGCCCATGCATGAGCACGCCTAGCCGGCAGTGCTCGCCCTGGCTGCGACGTGGAGCGCTTCTGCCCGACCGCGCCGTGACCGCGCGCAAGCCCTCAGCTCAGCACGCGCCTAGCCTGGGTGCCATCCAGACCAGAGGCGATGGGTCGGTCAAGCTTGCGTGGTGCGCGAGCGATTCGCGCAGACGCCTGGCATTCACGCGTTCGGAGTCGATCGGAAAGCGTGTTTCGTGCTCGTGCAGGAAACCGTCGACGACCGACAACCACGTGATGCACGGAGCGATCACTCGGCTGCTCACACGTGGCTCGCGCACGAGCAACGCCGCCAGATCGAAGTCGTGCAGCGACTCGCGCGCGCTGATCACGAGCTCCAGCGCTTCGGTGGACCTCGTACCGTTCAGTGCTCGGGTCAACAGCTGCAAGAGTGCGTCCGGGCTGCGGCTGCGCATGGCAGTGAGGTCTCCAGCGCTCGCGTCGAACGCTGCCCACAGGCTGCCGCGCTGGCCGCGACGCTCGCCGAGGTGTGCCGCTGCGCGCGCTAGCTTGTTCGTCGCGCTCGAGCTGGGCAGTGGCGCGCGGGCACTGCCTGCCGTGCCCAGGAGCAAGGCGTTGTGCGGTGGTGCGATGCAGAGCCCGAGCAGCTCGTGGCCCTTGGAAATACCGAGCAACTCTTCGAGCGCGTGCCGGCCTCGAAAGGTGCGGGGGTCGATGCCCGTCTGAGCCCAGGCGCGACGGACCTGATGGGCGGTGACACCCAGCGCCGCTGCCAACCGACGGATGCTCCAGAACGCCGTGCGCGGTGGCACGCAATGCTGGGTGACGTAGGCCAATTCATCGACCCGCTCCGGGCCGAGCTTGCGCGGCTGTCCCCGACGCGGCCGGTCACGCAAGCCGTCTTCGCCTTGTTCCCGGTAGCGACGCCGCCACTTGTACACGGTCAAGGTCGACAGCTGCAGCTCCTGTGCGATCTGACCCGTATCCTTGCCTTCGAGCGCGGCCACAATGATGCTCGCACGCTCGGCGATGCGCCGGTCGGCGTGCGCTGTCAGCTCGCGCA
>JADGRE010000370.1 GCA_017881185.1 Pseudomonadota bacterium | reverse complement strand
GCATCACGCCGCGCTGCGTGCGGTGTGGGGAACGTGGCTGCTCGAGGAGCTCGCCGAGCATGGCCACGCGCTCAGCCCGGGCACGCTGTATCCGGCGCTCGCGCGCATGGAACGCAATGGCTGGCTACGGCGCACTGGAGTTGCGGCGCACGCACGCGCCCGTCAGGTGTTTCGCATCACCCCTGCCGGACGGCGCCTGTTGCGCGAGCTGCGTCGCGAAGTCACCGAGCTCTACCAAGAGGTCGTGCTCGAAGATCGCGCCGCCGAAGCCGCCGCGCGCAGGCACGCGCACCCAAGGAACTGAGTCTCATGAACCTCTGCAATCTTGCGGCTCGCTTCACGCGAGCTTTCGCCTTCGGTGCCGTGCTGTTGTGCGCCTGTGCTCGTTCTGCGAGCGACCAGCCACCTGCGCCGCGACCAGCGGCACCGCCGCCCGCGCCCGTCGCGCAGACTTCCTATGGCAACGCCATGGCCGACGTGGCCCGCCGCTTCGAGCTGCTCGGTCGCGCCGCCGCAGCGGGCCGCTTCGAGCTCGCGGAGTATCAACTGGGCGAGATTGGCGAGCAGTTCGAGGACACCTTGCCCCACGCCTCGTTGCCGCGCGAGGGTCATCCCGAGGTGCTGCCCGCGACCGCCAGCGCGTTCGTGCACAGCAACCTCCCTGACTTGCAGCGCGCGCTGGCATCACGCGATCGCGCTGCGGTCATGGCGGCGTTCGAACGCACGGCAACGGCTTGCAATGGCTGTCACCGAGCTTCCGGGCACGGCTTCATCGAGATCCCGCTGGTCGCCGGCCGCAGCGTTCCGAACACCGATCCCGTTGCGCCATGAACGAAGCTGCGCCCGAAGCACGCACGAGCTTGCGCGAGCTCGGCGCCTTGTTCCTGCGTCTGGGCGCCACCGCCTTCGGCGGACCTGCGGCACACATCGCCATGATGCACAGCGAGGTGGTGGTGCGCCGGCAGTGGCTCAACGAGGAACGCTTCCTCGATCTAGTCAGCGCGACCAACCTCATCCCCGGGCCGAACTCGACCGAGCTGGCGATCCACATCGGCTGGGACCGCCGCGGCTGGGCTGGGCTCGTCGTCGCCGGGCTCGCGTTCATCGTGCCCGCGATGCTGATCACCGGTGCGCTCGGCTGGGCATACCTGAGCTTCGGTGCGCTGCCGGCAGCGGGCTGGCTGCTCTACGGGGTGAAGCCCGTGATCCTCGGTGTGGTGGTGCAGGCCATCTGGACGCTTGCGCCCAAGGCTGCGAAGACCACGCTGCTGCGTGCGCTGGGCGCGCTGGTCGTGCTGCTGTCGGCGGCGGGTGGCAACGAGCTCGCGTTGCTGTTCGGTGCCGGTGCGGCCGCGGTCCTCGCTGCGCGCTTCGGGTCCGCGCAAGGCCCGGGTGGTGCGGTGCCGCCAGCGTTGCTTCCGCTCGGGTCACCGCTTGCGATCACGACCGCGACCACCACCACGGTAGCAGCAGCAGCAGCTGCGGTGACCACCGTAAGCTTGCCAGCGCTCTTCTGGGTGTTCTGCAAGATCGGCTCGGTGCTCTTCGGCAGCGGCTACGTTCTGTTGGCGTTCTTGCGCGCGGATCTCGTGCAGCGCCTGGGCTGGCTGAGCGAAGCTCAGCTGATCGATGCCATCGCGGTCGGCCAAGTCACGCCGGGTCCGGTGTTCACCACCGCAACCTTCATCGGTTACCTGCTGCGTGGTCCAAGCGGTGCGCTGGTGGCCACCGCGGGCATCTTCCTACCCGCGTTTGTCTTCGTCGCGCTCAGCGGGCGGCTCGTGCCGCGGCTGCGCGCCTCGAAGCTTGCCGGCGCGTTTCTGGATGGCGTGAACGTAGCGTCGCTCGCGCTCATGGCTGTCGTCACTGCGCAACTCGGCCGCGCTGCGCTCGTCGATGTGCCCACGCTCGTGCTCGGTCTGCTCGCAGCGCTGGTGCTCGTCCGCTGGAAGCCCAACTCCAGCTGGCTCGTGCTCGGCGGTGCAGCTGTCGGCTGGGCGCTGCACGCACTTGGGCCTGGTTCGGGTTGAACCGTCCGCACTATGACACGCGCGTCGTGATTCCGAGGCGCATCAGGTCGCGTATGTAGCTTGTCAAAGGACGGCAGCGCGGCCGCAGCACGCCAATCGAAAACTGCAGCAAGCGCCGGTTGATCCAGCGTCTCGCTGTAGCCATTGGGCATTCGTTCTGCCAGCCATCCCTTGGGGTTCTTCACACTTTCGGCGTCTGCCGGTGGCTCCAGCTCATTCGGAAGGCCTCGTTGTCCTTGCAAGGACCGGGCGGCAACCAGAAACCAGCTCTCGAACTCGTGCTTTGCAACCACCACGCTGACTTCCCGATCCTGCCGCGCAGCTTGTGCCCACGCGAGAAGTTGTGGCCCAAGTGTCGCCGGACAGTCGGTATCGGCATCCAGCAAGATGAGTAGGGCGCCATCGGGTGCAGTCTTGCGTGCCATGAGATCCACCGCGCGGCACAGCTCGTCTTGCTTGAGCATCTTCCCCTTGGGTAACCGCAGTGGCGGAAGAATGTCTGGTGTCCCTTGGCTTCCATCGCCGAGATCGATAGCGAGCCTTCGAAGGAGCACCGGCGCGGCCTGTGCGTCGCCGTGTCCTTCGACGATAACGCCCAGTCTCACCCTTCATCTCCGAACAACTTCGGCTGACCCTTGGGGAGGTTGCTGTAGTCTGCGCTAAGCTGATTGAGCCGCAGCAGCTCGCCGGCCGTATAGAGGTGCTCTCTGAGAGCACCGCGCGATGCTTCGTCGATCTCACCGATTATCGTGCTGCCACCGCGTGCTTCTACCGCGCGAATTGCTTCTGGAGGCACGCGTTGATCGTCGAGAAGATCGGCGCCGTGACTAGTGACGATGACCTGAACCGAGCGGCTTGCTTCGAATATGCAATCGCGCAGTACACCGGCGGCCGCCGGATGAAGCGCCGTCTCTGGTTCTTCGATCCCGACGAGTCGGACGGAGTCGGCCGCTCCGGACTGAAAGAGGGCCACCAAGATGGCTGCGGCGCGGAGCGTGCCATCGGACATGCTTATTGCGGGGAAGCGCCGCGGATCCTCCGCGCCTTCGACGGTTTGTCGGAACTCGACGGTTTCCATGTGCCCGACGGACTTGTGTTCGAAGCCGACCAGACCGGGCACGACTTTCGCGAGGTATTCTTCGATACGTTGTTTG
>JADGRE010000184.1 GCA_017881185.1 Pseudomonadota bacterium | reverse complement strand
TCCAACCGCTAGCACGCATGCGCGCAACCACGCTCAGCGCTGCAAGCGCACGAGCAGAGAGCCCTGCATCACCGTATCGCCCACCGCGACGGCGACCTCGGCAACCGTCCCGTCGGCCGGCGCGCTCAGGCTGTTCTCCATCTTCATCGCATCGAGCACGAGCAAGCGCTGCCCGTGCTGAACCTGCTGCCCCGGCGTGGCTTCCACCCGCAGCACGCGGCCTGCCATGGGCGCACGCAGCTCGGTCGTCGACGGGCGCGCAATAATCCGCGCGACCTGCCGTGCGCCAGCACTGCCCGCGGGCGCACGCGCACTTGCACCACCCACCGCGCTGGCCTTCGCCAACGCCGCACGCGACACACGGTGGCGCTGCCCGTTGACGGTCACCTCCGCGGTGCCCGCAGCCGCGTCGTAGGCGCTGACGTCGACGTCGAACTCTTGCCCGTCGATCACGAATCGATGCTTGCCCAAGCGTCGCGCTCCTTCGTGCTGACCGCGTGTGTCAGACCTCGCCGACGACGATGCGGCATGGGCACGCTGGCCGCAAGAGGCAACCCACTGCGCGCCACGCAAACACCCTTCTCTTGCGCGCCGGCTTCGAGCTAGCCTCACCGGCATGAAGTCCAGCAGCGACCAACACCCCGGCAAGCCTGCACTGTCGCCCGCGGAAACCCTCGAAGAACGCAACCGTCGCGCGCTCGCGGGCGGTGGCGAAGAGCGCATCCGCAAGCACCACGAGGCCGGCAAGCTCACGGCCCGCGAGCGCGTCGACGCGTTCTTCGACAGCGGCAGCTTCGTCGAGCTCGATCGCTTCGTGACCCACCGCTGCACCGACTTCGACATGCAGAAGCAGAAGTATCCAGGTGACGGCGTCGTCACCGGCTACGGCAAGGTCAACGGCCGGCAAGTGTTCGTGTACGCGCAAGACTTCACCGTGCTCGGCGGCTCACTCGGCAATGCCTGCGCCGCGAAGATCTGCAAAGTGATGGAGATGGCGATGAAGGTGGGCGCACCCATCATCGGCATGAACGACTCCGGCGGCGCGCGCATCCAGGAGGGCGTGTTCTCGCTGGCCGGCTACGCCGACATCTTCCTGCGCAACACCATGGCTTCGGGTGTGGTGCCGCAGATCAGCGCCATCATGGGCCCCTGCGCCGGCGGCGCCGTCTACAGCCCTGCCATCACCGACTTCATCTTCATGGTCGAAGACTCGGCCTACATGTTCATCACCGGGCCCGACGTCATCAAGACCGTCACGCACGAGCAAGTCAGCAAAGAAGACCTCGGAGGCGCCCAGACGCACACGGCCGTGAGCGGCGTCTCGCACTTCGCGCGCAGCGACGACAAAGCGTGTCTCGCGACCATCCGCGAGCTGTTGTCGTACCTGCCGTCGAACAACCAGGAAGCGCCGCCGATCGTGCCAACCGCCGACCCCGCCGACCGCGATGTGCCCGAACTCGACGCCGTAGTGCCGACCGACCCACGCAAGCCCTACGACATCCACGACATCATCCACACGACCGTGGACGACGGACACTTTCTCGAGGTGCATGCCAGCTACGCGATGAACATCGTGGTGGGCTTCGCGCGCTTCGGCGGGCGCAGCGTGGGCATCGTCGCGAACCAACCGGCCGTGCTCGCCGGTTGTCTCGACATCAAGGCCTCGATCAAGGCCGCGCGCTTCGTGCGCTTCTGCGACGCGTTCAACATCCCGCTCGTGTCGCTGGTCGACGTGCCGGGCTTCTTGCCTGGCACCGATCAAGAATACGGCGCGATCATCACGCACGGCGCCAAGCTCATCTACGCCTACGCCGAGGCCACCGTGCCGAAGATCACCCTGATCACGCGCAAGGCCTACGGCGGCGCGTACATCGTGATGAGCTCCAAGCACCTGCGCAGCGACATCAACATGGCGTACCCCACGGCCGAGATCGCCGTGATGGGCCCGGAAGGCGCCGTCAACATCGTCTACCGCAAGGAGATCGACGCAGCCAGCGATCAGGTCGCCGCCAAGCAAGCCTTCGTCGACGAGTACCGCAGCAAGTTCGCAAACCCGTACCAGGCGGCGGAGCTGGGTTACATCGACGCGGTGATTCAACCGCGGCAGACGCGCAAGCGCATCATCTCGGCGCTCGACCTGCTCTCGACCAAGCGCGACCAGAATCCGCCGCGCAAGCACGGCAGCATCCCGCTCTGAAGCATGCTGCTCGCTCGCATCACGGAGCGCGCACGACGGCGTCGCAGGTCGGCGCCGGCGTGACGGCGGACTTCGCCGATGCGCACGCGTACCAGGCCTGCAGGTACTGCGCGACCTGCGTGAGCGCGGCTGCGAGCGGGTTCTCGATGGGTCGATCGGTCGGCAACACCTTCCACGGCGGCTGCAGCGGATGCAGGTAGTGTGCACTGCCGACCACGTGCAGCAGCGTGTCGTGCGCGGCCATGGGGTACGGGAAGAGTGCCCGCGTGACGACGCTGGTATCGATGACGAAGCTGCCGTGCACACCCTGCCCGGACGCCAGCGGACGCGAGTCGAGGCGCGTGACGTATCCCGGCTGCCCGCCGAGCACGACGGCGCCGAGCGCCGACGCCCAGGCCTCGGTCGCCGAGTTGGGCACGAGCTCGTCGTCCGCCGCCATCAGCAGCAGCATGTTCACGGGCACGTGCTGCAGCGCATCGGCGTGCGCAAGCGGGTCGCCGCGATCGAGCAGCGTCTGAACGATGGCAAGCTCCGGCCAGAAGCTCGGCGGGTCGTTCTTGTAGTCAACCGTCTTGAGATCGCGCCCCAAGCGCGTGGCCAGCTCGGAGAACAGCGCCTGGTTGGCCGGGCTCTGCCAGAAGCCGTCGGAGAGCCCCCCGCCGGCAAAGGCCAGCGCCAGCGTAGCCACCGCCGGTTCCACCGTCGCGAGCATCGCGCCCATCTGCGCACCGATGTCGATGCCGACCAGGCCGATGTGGGTCGCGTCGAACGACAAACCCTTCAGCACCGGGTCGCTGGAACCGAACTTCGACCAGTCGGGTTGCTCGAGGTAGCGCACGACGGCCATCAGGTCGACCGCGCCTTGGCGCAGCGCGTCACGCGCATAGAACGGATGCAGCGGCTGCAGGTCGCCGGCCTTGTCGCTCAGACCCCAGAACTCGTCGCTGCCGTCACCGAAGCCGTCGGGCAACGGCTTGCCGGTGAAGCGATTACGCAGGTCGGCCGCGTGCGCGCGTAGACCGTGGAACGGCGCATCGACGGCGATGGTGGCGAAGCCTTGCGCCGCCAGCTTGTTGGCGAGCAGCACCGCGTCGCTGCGCTCGCGCCCGAGCGCGTGCTGGTAGATGACCACGGGCGTCGCGGCGCCAGTCGGGACCGCCCCGGGCTTCGGTAGAAACAACGTGAACGGCAGGTCTTCGGTGCGCTTCACACGCAGCCTGCCGGCGTCGTCGCGTACGAACGCGCCGTGGGTCTTGGCCATCGGCGACAACAAATTGTTAGACGGCAACGTGCCTTGCACTGCCGCCAGGAGCTGATCGTGCGGCGCGCCGAGCGCCTCGTCCAAGCCCAGCGTCGAGGCTGGCGGCGTACCGAACGCCTGGTCGAGCTCCGCACCGCTGAGCACGTCGCTGATGGTGGCGGGCTGCAACTTGCCCGTGCGCACGATCACGCGCGCGTCGGCCAGGTCGCGATCCACGTGCTGCACGGTGAACACCGCAAGTGCCACGATGCTCTCGCGCGGCAGACCGCTCTTCACCAGCGTCTCGAGCACGGGCGTGTACTCGGCGCGCGCAGCCAGGAGCACCGGATCTTGCAACATGCGATTGGGATCGCGCACCGCGACGAAGGCGGGCACGGCGTCGACCCGGGAGCCATCCGCCGCCTTGAGCTTGCGCGTGACCACCGCAGCGTAGCGACGGCCGGGAACCAGTGGCTCCCCCAGCGCTGGACGCAGCGCTAGCCGGTGCTCGGGCTCGCTCCAATGAACGATCGACGGCACGCGTTGAAACGCGTTCGGCGACGCCGTGTCGGCGTCCATCAGAAAGACCGCAGCATCAGCGGCCATCGAAGCGGCTTCATCCTTGGGCAGGCCCTGGGCGTCGATCGCGCCTTCGAAGTCGAAGAACACCGGAGACGACACGCCGAAGCCATCCAGCTCAGCCAGCGCCGCGAGCAACGCATCGCCGTAGCTCGCACGCACCCCGCCTGGCAGCGACGCCAGCGCGACGTGGCCCGTGGCATCGCGATACATGTCGTCGGGCCACGGCACGGCACCGAAAGGCATGGGTGCGGCTGCGGGGTCGAAGCGGACGTGAACCCCGATTGGGCCAGCATCGAGCACGCCCGACGAGGTGCCCGCCTGACCGCCTGCGGTCGCATTCGCCTGCGCGCCGCAGCCCACTGCCGCCAGCGGCAAGGACAGAGCCGCGATCGCCGACACGCCCCACAGCAGCAGCGCCGGCGCGCGCCGACCTGCACAACGCTGAGTCTCCGTGCGACGCGCGCGTTGGGTGCCGTCGAGAGTCGACGGTGAAGGCGCCAAGCTCGCCAATCGAACCTCCGGGATCCTAAGCAGGCCCGGAGTTTTGCATGTGCTCCCCGGGCTCGCAATACGCCGAAGAGCGCAGGTTCCCGGCAGGATCGCCACTGATCTTGAGCCGCAAACGCGCATGGCGCACGCCGCTCGGCACACGTCCAAGCTCTGATACGCAATGCGGCGTACACAGTGCAAATCGCGCTTCGTACGAAGACTGCACAGTGATTCTGCGCTGTCGTGTGCAGCACCTACATTCACCTCTTGAACTGCTTGCACTTCACGAAATGGTGAGCGAGACTGGATCCACGCTGACGTTGCGTCAGTCGTCCGTGCTCTGGCCGGTGGATGGCGAGTCGATGCCAACAGGTGGAGCAACGGAAGGTGTGCAGCAGGTGAACGAAGCGCCCTAGGTGCAAGATAAACGACGGCGGCAGGCTAGAGCTTGCGGCACCGGTTTGTTCTACCGAACGCCAAGACCAGCCCCCGACACCTAGAGCCCACCCACGCGCGCACCCACGAACGCCAGCGCGGGCAAACACCCGCACAAGTGAGCTTATACAGTGCCCCGCCATGAAGCACACACGCATACGGAATCGAGAAATCGGAGATCCGAAATGCAACGAATGACTTGGGATCAGATCTGTCACGACAACGACCTACGCGGCCGCTGGATCGCCATGGACGAATGTCAATACGACGAAGCGACCGGGCGGGCCACCGAAGGTCTCGTGGTCGATTCCGACGACGATCTGGCCGAGCTCTGCGCACGCATCCGAGAATCGTCGCGCACCAACTGCTCGATCTTGTTCGCTGGCGACGAAGCCACCGGTTACCGCTCGTCGCACCCGCGCATCGCGGTCAACTGAACGCGCGAGCCTTCGCAGCCTACTGCGATCTCATTGGGACAAGGCCGCGACGATCTCCTTGCCGATCTCCCGGGCCCGCTCGACCTGATCCGCGTTGAGCGAAACCGCGCCGACCACCGGATGCCCGCCGCCGCCGTAGCGCGCGCACAGCTCCGCGATGTTGTGCGTGCGCGGCACAGGCGCCCACGGGTTCGAACCCACGGACACCTTCGCGCGCGACTTGCTCGCTGTGATGGCGACGCAGTAGCGCGCTGAGGGAAACAGCCAGTACGGGATGAACTTGTTGTAGCGATCTTCGCCGGAGCCCACGAGGTCGAACGAAACCACGCCAGCCTGCTGCGTGGCGCGCGCAGAGATCGCGTCGCACTGGCGCTGGTGCTGCCCGTGAAGCGGCGCGAACAGGCGCTGCACTTGGGCGTCGGTCGCGATCTCGGACAGCGGACGACCAGCTGCCAGCGCCGCGATGCGTGGCGCAAGGAACGCATCGTCACCGCACGCTTCGATGACAGTCATCAGCTGCAACGCGGGCTCGCGCAGCTCCACCGCCATGGCAGCGCTCGGGAAGCGCGCGGCGTCGATGATGTCGGCCCAGTGCACCAGCTCGCTCATGTCTTGCAGCTCGCAGCCGAAGCGCGCGAGCGCGGTGTCGGCGATCAGCTTGCAGCACGAACCGTAGCTCGGGTCGAAGAACTTGTGGCCGCTGTGATCTTGCGCCAGGTGCGCACGCTCGACGTCGCCGACCACGCCGCTGACGTGATGATCGAACCACCAACCGAGCTTGTCCGAGGTGGTGTAGCGAAAGTCGACCACGGCGTTGAGCTGGCCAGTCAGCACGGCTTCGGGCACGTGCGAGCCACCGGGCTGATGGTCCAGCCCGTGGTAGCTGAACGCGAGCTCGCCCGGCACCACCTGCCGCAGCAAGCGAGACAGCACCGCAGCCGACGCCATCCCGTCGAAACAGTGGCCGTGATAGCCGATGACGGTCTTCGTACTCATGGCGCGATCGAGCCTTTCGTTGGTGCGCTACCGCTGTCGGCGGCGGGAGGGACAGAGGGAGCACGCCGGTGCGTGAGCGGATGCTCCGGACTCGGGCGCAGTGCAATGGCGGTCAAGTTCAGCACGAAGCGCTCTTCGGAGAAGTAGTCCGGGCGCTGCATGTGCAGGCGGCGCTCGAGATGTGCAGCGAGCTTTGCGAAGAGCGAATAGCGCACGGCCAAAGGCAAGCTGTCGCGGCGCATCGCGAGGCCAATCATCGCATCGCGCTCCGGCGGGGTGATCTGCGCGGCGGCGACCGTTGCTGCGGCGTCGTGCTCGAGCGAGTTGTAGCGATCGACGGGCGCCATGACGGCCGATGGACGCGGCGAACGTCGTCGTCGCACGACGACCGTCCCGGCAGCGATGTCGCCCAGGCGCCGGCCCCGTCGGTCCAGTAGCGCGCTCACTGCGCCGGTGAGATAGGTCGCGGGCAAGATGTCGACGATGCGCACCAAGTTGCGGACAGCGGCCTGCACGAAGGTGATGGGTGTGCCGCTGTCTTGCAGCACCCGCAAGCCGACGATGCGCTTGCCCAGCGTCTGCCCGTTCCAACGCCACTCGAGCACTGCGCCGTAGCCCCACTGGATGAGGAACGCGAGCACGAAGTACACGGCGGTCGCCAGACCCGCGAACACCACACCGGCCGCACTCGCGAACACCATGGCGGCCATCGACAACGCTGCCATCGCAATCACGTCGATGCCCCACGACAGCGCCCGCGACGCCAGCCCCGCCAGCTCGAGCTCGAACACCACGTTCTCCGGCGTGCGGATCAGGTGCAGGTCACGGACGCTCACGGCGCGATTGTAGCGTGTTTCCCACTCCCGGGGGACGAGCCCGGCAGTGGCGATTCCCTGATATGCTCACCCCGTGCGTGGCTTCGACGTCAATCGCTTCGTACAAGAGCGCGGACCGAGCTGGAGCCGCCTCGAGACCTTGCTGATCCAGGCCGAGAACGACGGCTTGTCTTCGTTGCATCTGCAGGGTGCGCGTGATCTCGGCAAGCTGTATCGCGCGGTGTCGGGCGACCTGATTCGGGCGCGCACCGAGCTGGTGAACGCCAGCGTGGTGGACTACTTGAACGACATCGTGGCGCGTTCGTACGCGCAGCTGCACGCGAGCTCGGGGAGCGGCGAGCACCGCGTGCGCGACTTCTTCCTGCTGCGCTTCCCGCGCTTGTTTCGGCGGGAGTGGCGCGTGATCGCGCTGGCCGCGGCGGTGATGTTCAGCGGCGCCGGCGTGGGCGCGCTTTGCGTGGGGCTCGATCCCGAGGCACAAGGCGCACTGATCCCCGACGATCACCAAGAGCACACACCGCAAGAGCGCGTCGAGCAAGAGCAGAGCGGCGAGAAGAAGCCCTCGGGCGACGCGTCGGTCGCGTTCTCGGGTTGGCTGTTCACGCACAACATCGAGGTGTCGTTCCTGGTGTTTGCGCTCGGCATCAGCTTCGGCGTGGGCACCCTCGCCCTGCTCTTCTACAACGGTGTACCCCTCGGCGCGTTGGCCATGCAGTACCACGCGGCGCACCTCGATCTCTTCTTCTGGGCGTGGATCCTGCCGCACGGCGTGGCCGAGCTGACCGAGGTGTGCATCGCAGGCGGGGCGGGCTTGGTGATCGCGCGCGGGCTGTGGTTACCGGGCCGACGCACACGCCGCGACGCGCTGGTCGAGGAAGCCAAGACGGCGGCGTGTCTCGTGCTCGGCGGCATGCCGATCCTCGTGCTGGCCGGCGTGATCGAAGGCACGATCAGCCAGATGCACGAGCCGCGCATGCCGTACGTCGCCAAGCTGCTGTTCGCAGCGCTGGTCGCCGTGGGCGTGTACGCGTTCCTGCTGCGCGCCGGTCGGTCCCAGCAGCGGGAAGCCGACGGCGTCGTAGACTCAACGAGCGTCGTAGAGTCGAGTTAGCTGCGCACTCAGAACAAGTCGTCGTCGGACTTCTTGTCGCTGCCTGAACCGGTGCTGTCTTCGTCAGCCGGCGGGTTTTCGCCGCCGCTGCTGTTCTTCTCGCTCGCGAGGTGCGGCTCTTTGTTCTTCTGCTTGTAGGCGTTCCACGGTCCACCGCCACTGGCAGCCTCGCCCAGGCCCCACTCGCCGGTCAGCACGTGGTCGCCATTGCTCTTGTCGATCTTGTAGCGAAAGTAGCCGTGACCGCGGGTCTCGGTCGGACGGTTGCCGATCATCGCCTTGGACTCGACCCACTCGAAGCGCATGACGTCGCCTTCGGCCTCGCCCTGGATCTTGCCGGAGCGCATCTCGCTCTTGTAATCGCCCACGACGGCGCTGCCGTTCTGGATGATGTTCATGTCGCCGTACTGTGGCGAGTGGTAGACGCCGCTGAAGCTGCCGCCTGCGGGCATGCTGCCGGCAGCGATGTTGACACCACCGCCGCCGCACGCAGACAGGGCCAAACTGGCACTCAGCGTGGCAATCAACAAGACGCGGGATCGTAGCTGGGTGCGCATCGGGTTCTCCTTGTGGGCGGCTACGCTAGTCGAGCCGAAAAAGTCCGGCAATCATCCACGGAGTGGGAGGGCATCACAAGCGCCGCGTTCAGCCGAGCTCCAGCAAATTGGGCGCATAATAGAACGCCAGCTCGCGCCCAGACGGCCCGAGCGCGAGCTGCAGGCCTTCCGGTAGCGCGGGTGCCAGCGCGGCCAGGACCTGCTGCGCTGCGGTGGCAGGCGTGGGCCGCGGCGGGTCGGGCGGCTCGGGATGCTTGGCCACGTGCACCTGGGGCAGCAACTTCGCACGCTGGTCGGCAGAGAGCTGGGGCAAGAGCGCGCGGGCTTCGTCGAGCGCGCGGTCGAAGCCGCCGAGCACGTCGATGAGGCCGTGCGCGTGGGCGTCGCGGCCGGACCAGACACGACCGCGAGCCAGCACGTCGATCTCGGCCGTCGTGCGACCCCGACCGCTGGCCACGACCTCCAAGAAGCGCGCGTAGAGCTGCTGTGCGTAGCTTTGTTGCAGCTCGTTCTCCTCCGCTGTGAGCGGACGCACCACCGAGAACATGTCGGCGTGCGGCGTGGTCTGTACGGCGTCGATCGCAACGCCGAGCTGCTGCAGCAAGCCGGGTGCGGCCACCTTCAGTGAGATCACACCAATGGAACCCGTCACGCTGACAGCTTGCGCCACGATGCGGCGCGCCGGCGCTGCGACATAGTAGCCACCGCTGGCAGCAACGTCAGCGAAGTACGCTACGACCGGCTTCTTCTTCGCGAGGCGCTCGACGTCTCGGTGAATGAGCTCGCTCGCGAGCGCCGAACCGCCCGGCGAATTCACGTACAGCACCACGGCGAGCGCTGCGCCGTCGTTGCTCACCTCGCGCAGCGCGCCCACCACATGGCGCAGCGTGGCGCCCGACTGCATGAGACCGCTGGCGTCGATCGAGATCGCTCCGCGCACGGGAATCACCGCGATGTACGGCTGCCGGCGCAGCGCACGCCACAGCTTGCCACGATGAAAGCGCAGGTAGCGACCGGCAGACGCGTAAGCTCGGCCCTTGCCGACAGGGATCTGCAGGCGTTCCGGCAGCTCGTCCTCGTAGGCGAGGCCGTCGAGCACGCCCAGCTCCACGGCCTGCTCCGCCTGCAAGAGCCCTCGTGCAAGCACTTGCTTCGCGCGCTCGGGCCCCACCGCACTGCGCGCACAGAGCGCTTGCTCCAGCTCGGCGTGCAGACTGTCGAGCAGGGCCTGGGTCTGCACCCGCGCGGGCTCACTCATGCCCTCGCGACTGAGTGGCTCGGCCGCGCTCTTGTACTCGCCACATGCCTGAACCTGCACGCTCAGACCGAGGCGATCGAGCACACGTTTGAAATACAGCGGCCGCGTCGCGAGGCCGAGCGGCGCGAAGGCCGTGAGGCGCGCGGCGTAGATGCGCTCTGCCGCCAGCGCAACGTACAGCTCGCGATTGCCGCCGCCTTCCGGCAAGTAGCAGACCACCTGCTTGCCGGCGGCGCGCAAGCCTACCAAGGCCTGATGCAAGCTCGCGCATGCTGCCCAGCCGGTCTCGAGCGGCGGCACCTGCACGAGCAAACCGACCACACGCGGGTCGCTGGCGATCGTGCGGCACAGCTCGCGCACGTCCTCTAACGAGGTGGCGCGCAGCGCGCGAGTGGCTGGCAGAAGGCGCTTCCACAGCGGGTCGGCGATGCGCAGCTCGACCAAGCGAGCGGGCAGGCGCAGCTCGACCCATGCGCTCTTGGGCCGCGACAAGCGCCGCGCAAGCAGCCACAGCGGCAGCAGCGCCACGCGCAAGAGGTTCCCAATCGCGCGGCCAAGTGCTCGCACGGCGGTACCATACCCGAAACGCGCATAGCGGGGGCAATAACCTAGCGACCATGTAGCGTCAGGTATGCGCTTACATGCAGCAATCGCTTGGACTACGCACGTCGCAATTGTCCGGCCGGTAACGCTTCGATATGATGGCAACAATCCCAGAGCGGTTCGGTCGACCGAGAGGCGCCACCGACACGCCGAGGTTCTTGCTGCCAAAGATACCGTCTGTTACCAACACGGCCGGCAGTGACGGCGTGCAAGCCGTCACGCGGAGGAGTGGATGCCCGAACCGCAAATGGTGATGTTCGCAGAGGAGTTCCATCAGATCCAAGCGATCGTGGACGCTCTGATCAAGTCATCGAATGCGTCGGTGGTGTTCATCATCGACAAGAACGGCCAGCTCATCGCCGCTTCCGGTGATTCTGAGCAGATAGACACCACTTCGCTGGCGTCGCTCACCGCGGGCAACATCGCCGCGACGGGGGGCATGGCCAAGCTGCTGCGCGAACGCGAGTTCACGACGCAGTTCCACGAAGGCGAGAACGCCAACATCCACATTCAACTGGTCGACAACCGCGTCATCCTGGTCGTCATCTTCGACAAGAAGACCAGCCTGGGCTTGGTACGGCTGCGCGTGAAG
>JADGRE010000369.1 GCA_017881185.1 Pseudomonadota bacterium | reverse complement strand
GTCGCTGCGCGCACCGCAGAGCTGACAACCACTTCGCCACCGTCTACGCGCCGCGCCGGCCTGCTCTCAGGTCCGCGCGGCGCTCGTGCTCCGTCTGCGAACAGGCCGCTGCGCGCTCACGATCAGCTCGTGATCGCGATCGTGACCCGGGTCAGTTTTCGAGAGCACAGGTGGGTCACTCTTGGCGAGAGGTGACGAGCTCGTGGCGCTGCGTGTGCGTGCGCGTCGAGGCTGCCCGGCTCGGCGCCGCCGCCGAAGTGAACGCGCGCTGCACTGAGGGCTTGGGGATCCGCGCGCGGCGCCGTCAGCGAGCCGTGTAGCCGCTTGCGGAGGCTGTGTGCAGGGCCCAGTCGTGGCATCGAAAGGTGAGCATGCTCGCAATCCTGGCCGTGCGAACGTCTCCCGGATCGCGACACCCCTCGGTGGCTTGCGCGCCTTGATTAGACGCGTTAGACGGCGATACTAACTGCTACACGTCAAGGCGGAGAACCGCGGTCGCTCCAGCGACGAGGGCTGCATGCACCAGCGGACGCTCCCCCTGCTAGCCTTGATTTCGAGCCTCTCGGTCTCGGGCAGCGCGTGTAGGATTCGCGATCACGTGGCGCCAGACTTCCCGCTGCACAGCGTCGCCGACGCCGGGGCCTTGGGGTTGCGCGGCTCGACCACGACGCAGCCCGATGCAGCTGTTGGCGGCGCCGCTGGCTTCGCGATGCCCGCCACGGCCGACGCCTACGACGCAGGCGCAGTCGCGGCCGCCAGCCAAGATGCGGGCGCTGCTGCGGTGGAGGACCCTGCCTGTGATCTCAACGGCATCTGGATCGCGCGGCAGACCACCTTCAGCCGCGACTCGGTGTTCAACGCGGTGCAGACCGCCAGCAACTGGTTCTACTACCAGATCACCCAGCAAGGTCGCGACGTGAGCGTCGTGCACTCGCTCGACTGCGGCATTCAAGCCAGCGGCAGCGCCGACGCGACGATCAACCGGGCGACCACGCAAGCGCTGCTCACGCGTAACGATCAGGCCGGTCGACACGGCCTCTTCTATCGAGAGGGCGACCACTGCGTGTTCACGCTGGAGCGCTTCTACGCCACGCGCGGGGTGCCGCGCGCCAGCTACTTGCCGGCCAATCTCGCGAGCAACCCAGACCTATCTACCATCATGCCGGCGCTGCCCACGCAGGCCAACCCGGCGGGCAGCGAGGACTGGGACGGCGACGGCCAGCCGGGGATCACGTTCAACGTGGCCACGCTGGGTTCGCGCCACGTCGTGCAGCGCGACTGGAGCGAGCTCTTCAGCGATGCCAGCTACAGCATTGCGTTGCAGGCGTCGCACTTCGTAGTGCGCGCCACCTTCGACAACCAGGAACAGATCTTGGCGGTGACCGGCGGTCTCAGCGGCCTCTTGCTTGCGAGCTCCACGCCCGCCACGGACCTGCACCATCGCATCACGTTTCAGCGGCTCGGCCGCAACGCGACCGATCCTTCAGTAACGGCAGTCCGTGTCGCAGCCGACATCGACACTTGTTACAACGTCCAGGACGCACTACCCCACGACCCCGCGATGCAGTAGCACTGCGTCTCATTGGAGTCTCATGCCGGTGCTAGCCCTCGCGCTCCTGCTGATCTCGGCGCTGTGTGCGGCCCCGGCGCACGCCTCTCCGCTCTTCGAATTGGTCGGCGGTGTGGGCGAGCAAGCCGGGCTCAACGGTCGCGCGGCCGGGCCGAGCGCTGCCTCCACGTACTTCAATCCAGCCCTGCTCCCCAAGGCGGAGCCGGGTTTCGTGACCGGGGTGTTGATCCTCAACGACGAGATCGGAGTGTCGCTGGGCGCTCGGGACAACGTCGACGTGCCGCTCGAATACCGCAACGCCATCCATGCCAACGGCAGCGTCTTCGAGCGGCCCACGGTGCCGACGAGTTGGCTCGCGCAAGGCTGTGCGGCTCCGCAATGCCCGCTGCCTCTTGCGCCGCGTCCGCGGCAGGCGGCAGGCAGCAGCGGACAGACGCACGCCTACGAGTCCGTCGGCCTCACGACTCAGCTGCTCGGGCCACGGTTGGTGCTCGGCTTCTACGGCCTCATTCCGCTCGCCGACTTCACCACGGCGCACGCGTTCTACGTCGACGAGCGTGAACAATTCTTCAGCAACAGTCTGCATCCGGAGCTGTACTCCGATCGGCTGACCGCAACGTCAATGGCCTTCGGCCTGGGCAGCCAGATCTTGCGGCGCCTGTCCGTGGGCGCGAGCTTCACCCTCGGCCTGCGCAACAGCGCCACCGCTGGCACGTTCGTCGGCAACGCAGACGACCTGGCCCACACCTTGCTGCTCTCGACCGACGTCGGCGTGCGGGCGTCGATCTCGCCCCACTTCGGTGTGAGCTACGACGTGACCGATGATCTGCATCTCAGCGGCACGCTGCACTCGGAGCAACGCTTCGACATCACCACCGCCTTCAGCACCTTCCTGCCCAACGGCAACAAACAGCTCGCCACACGCACGACTGTGCACGACTACCTGCCATGGCAGATCGGTTTCGGTGCGAGCTACGACGTGATCTCCAAGCACGCCGCCGCGACGGTCGACGCGCACCAGCTCTCCCTGGTGGCCACCGCGCTGGTCGGCCTGTGGTCGAGCTACATCGATCGTCAGGGTGAGCGACCGCTGCCGGGCTACGAGTGGTCCAATACGCTGGGCGGGGGTGGCGGCGTGAGGCACAGCTACGGGCCGGTGCGCTCGTTTGTGGACGTGACCTACGTGCCCACGCCCGTGCCACCGCAGACCGGGCGCAGCAACTACGTCGACAACAATCGCGTCAGCGCTAGCGTCGGCATCGACTACAAGCTCAGAGTCCTGGAGCTGGACTGGCGCGTGGGCCTGCAAGCGCAGGCGCACTGGCTTTTGCCACGCGCGCAGCAGAAGCTCGATCCCCTCGATCCGCGCAACCGCAACGACGGGCAGCTGGTGCGCGATGAGTTCCCCGACGACGCCGTGGACACGCGCGGGCGTCCCATTGCGAGCGCCGCCGGCCTGCAGACCAATAACCCCGGCTGGCCTGGCTTCTCGAGCGCGGGGGTGCTGCTCGGTGGTGGCGTCACGCTCGCGCTGCTCTTCTGATCGGACGTTACGCAGCATTCGTTTCAGATTGGACGCATGCCGTTGATCCGCTGCGGCTAGCCGCCGCGCGCGCTGGCAGCCGCTGCATCGGCGC
>JADGRE010000183.1 GCA_017881185.1 Pseudomonadota bacterium | reverse complement strand
GGCCTGGGCCGCGCCGATCGCGCCGTAGCGCGGCACGAGCCAAATGTTGAACCCGATGTTCGTGACCGCAGCCGCCGCCGTCAGCCAGCTGAGAACGCCCGTGCGCCCGGTGTAGAAGAGGTAGCCCACCACCATCTTGTACATGCCGTTGAACGCGTAGCCCATCGCCACCCAGCTCACGTGGATGTACGCGCCCTGGAAGCTCTTGGACACCAGGATCGAAAGGATGAGCGGCGCGGCGAAACCGAGCACGAGCGCGCCGATGGTGATCAGCACGAAGTACAGGTAGGTCGCCGCGATCACGCGGTGCTTGTCGCCCTGCGAACCGTTCTTGAGGAGCGCGAAGAACCAAGGCTGCCAGGCGCGATTGAACGAGTCTTCGAGGAGGCCGATCACTGCGCCCAGTTGGTAGCCGATCGAGTAGATGCCCGTCTGCGCCAGGCCCGCGTAGCGCGCGACGAAGAAGCGATCGATCACAGAGATGATCACCCCCGACAGCGTGTGCAAAATGAGTGGGCCGCCGTAGGCCAGCGCGTTGCGCACGTAGTCGCGATTCCAGCGCATGCGCAGCCAGCCGCCGGCGTAGAGACCGTAGAGCGAAAGCACGGCGAAGCCCGTGGAGCCGAGCACCTGGGCCCAGATGCTGCCGCGCCAGTCGTGGCCGAGACCGACCACGAACCACAGCGTCAACAGCAGGATGAGCATGCTGCGCCCGACCTGCTGCAGCCCGTACGCGCGGGGGCGCCCGTCGGCCTGCAGCAAGCTGAGTTGCGCCAGATTGATGACCTGCGTGGAGGTCAACGCCAGCACGGCCCACAGCCACGGCCGGGGGAATTCGCTGAGTGAGGCGATGAGGCCGCCAAACACCAACAGGACCAGCGCGCCGAGCACGGTGGTCGCGGCGATGATCAACAGGCAGTTCCAGACGTACGCCGGGAAGTCCAGCTCCTGGCGATCGTAGTACCTGCGAGCGAGCACGCCGTGCACGTTCACGCCGATGAAGGGCGTGAAGAACGAGCTGAGCACGCCGAAGAGCGCAGTGGTTCCGTAGTCTGCCGGCGAGAGGTAGCGCGTGAGCACCGGCGCAAGCAGCACCGGCAGCACCTGTCGCACGATGTTGGCGAGGCCGTAGGTGCCGGCCGAGCGCAGAAGCGAAGACTTGAGGAGCTTGTCGAGCATCGAGGCTTCGGGAGCGCGCCGACTGTAGCGCGATTTGGCGTGGCGGTCCGTGCCGGCGGCAGCGCCCGGCCGAGCATTCCCACGGACCCGATTCCTGGTACAGTCCGCGACCGTTCCTGGTCTCAGGGACCTGCACCGCGTGAACAAGCTGACCTTCGAGCGGCACGAACACGCACGCGACCGCGGCTGCGGCCCAGGCCGGGTACCGCTCGCGAAACAGCGCCATGGCGAGGTGATATGCGGCGGCGGCCGTCAGCAGCTTCACCCACGGCCACACAGTCACCCAACAGGTGCCCGGATGCACGGAACACAGCTGCGCGCAGGCAGCCAGCAACGCGTGGTAGAGGTTGCTGTGGTAGATGGGCTCGAAACGGTGGCCGGCGATGAGTGGATCCCAATTGTTGAAGCCGTGATCGAGCAGCATGCGCGCGCGATGTGAAAGCCCGCGTCCCCGCCGAGATGCGTGCTGGCGCGGGCACCCAGCAGCATGTCAGCCAGCAGCAGCAGCGCGCCGAGCACGCGGATCACGGTCGGGCGCTGCGGGGTCGCGCGCCACACCCGCTGTTGCCAGATCCAGCCGAGCGCAGCGAACACGGATGCCACGAGCGTGCCGCTGAAGACTGCCAGAGAGACTACTGGATTTCTCGCCTCGAGCCGCTAACCTTCTGCCCGCGTGTCAGAAACTCCTCCCTCGCAGCTTGTCGCGCCGGCCACCGGTGCACCGCCCTTGGTGTCGGTGGTCATCTGCGTGATCGACCCGCACCCCTCGTACTTCGTGCAGGCGGTGCGCTCGATTCTGGATCAGACGCTGCGCGAGCTGGAGCTGATCATCATCGAGGAGCCGTCCTCGGCCAGCGCCGCGCCGCTCTTGGCGGCCATCTCCGACCCGCGGATTCGGCACTATGCGCACCCGCAGCGCACCTCGCTGGTCGAGCAGCGCAACCGCGGCATCGAGCATGCGCGCGCAGAGCTGATCGCGGTGCTCGACTCGGACGACGTCGCCGAACCCGATCGCTTGCAGAAGCAACTCGCGTACATGCGGGCGCACCCGGAAGTCGGCGCGCTCGGTACGCAGCTGCGCCTGATCGATCCCGATGGCGCGACGCACGGCTACCGGCATTACCCCGTGCAACCCGATGAGGTGACCGCCGCGCTGGCGCTGATCAACCCCATCGGCCAGCCGGCGGTCATGTACCGCAAATCGCTGGTGCAGCAGCTCGGTGGCTATCGCTACGGGCGCTTTCCGGCGACGGAGGACTACGAGCTGTGGTGCCGCATGGCCGCGCACGGCGCCAAGCTGGCGAATCTCGACGAGGCGCTGGTGCGCTATCGCATCCATCCGGGCGGCATGAAGACCACCAAGCTGCACGGGATCTTGCGCGGCACGATCGAGATCAAGGAGCAGTACTTTGCGGGGCGCATGAACGCGCACGCGCGCTTGCGCCTCCTGGGCGAGAAGCTCCTGCTACGGCTGCCACCGCCGCTGGTGCTGAAACTCTTCCTGGCGCTCAGCCTGCGCAAGGACGCGCCCGGCCGTGCCTGATCACGGGCCAGCTTGCCAGCGCAGTAGAAAGTAGCGTTGCGACACATGCGCATCCTCTACATCACCGACGCGGTGCAGCTGTCTGGTGTGGCTCGCAAGAGCACGATGCAGGCGACAGAGTGGGAACGCCGGGGACACGAGGTGTGGCTCGCGACGGCGCGTCATCCGCAGGTGCAGCCATTGGAGCGTGTTGCTGCGCAGCTGGAGCGGCGGTCTGCGGGGCGCTCGTTTCTGCAGCGTGCGAAGGGCGAGTTCGATTTTCGCGTGTTCTATGCGACCAAGATCTCCGCCGCCGTGCGGCAACACGCCTTCGACTTGATCTACAGCCGCGAGGTACCGATGGCTCCGGCGTTGCCGGGTCTCTTGCGCCGCGTGCCCACGGTACTGGAGATCAACGGCGATGCGCTCCAGGAATTGCCGTCCCGGGGTGGGCGATTGGTTCGCAAGTACGCGCGCGCGTACGAGTTGAGTCACGCCGCAGGCGTCGTGTTCGTGTCGCGCGAGCTGCAGGAGAGCTGTCGTCCGGGCAGTCCGAGACGCGCGACCGTGATCGCGAATCCGTGTCCATTGGTCGATGAGGCCAGCCTTCCAGTCGCTACCCGTCCGGCGCGACCGACGCTGGTGTTGCTCGGCACACAGACCCAGCGCTGGAACGGATTCGACAAGTTGGTCGTTCTTGCGGAATCGCTGCCGCAGCTCGATTTCATCGCGATTGGTGCGCAGCTGACCGGGCCGCCGAATTTGCGGTCGTTTCCCAACCTGTCGCAGGCAGAGGCGAACCGGTTGATGCGGGGGTGCACGGTGGGAATCGGCTCGCTCGCGTTGCATCGCAAGGGCATGGACGAAGCGTCCCCGCTCAAATCGCGCAACTACCTGGCGGTCGGGCTGCCCATCATTCAAGCCTATCGCGACACGGATCTGACCGAAGCGGACGGCTGCGTGCTGTCCCTGCCCAACTGCGAGGACAACATCGTTCCCGAGCTTGGGCGCATCGCCGAGTTCGCGCAGCGCGCTTACGAAGATCCCACGCTCTGCCAGCGCGCACTGGCGCTGGCACGTGGGCGCTTGTCGGTGGCCGAGAAGGAAGGCCAGCGGCTGGCGTTCATGCAGCAGTGCCTGGCCGACCGGCGCTGACCAGCTCGCGCAGTGCGTCCGCGAGCTTCTTGGCATTGCGCTGCGAGTCGAAGACGGTGCGCGCGCGCTCGAGGCTGTGGGCTGCGGCCGTGGTGCGAAAGGCTGCGTCGTCGATCATGCGTTGCATGGCTGCGCCCAGTGCCGGCGCATCGCGCGCAGGCACCAAGAGCCCCGTTTGCCCATCGAGCACCGCTTCGGGAAGTCCGCCGATCTTCGTCGCGACCACGGGCAATCCCTGGTCCATGGCCTCGAGTACGGCCTGCGGCAGACCCTCGCTGCGCGAAGGGAAGACCATGAAATCGGCGGCCACGAGGTAGCGCGAGACTTGCGATGGCGGCACTCGGCCCGGCAACACGACCGCCTCGGGTCGGCCGACGCGCGCGGCAACCGCCTGCAACGCGGCGTTGTGGGTGCCTTCGCCCACCGCGAGCAGGCGAAGCTGGGGGCGCAGCGTCATCAACGGCTCGATCGCGGCGATCAGCTCGGGCATGCCCTTTTCATCGGTCAGGCGACCCACGAACACGGCGACTACGTCGCCCGGTGCAAGGCCAAGCTCGGTGCGCACGCGGGCTCGCGCGCTTGCGTCCGCCGGCGCTGCCGACACGCGCCCCAGGTAGATGCACAGCGGCGGTCGCCTGCACGGCCCAGCCTGCAGCAGTGCTCGGCAGGTGGCCTCACTCACGCCCAGCGGCAAATCGGTGCGTGCGAGCGTGTTGGCGAGCAACTTCGAGACGCCCGGATACATGTCCGGCCGCGACATCACGTCGCTGCCGATCGCGAGGTTGGCGACAGGCACCCGCAGCGCGCTCGCTGCGTGCACTGCCGCCACCGCGTCGGCGGTGAAATCGATGCCGAGCACGACGTCGACAGGCCGTTCATGGTGCCAACGGCGCGCCACCCAGCTGACGGGCAGCGCCTTGGCGTGCCCCTCGAAGCGCGTGAAGCGCGGACCCGGCAGGCGGAAGTACCAGGCCCGGCGTGCAGCTATTGGCGGCGGAAGCAGGAGCTCGGGCTCGCTGAGCTCGGGCCACGGTGAGTGCTTGCGCAGGCCACGCGGCAAGTACAGACGCGGGACCACCACACGCACTTCGACCCCCTGCTCGCTCAGCAAAAGCGCTTGGCGTGCCGCGAACACGCCTGTGTCGGGCCGGCTCTGGGTCGGCACGAGCGAGCTCACCATCAAGACCTGCAGCGCGCGCACGCCGGGGAAGTTAGCACCGCTGCCGCCACGGGCGCGCCTTTTCCAGCGCAGGACGCGCCCGGGACCAGCCCTCGCACGGGGACCACGCGCGGACCCCGGCGCTCCGGGCTGCAGCGCTAGGCTCGTGCCGTAGCTGCTCGCAAGCGTTGCAGCCAGCCGACCCAACGCGGCGAAAACGCGTAGCGGTGATACGCGCTCTTCTTGGCTCCGAACGATTCCTTGAATTTCTCGACACCCTCGGTCGGGCTCGCGCCGAAGTTCAGGTACCGGATCTTCTTCTCGACCCCGCGCCTGATGACGAAGCTCTCCCACAGGTCGTTCGGCCGAAGCCCCGCGAACTCGTAGTTCATCGCGCTGTGCCACTGGAAGTATTCGTGGGCCGTTGCGAGGGCGACCGTGGCGCACACGACCTGCCCCGTGTCCTGCTTGCGCACGAGGATCAAGTCTGCCCCTTCGATTTCGAAGATGCGCTGATACATGGCAAGCGGAAGCACGTCGCCGGCCGAACGTTGGAAACGCTCGGCGTACAACTTGGTCATCAGCTCGTGGAAGATCCGCAGATCGGCCTTCTCGCCGAGCGATGCGACCAGGCCCGAGCGCTCGGCCATCGCGATGTTCTTGCGCACCTTGTGCTGGAACGCGCGGTGGATCGCTTCGTAGTCGCCTTCCAGAGCCAAGAGGTGCGTGTTGTGCTCGTCGCTGCCGGGTCGCGTGCTCGGCTGCGCGGCGGTGTAGGGTGAGAGCGTCAACGAGACGTTCATCGCCCAGAGCTTGCGTTGGACCGCGCGCAACACCTCGCCGATCTTCGTCGCCGCGCCAGGGTCGCGCGAGAAGATCCCCGTTGCCCCACTCATCGGTGACGAGCTCACGGTCTGCAGGCCGTACTTGCCGCGCTCGACCATGCACGACACGAAGATGTCGTCGCGGCCAGCGGACAGCCGCAGAAAATGCTTTCGATAGCGCCCGGGGTGCTGTGCCTCGAAGGCCGCGTACCACTCGGGTCGACAGAAGAACCCGTGCTCGGGAAAGTCGACCAGGACCCTGGCCCACTCGGCACTCGATAGCTCTTCCACTTTCACGGTCTTCGGTCCTTGCGTGAGCCGGTCGGCAGGCGGATTCGGGGGCGAAACTAGTGGTTGGAGGGCCCGCGCGCAAGCTAGGGGCTCAGCGCGACGGGGCCCTGGCGCCGGCCAGCGGCTTGCTGGCCGGCGATTTGGTTGACGCGTTCGGCGCGTCGGGTAGGTTTGCGGTGCGACATCGTACCGGATCATGGGCGCATGGGGCCGGGCGGGATCGTGTGCCAGGTGGCGCATCGCGCGCACGCATGCAAACAATCGTGGCCGGATGAAACGATGATGGCGTCACAAGAAGAAAAGCCCTCTGCAATGAAGCGCTTCTGGGAAGAGCGCTCGACGGAGAAGCAACAGACCCTTCCCGGCATCAGCAGGGTTCTCGATCCGGGCGACAAAGTCGGGTTCAAGAATCGGTACCTCGACGTCTTCTCCAAGTATTACGTCTTGAAGCACCTCAAGCGCTCGAACGGCAGCGTCGTGCTGGAGATCGGGTGCGGGACCGGCCGTCTTACGGAATACATCGCAGACCATTTTGCCAAGGTCATCGGATGTGACTTGAGCGACAACTTCATCGCTGAGTGCAACGCGTCTGCAGTCAAGAAGCCCAACACGGTCTATCTCCGCGCCGCCGACCATGATGCGATCCGGCTGCACAAGCCCGAGGTCGCGCTCATCTGTTGGGTGGTCCAGCATCTCGAGCAAGACGAAGACGTATCAGCGCTGTTCCGTACGCTGCGCGAATACGGCGTGAAGCGGTTTGTATTGCTCGAGCACAATCGAATCGTCGATCACATCGAAGAGGTCAAGGGCGCCTTCTACACCAAGGTCCGTTCGATCTCGACCTACCAGAACTGCCTACTGCGAGCCGGTTGCACGATCGACGAGGTCTGCCCTCTAGGCGAGGTCAACGCTGGTTCCTTGTACCGTCTCAGCATGAGCATCTACGGACGACTGCCCAAACGAGCTCACGTACTGGCACCGCTAGCGTTCCACATCGACCGTCTGCTGATCGACGGTCCACGCAGAGACCGGAACACCCTCATCTCGAGCAAGTATACGACCGACATGCTGATCAGCGGCCGGCTTGATTGACTGGCGTGGACCGGGAAGGCCCGAGGAACGCCGCATATGCGGTGTACGCGTTCGGTCGCCGCGACATGCGGCGCGCAGTATCCTGCTGCAGCGCAACTGTGCGAGGCCGCAGCAGGAAATCTGGCGAATCGCCAGTTGGAGGGATGGTGGTCTGCGCGGACGCGGATAAGATACGTTCCGTCAACTCGACGAGAGCTGCGGTCGATGTGGCTTACGCGCCCCGTGGAAGTCCCCAATAAGTGAAGACGATCATGGAACCCGAAGCGAAACCCTCCGCGATGAAGAGCTTCTGGGAAGAGCGCTCGACGGAGAGACAGCAAACGCTACCGGAAATCAGCAGAGTGCTGGATCCCGCTGACAAGCTGGGCTTCAAGAACCGCTATTTGGATGTGTTCTCGAAGTACTACGTACGGAAACATCTGAAGCAGGCCGATGCCACTGTCGCGCTGGAGATCGGCTGCGGCACGGGCCGTCTTACGGAATACCTCGCCGATCGTTTCGCGAAAGTCGTCGGGTGCGACCTGAGCGATCGTTTCATCGCCGAGTGCAACGCGCTTCCCACCAAGAAGCCCAACACCGTCTACCTCTCCGCCGCCGACCACGCTGCGATCCGGCTGCACAAGCCGGAGATCGCCTACATCTGCTGGGTGGTCCAGTACCTCGAGCGCGATGAGGATGTGACGGCGCTGTTCCGCACGCTGCGAGAGTACGGAGTGAAGAGGTTTGTCCTGCTGGAGCACAACCGGTCTGTCGACCACACCGAGGAATTCAAGGGCGCGTTCTACACCAGGGTCCGTTCCATCTCGACCTACCGGGAATGCATCTCCCGCGCGGGATGCGTGATCGACGGAGTCTTTCCTCTCGGCGAGGTAAACGGTGGCCGACTCTACCGGCTCGCCATGAGGGGTTACAGTGTTTTGCCTGCCCAAGCCAGGCTGCTCGCCCCCCTGGTCTTCCACGCAGATCGTCTGCTCATCGATCTCCTGACGCGCGATCGAACGTCACTCATCTCTGCCAAGCACAACACCGACGTACTCATCACTGGCAGGGTCGACTAGCTGATGATCGTCGCGGCTCGAGCGTGCGAGATCCTCTACAACCTGATCATCTCGACCGGGACTGAGGTCGAGTACATCGTGCCCGCGAATTGCTGCAACTCGGTGTCGATGACCTTTGCGTCGGCTGGGGTCCAGCCGTTCTACGTCGACATCGAGCCCGGAACGCTCGACGTGAACCACCACCGCGTCAAGGAACGTCTCGCGGTCGGTGCCGGTACGCGACGCGTCGTGCTCTACATTCGACCGTATGGCGACGTGCAAGATGCGGAGGTGTTCTTCAGCGAGCTCAAGGCGCTGGATCCGACACTCCTCATCATCGATGATCGATGCCTGTGTTTCCCCGACTTGCGTGTGTCCTGGCAACGCACCCACGCGGATGTCGTGCTCTTCAGCACCGGGGGAGGCAAGGTCGTGGAGCTGGGCTTCGGCGGCTACGCTTTCATCCGAGACGGTGTCCGCTACGCGGTGCACGCCCACGCATTCGACCCGCTGCGAGAGTCGAGTCTGATCCGCGAAGTGCTGGCCGACCCTGACCTGCGACCCGAGATCCCTGCGACTTGGATAAACAACGCAACGGTGGAGCACCCTGCGTGGTATCTGGCGCGCGTGTTCCTCTGGCGGTACGTGAAGCTCGCGAAGCACGTCACCGTCCGCGCTGCGTACAAGCGGCTGCTCCCGGCGTCGGTCTCGGGCTCAGTCTATCCGTCGACGTGGCGATACTGCCTGGCGCTCGGCAACAGGCGCGACCGCTTGCACGTTGCACTCCAGAAGCTCGGCGTCTTCGCCAGCACGCTCTATCCACCGCCAGCCCGGATCTTCAGCAACGATAGCTTCCCCACGGCACGCCAGGTGGCCGAGGAAACGCTGAACATCCCTTATCGGTTCGGCACGGTCCTGAAGCTGTTGCTGAACAGAGCCACGATTCGAGAACCACTCAACGCTGCGGACTGAGCCCTGATGTGCTTGGTCCGCCGGAGCCGTCCCGCCCGCGCCCCACCCGCGCAGCTCACGCGCCCGTAGACGCCAGCGGCTCGGATCGCTGCGGGCCTCCGGCGATGTGGAAGCACCAGTACGCCCCGCAAGTAAGCACCACCACGCCCGCGATCGACATTCCGATGAGGCCAGCCAGCACGGAGTGCATCAGGAGTCCGATCCCCAGTGCGATGCACTTTGCTAGGCAGTCCAGCGCGCCTAAGAGCAGAGCCATCTTCTGCCTGCCCTTGATCACGTAGATGACAGCGATCGGCGACACGACGAAATTCAGCGCGAGCCAGGGCCCGAGGATCTGCGCGTATGTACCTGCGGGCCGCCAGCTGGCGCCGAACACCAGGCCAAAGAGCGGTGGTCCTGCCGCCAGCAACACCACACACATCGGCACAGCGATCACCGACAGCTGCTTCACTACGCCGCGCAT
Source organism: Pseudomonadota bacterium (assembly GCA_017881185.1). Taxonomy (GTDB): domain Bacteria; phylum Myxococcota_A; class Polyangia; order Polyangiales; family JAFGIB01; genus JADGRF01. Next base: position 1,743 of record JADGRE010000183.1, on the reverse strand, counting down.
CAGCGCACGCAGGTCACCACCTTCGTTCGCGGTCTCGCTGGCCCGCTGGTAGAACACCTGGCCGACCGCCGAGCCGATCAGCCCGAGCGGCGTCTTCAGCACCTTGGTGGTGAACGAGTAATAGCCGAGTGCCACTTGGCCGAAGTCACGACCGATGCCGATGGTGACCACGTTGTTCTGCACGAGGTCGAGCAGCACGTGAAACGAGTTCACCTTCGGAAAGTCTTCGTACGCACGTGCAGTGCGTTTGATGCCGATCCAGCCGACCGAACGCCATGGCATCGTGGTGCGGTTCAGGTGGAAGTAGATGACAGCTGCGATGGCCGAGACGACCTGTCCCGCGAGGCTGCCGATGACCAGACCGGCAAGCCGCAGACCCACGTACCCGAGCCCGACCGTGGTGAAGACCGTCACGATCGACTGAGAGATCCTGGCGATCGACAGGAAGTGGTACGCCCGCTTGCGGTTGAGCCAGGCGAACGCGCTCTGCACGGAGCCCGTCAGGAACACCGACGGCGGCACGAGCAACAACAGGGCGAACGCGGCAGGCTGGTGCAGCCAGTCCGAGAACCAGCCGCGGAACATGACCACGACGATCAGTGCGAGCGCGGCGAACCCCAGCGAGATCAACGTCGCGAGCGCCACGAGATTGAGCGCGTCCTCGTCGTCCTTAGGCAGCACGATGGCCAAGTCATAGCGGCCGGTGGCGAGCACCGAGAAATTGGTCGGCAAGAGCATGTACAGCGCGTACGTGCCCATGTCGGCGGGTGCGTAGACCCGCGACAGCAGCAGCGACGCCAGGATCGGAATCGCCTGAGCGATCCCATTTCCGACCAGCAACGTGACGACGTGCTTGAGAAACGGATCGTCGGACTTGCTCACGAGCCAAGCTTCCCGTGGCGGCCGTTGGCGGCGAAAGACTCGAACACGCGCTTTCGACCCTAGCACCTCGGCCGGAATCCACAAGCTTGGCCGCTCAGCCCGGGCGCGCACTGTGCTACCCTCTGCCGCGCGAAGCGCCGCGCGCTTCGGAGGACCGCGCAGACCCATGCCCGCCCGCGACAAGAGACGAGTGTTGATCGTGGGCGCAGGCACGGCGGGCCGCGAGCTGGCGCGCGCGGTGAAGCGCGCAGGTGGAGCCACCATCGCCGTGGGCTTCCTCGACGATCGCTTCACCAAGCGTTCGGACAAGGTGCAGGGACTGCCCGTGCTCGGCCGCATCGAGCAGCTCGCCGACGTCGCCAAGAGCAAGCGCGTCGATCAAGTGTACATCGCCATTCCGTCCGCCGAGGGCAGCGTGATCCGTCGCATCGTGGCCGCGTGCCGCGACGCGCGCGTTTCGTTCCGCATCGTGCCGCGCGTGCTCGAGATCGTCGAAGGCCGCGTGCGCCTCGAGGCGCTGCGCGAGGTGCGACCGGAAGACTTGCTCGGGCGCGCCATCGCCAAGTCCGATCAGAAGGTGCTGCGGCCTTTTTTGCGCGGCAAGCGCGTGCTCGTGACGGGTGCAGCGGGTTCCATCGGCTCCGAGCTGTGTCGGCAGATCGCCGAGTACGGGCCCGCGGAGCTCGTGGCAGTGGACTGGTGGGAGAACGGGCTCTACGACTTCGAGAACGAGCTACGCGCGGCGCATCCGAAGCTGCCGCTGCGTACGATGATCGGCAACGTGCAGGACGCCGACAAGATGCTGCGCTTGGTGCGCGAGGCTGCGCCCGACTTCGTGTTCCACGCGGCCGCGTACAAGCA
>JADGRE010000001.1 GCA_017881185.1 Pseudomonadota bacterium | reverse complement strand
GCTTGCGCAGCCACCCACGGGCGCCAACACGAGCGCCAGCGCGCCCGACATCGCCAGAACTAGACAGGTCTTCATCGGCTCATCTCCACTGAGTCGGACACCGCACGCCCACTGCGAACAAGCACCACACCCATGAACGGGGCTGCGCCCACCGGTTGCCAGGCACGCACAGGGCGCCGGAAGCATAACAAAATCATCGCGTCCGGAAAACGGCATTACGCGGCCCGTGGCTCCCGGGCGCGCTGGCGAGGTGCCGGTGGCGGTGGCAGAGTCCCCCCGCCAGCCCGCTGTAAGAGGAGACCGATGCTCAATCCGACCGACGACGTCCGCATCAAGAGCCTGCGCCCGCTGCTGCCCCCCGCCATCTTGATGGAAGAGCTGCCCGCGCACGAGCAGGCCTGCCAGGTGATCGCCAAAGGACGTCGGCAGACCGCGGCCGTGCTGAAGGGTGAGGACGACCGCTTGGTGGTGGTGGTCGGGCCGTGCTCGATTCACGACCCTGCCGCAGGGCTGGAGTATGCGCGGCGCTTGCGGCAGATCGCGGACGCCTTCGCAGCCGATCTCTGCATCGTGATGCGCGTGTACTTCGAGAAGCCGCGCACCATCGTCGGCTGGAAGGGTTTGATCAACGATCCGCACCTCGACGACAGCTACGCCATCAACGACGGCTTGCGCACGGCGCGGCGCTTTCTGTTGAACGTCGCGGAGCTCGGCGTGCCGGCAGGCACCGAGTTCCTCGACCCGATCACTCCGCAGTTCATTGCCGACCTCGTGTCGTGGGGCGCGATCGGCGCGCGCACCGTGGAGAGCCAGGTGCACCGCGAGCTGGCTTCGGGCTTGTCCATGCCGGTCGGCTTCAAGAACGGCACCGGCGGCACGATTCAGATTGCGATCGACGCGGTGCGCTCGAGTGCACATCCGCATCGCTTCTTGTCGGTGACCAAGCAGGGCGTGGCGGCGATCGTCGCGACTGCGGGCAATCCGGAGTGCCACGTGATTTTACGCGGCGGCGCGCAGGGACCGAACTACTCGGCGGCCCAGGTCGCGGAGGTCGCAGCCAAGCTGAAGAAGGAGAACCTCCCACCGCGGGTGATGGTCGACTGCAGTCACGCCAACAGCGGCAAGAGCCACGAGCGTCAGCCCGACGTGATGCGCGACATCGCAGCGCAGGTGGCGGGCGGCAGCCGTGACATCTTCGGCATCATGCTCGAGAGCTTCCTGGTGGATGGCCGACAAGACCACGACAAGGGTACGCCGCTGGTGTTCGGTCAGAGCATCACCGATGCCTGCATGGGTTGGGAGCGCACGCTACCGCTCTTCGACGAGCTGGCGACGGCCGTGCGCGCGCGCCGGGCACGCCGCTGAGTGGGGACAGGCGCTCGGGCGAGCACCTGTGCTGACGAGCGCGGCGTGTGGCTGCGCTCGCGGCTGTGGTGGATCGCAGCCCTCCAGTCTCTTCAGGCGCCGATCTTCTCGTCGAGGAACGCCGCGACTTTGTCGAGCGCCACGCGCTCTTGCGAGAGTGTGTCGCGGTCGCGGATGGTGACTGTCTGCCCGCTGAGTGTGTCGCCGTCGATGGTGATGCAGTAGGGCGTGCCGGCTTCGTCCATGCGCGCGTAGCGCTTGCCGATGGCTTGCTTGGCGTCGTACTGCACGACGTGCTTCTTGCGCAGGTCGCGGAAGAGCTTCTCGGCGATTTCGGGCATGCCTTCTTTCTGCACGAGCGGGAAGATGGCGGCCTTGGTTGGCGCGATGCGCGGGTGGAACTTCATGTACACCTGGCTCGGGCGATTGGGGTCGGGCGTGTAGGCCTCGCAGATCAACGCGAGCACGCCGCGTGACAGGCCGGCTGCAGGCTCGATCACGTGTGGCAGGTAGCGCTCGTTCTTTTCCTGATCGAAGTAGCTGAGCTTCACGCCGGAGTGCTTCTCGTGTTGCCGCAGGTCGAAGTCGACGCGATGCGCCACGCCTTCGAGCTCGCCGTAACCGGGCGCGCTGAACGGGAAGCGGTACTCGATGTCGAAGGTGCCGACGCCTTCCTTCGCGTAGTGCGCCAGCTCGTCCTGCTCGTGCTTGCGTAGGTTGAGGTTGTCGCCGGTGAGGCCGAGGTCTTTCCAGAAGCGCGTGCGCTCGGCGCACCAGAACTCGTGCCAGGCGGGCGCTTCGGTCGGATGACAGAACCACTCCATCTCCATCTGCTCGAACTCGCGCGAGCGGAAGATGTAGTTGCGCGGCGTGACCTCGTTGCGGAAGGCCTTGCCGATCTGCGCGATGCCGAAGGGCACCTTCACGCGCGTGGTGTCGACCACGTTCTTGAAGTTGAGGAAGATGCCTTGCGCGGTCTCGGGGCGCAGGTACGCGGCGGAGTCTTCGCTCTGCACCGCGCCGACGTAGGTCTTGAACATCAGGTTGAACTGACGCGGCTCGGTGAGCGTGCCGGCTTTGTCGCTGTCAGGGCCGACCACGCGCGAGAAGTCGTGGGTCTTCAGATCGGTGAGCGGGAACTTCTTGACCGAGAACGGGACGTTCTTCTTCTTCGCGACCTTTTCGAGCTTCTTCTCTGCAGCGCCTGATTCGCCCTGCATGAACGCGAACATCGGCACGTCGTCGGCGCCTTCGAGCACCGCGACCCACAGGTGATCGTAACGATAGCGTTGCTTGGTCTCGCGACAGTCGACCATCGGGTCGTTGAAGCCGCCGACGTGACCCGACGCTTCCCAGACCTTGGGGTTCTGGATGATCGACGTGTCCACGCCGACGATGCTGAGCGGCTCGCCTGCGGGCGAGGATGCGAGGCCTTCAGGCGCGAGCGGCGGCGTGCGCACCATGGCGTTCCACCAGGCATCGCGCAGGTTGTTCTTGAGCTCCACACCGAGCGGTCCGAAGTCCCAGAAGCCGTTGATGCCCTGGTAGATCTCGCTGGCGGGAAAGATGAAGCCACGGCGCTTACAGAGCGCGACGATGTCGTCCATGGAGACTTGCGGTGCGGTCACGGGTCCCTCGAAATTCGGCGCGAAAATGCGCCGCAGGCATAGCACAGGGCGCGGCGGCTTGCGCGGGCGGCGGGTGCGTACGCGAAATCAGTGGACGGCTGTCGTGCCCCGTCAGCCGTCGCGGAAGTGCTGGCGGAAGGCGTCGACCACCAGCGGCAGCAAGCGCTCCTGCAACAGTTTGACGGGCACGTCGTCGGTCGGTATCGCGATCAGCTCTGCGCGGACGTCGCGGGCCAGGGCGTCGAACTCGGCAGCATCGAACGCGTAGATCTCTTCGCTCAGCACGATGGCGAATGGACGCGTGCGGGCAACTTTGGTCGCGGCTCCAGCGATGTCGCTGGTGACGACGCGGCCATTGGTGGCCGTGACCGTCACGTGCTTGACGGCTTCCACGAGCGCATCGGGCCCGCCAATGACGACCAGCGCGATGACCGGACTGTGCTCGAGCGTCGGGCGGCGGCTCTTGGACATGTTCCCGGGCCAGATTAGCACGCCTGCCGCGCGACAAGGGTGTGGATGGCGCTCCGGGGCGCGCCCCTAGTGGGGCGCTGCCGTGTCGGTGGTGGCCGACTTGGGCTGCATGGCGTCGATCGCGCGGCGCACATCGGCGCGCACGCAGCCGTAGCAGTCTTCGAGGCCCAAGAATCCGCAGCCGCTGCGACCTTGCGCCGAAAGCCGCTGCAGGGGTGGAAGGGCGCGCGCGTCGGCCAGCTCGCTGATGCCGCGGATCGCATCTTTGCGGTCTTTGCAGCCGCGCGCGCTCTCGAGCTTGGCGATCGCGACCACGTATTGTGGCAGGTGTGCGACGTCTTTGAATGCCAGCACGCTTTGGGCGGCGCGCCGGCGTTCGGCGGCCTTGCTGGCTTCGAGCATGAGCTTGATGTCGGGCTCCAGCTCGGTCGGGATCGGCGGATCTTGGGCGATCGCGACCTCGGCCTTGCCGTGTTCGTCGGCCGTCGATGACAGTGCGCGCCCCAAGAGGCCGCCGTGGGATGTGCTGCCGTCGCGCGATGCGCCGAACGCCAGCACGCCCAGGCACAGCACTGCGCCGATGGCCACGACCACGCCGCGCTCGCGCGCGGGCAACGCCGACCAGCGCATGGCGCCGCGTTGCAGGCTGTGCAGCGAGGCACGCGCGAGCGACACGTTGCGCTCGGCGTGGCGCGCAGCCATCGCGCGCAGCTCGTCGCGCACGTTGGCCGCGTTGTCCGGGCGCTGGTCGGCGTTGCGCGCGCACAAGCGTTGCACGAGCGCGTCGAGCTCGCGCGGCAAGCTCGGGTCGGCCAGCGTCGCGCGCAACCAGGGCACCTCTTCGCGCATTTGGCGCGCGATGATGGTGGTCACGTCCGGGCCGTCCCACAGGCACTTGCCCGTGATGCATTCCCAGAGCACCACGCCCAGCGCGTACAGATCGGTGCGGTGGTCGACACGGTCGCCGACCGCTTGCTCTGGCGCCATGTAGCCGGGCGTGCCCATCACGGTGCCGACACGCGTGAGCTCACGCGTGGGCATCGCGCCTTCGGGCGCGGGCGTCTTGTGCGGGGCGACGTGGGCGATGCCGAAGTCGAGGATCTTCACCAGCTCCGAGCCGTCTTCACGCGTCTCGACCAGGATGTTATCGGGCTTGAGATCGCGGTGCACCACGCCCGCAGCGCGCGCGGCCGACAGCGCGTCGGCGACTTGGGCCAGTAGCTCGCAGGCCTTGGGCCACGGCACCGAGCCGCGTGCTTCGAGCAGCTCGCGCAGGCTGCGCCCACGCACCAGCTGCATCACCAGGTACGCCCCGCCCTCGGGTAAGGTGCCGTAGTCGATCGCGCTCGCCACGTGCGGGTGCTCGAACTGGGCGGTGGCCATGGCTTCGCGTGCGAAGCGCGCCGCCACCTCGCCGTTGCCGGCCAGCTCCGGCCGGATGACCTTGAGCGCGACCGCCTTGTGCAGCTTCAGGTGCTCGGCCACGAACACCGCGCCCATGCCGCCTTCGCCCAGGCGTTCGGTGATGCGGTAGCGGTCATCCAGCACCCGGCCGAGCCAGTCGCCATTGGCCGCGATGGGCGCATGGAGCGCGGTCTGTGCGCTGGCAAGCGGCTGACTCGCAGTGGCAGGCGCAGCAGGCGCGGCGGCTGCGCCCACTGCGGAACCGGGGTCTGGCGGGCTCGCGGCAACGCCGGCCGCCGCATCGGACTCCCGGCTTGCGGGTAGGTCGGCGTTGGCATCGCCGCTGCTCTGGGGTCGGATCGGGTCCACTTGGGTTCGGCCGGCGATCATAACCGGCTTTTGCCCGGGCGCCCTCGCAACGCTCAGCGCCGGCCCTGGGTGGCCCGTGTTGGCAGCCCGTTGGCAGCCTCGGCACCGTGAAATTGCTCTCGGATTGTGCTAGCCCGCACGCGCCAACCTTTCTTCGCTGAGCCCCGGAGTCAGACCCATGCCGCAATACAAAGCCCCCCTTCGCGACATCCGCTTCGTTCTGTACGACCTCCTGGACATCGAGAAGCACTACTCGACACTGCCGGGTGCGACCGACCTCAACGCCGAGCTCATCGATGCCACGGTGAGCGAAGCTGCCAAGTTGATCGAGACCGTCATCGCGCCGCTCAACCGCAGCGGCGACGAAGAGAGTTGCCACTGGTCTGCCGAAGGTGTGCGCACGCCCAAGGGCTTCAAGGAAGCCTACAAGCAGTACTGCGACGCCGGGTTTTGCGCCATCTCGGCCGACCCGGAGTACGGCGGCCAGGGCTTGCCCCCGTCGCTGCAGTTGGTCGTCTCCGAGCTGTTGTCAGCTGCAAACAATTCCTTCTGCATGTACCCGGGGCTGACCAACGGCGCCATCGCCTGCATCCAGGCGCACGGTACGTCGGAGCAGAAGCAGACCTACCTGCCGAACATGATCGCGGGCACCTGGTCGGGCACCATGTGCTTGACCGAAGCGCATTGCGGCACCGATCTCGGCCTCTTGCGCACCAAGGCCGTGCCCGCGGGCGACGGCAGCTTCAACATCACGGGCGAGAAGATCTTCATCTCGGCCGGCGAGCACGACATGGCGGACAACATCGTGCACCTGGTGCTCGCGCGCCTGCCCGATGCGCCCGCTGGCACCAAGGGCATCTCACTCTTCATCGTGCCCAAGCTCATGCCGGCTGGTGGCGGCAAGACGGGCGAGCGCAACAACGTCAAGTGCGCGTCGATCGAGCACAAGATGGGCATCAAGGCGTCGGCCACCTGCGTGATGGTGTTCGAAGACGCCAAGGGCTACCTGATCGGCGAGCCGCACAAAGGCCTGCGCGCCATGTTCACCATGATGAACGTCGCGCGTATCGGCACTGGCATGCAGGGCATGGCGCAAGGCGACGCTTCGTTCCAAGGCGCGCTCGCCTACGCGCGCGATCGGCTGCAGATGCGTTCGCTCACGGGGCCCAAGGCACCCGACAAGCCGGCCGATCCGATCATCGTGCACCCCGACGTGCGCCGCATGCTGATGACGCAGAAGGCCTTCGCCGAGGGTTCGCGCGCGCTGGCGTATTACCTCGGCACGCACGCCGACATGACCATGCGCCACGCCGGCACCGAGGTCGCCAAGCAGTCTGAAGCCATGCTCGAGCTGCTCACGCCCATCTGCAAGGCGTTCATGACCGACACGGGCTTCGAGTCGACCAACCTCGGCATGCAGGTGCTCGGCGGTCACGGCTTCATCCGCGAGCACGGCATGGAGCAGCTGGTGCGCGACGGTCGCATCTTGCAGCAGTACGAGGGTGCCAACGGCATCCAGTCGCTCGACCTGCTCGGGCGCAAGGTGCTCGCCAATGGCGGTGCCACCCTGCGCGTGTTCACCAACCAGATCGACGCGTTCTGCGCGCAACACGAGAGCTCGCCCGAGCTCAAGAGCTTCGTCGACGCGCTCAAGGCGCACAGCAGCGAGTGGCACACGCTCGTGGGTGACATCTTGCAGCGCGCCATCAAGAACCCGGACGAAGCCGGCGCGGCGTCGTACGACTTCTTGAGCTACTCGGGCTACGTCACCTACGCGTTCCTGTTCGCGCGCATGGCGGCGGTTTCTCTCGCCAAGATCAAAGCGGGCGCGCCGGACGCCGACTTCTACCAGGCGAAGATCTACACCGCGAAGTTCTTCTATGACCGTCTCTTGCCGCGCACGCGCACGCTGGTGCAGACCATGGGCTCGGGCAGCGCGAACGTGATGGATCTGCAGGACGCGCACTTCGCGTTCTGAAGGCTTGCCGCTCGTGTAGCGCCCGCCGCGCCCGCCGCGCCCGCCGCAGCTCAACGGATGCGGTAGGGCGTGTGCGGGCGCGCCGCACGCTTTGGTTCTGTTCGTCGGGTGCGTGGCGCGTCGCTGAAGACTTGGTCGAAGACCAGTACGTCCTGGTCGTCGTCGATCTGAAACGTGCGTACGGGGTCGCGTGGGCGAAGTTGTGGCGCCTGCGAGGTGTCGAGCGCCACACGCACGCTGCGGTGCGGCCGCACCGCGAGCAGCATGTGGCTGAGGCCGTCGCTGTCGGTCTGCCCGAGTAGCTCGTCGTCGACACGGATGGCGAGCGAGAGTGGGGCCGCGCCACGGCGCGCACGCACGACCAAGGCTGCGTTGCGCTCCTCCGGCTCGCACACTGCAGTGAGCCCGAGCACCTGGCTGGGCTGTGCCGAGCGGCTCGCGTAGCGATGCACGTGCAGGCTGCGCGGGGTTGCTGGTCCGCGGTAGCCAGCCGGGCAGTTGGTCGTGATCGCGATCACGTCGCCTTCGCGCGCGACCAGCCCCCTGGTGAGCAGACCGGACTCGTCGGTGATGCCGAGCTGCGTACCGTTGGCGAAGAAGCGCGTGCCCGCCACGGGCGCGGCCTTGGGAGTGGCCGCGTGCAGCGTGATGCTCAAGTGCTGTACCGCTGCCGGCTCGTCGCCGCAGGCCGATACGCAGGTCCACAGCACGACGCGGGCGCAGAGCCGGATCACTCGAATGCCTGATGTGCCGGTCAGCTTGCGTCGCATGGTTCGCCTCCCACCGCCGTGCGCTGGGCGCACTGGGCCGCAACTCTGCGTTGCAGGGCCCGAGCGATGAAACCGAAGACGAGATTTGCCTGCCGAGTGCGTGCGAGGGCTTGGTAGGCGCGCGCGGCCTGCGCGAGATCGCCATGCGCCAAGCTGTCCGCCGCTTGGGCGGGTGTGGGCGGCTGCGTGGTCGCGGCGGCCGGCGGCAGCGACGGACCCGCGGTCAAGGGTGGGGGGTACGCAGGCGCACGAGGCGGTGCGGCCTGCGCGGCTGCGTCGGCAGTTCCAGCTGCCACGACCCGCGTTCGATTGGCCGTGGGCGTGGTCGTTGGTGTCACAGCAGCGCCTCGCGGTGCACCTGTGTGCGGCAAGAAGGTCCACATGATGCAGCCCAAGATTGCGAGCGAGCAGGCTGCGGCGCCGAGTACGACTACAGTGACGAGCTTGGTCTTCCTCCTCGGTTTGCCGCGAAGCGCGGTAGCGGTCGCTGGTGCACGTGGTGCTCGCGCGCCCTTCGCGGTGACGACGGTTGGTGCGTCGGCGAGCGGCAGCGCGTGCTTGGACGCCGACACGGCGGGGCGCTGTATTTGCCGTGAGGGTCGCAGTGGTCGCGGCGTGGCCTGCACGCGAAACGCGTCGACGGCGACGCGCGCGGCCAGATCGAGATCGAGACGTGTCTGCTCATAGGCCGCGGTCGTCGCGCAGCTCGGTTGCGCGCGCTCGGTCGCCAGCAAGCCCGCCAGCAACTCGGCGGGACAGTGTGTCGTGAGCTCGGGATCGCAGGGCGAGGGCCGCACAGTGCCTTGTCGGCGTATGGCCTGCATGCGCGTCGGTCTGCTCTCGGAACGCTTCGTCGGCGCGCTCATGTCGACAGCTCCTGCCAGCGGTAGCTGCCGTCGTCGTTCAAGCCGGCGACGCTGGCGAGTTGGGTGACCTTGCGTTGTCCAGAGCGCTGGCGTTCCACTTGCACCACGACATCCACACCCGACGCGATCTGCTCGCGTAGCGCGTGCAGAGGCATGCGCACGTCACTCATGCTCGCCATCGTTTCCAGGCGCGCAAGCGCATCGTGCGGATGGCTTGCGTGCAGGGTCGCCAAGCAGCCGCCGTGTCCTGAGGTCATCGCTGCAATCAGCTCCAGCGCTTCGGCGCCGCGGATCTCGCCGAGCACGATGCGATCAGGACGCATGCGCAGGCTGGCCCGAAACAGCTCGCGGATGTCGATGCGTCCGCGGCCCTTGGCGTCACCGGGTTGGGCTTCGAGGTGAACGACGTGCGCGCGCTGCAGCTGCAGCTCGCGGGAGTCTTCGATCACCACGACGCGCTCGTCGTCCGGGATGAACGACGACAATGCGTTGAGCAGTGAGGTCTTACCCGAACCCGTGCCACCCGACACGATCACATTGCGCTTGCTCACCACGGCCTCCTGGAGGTTGCGGGCGCTGCTGCCGCTCAACGCGCCGAGCTGCACAAGACGCTCGATGGTCATCGCACTCTTCGAGAAGCGGCGGATGCTGACCAGCGGACCGCTCGGTGCGGCCGGTGGGATCACGGCCTGCACGCGCGAGCCGTCGGGCAAGCGGCCCTCCAGAATGGGATGCTCGTGGTCGATGGGTCTGCCCACGAATTGCGCGATGTTGCGCAGGGCAGCCAACAGCGCCTCGTCACTCGAGAAGCACAGCTCGGTGAGGATCAGCCGGCCGGCCCGCTCGCAGTACACCTCGCCCGGGCCGTTGAGCATGATCTCGCTGACGCTCGCATCGGCCAGCAGCTCGGCAATGGGCCCCAGCAGCGCGTGCAACATCTGCTCGTGAATCTCATGCGCAATCATCATGGCTGCCTCCAAGGTCGGTGCCGGTGCGCTAAGCGCAGGCTCGCCAACCAGGCATGGGCTTGCGCGGCGTGAGGGCCAGCTGGTGCGAGCTTCAGGTAGAGCTGCAGCTCGGCAACCGCCGCTCGCGGATCGCGAAGCCAGTCGTGGCTGAGGGTCGCGAGCAAGTAGTGTGCGCCGGCGTGGCGTGGTTGCGCGCTCAGGACTGTCCGCAGCTCTTCACGCGCAAGCGCGGGCCGGCCCAACGCAAGTTGCAACGACGCAGCGAGATAGTGTGCCGCTGTGTCAGCTGGGTCGTGCGCCAGGTGAGCCTCCACGTGGCCGAGCGCGGCCCGCACCCTGCCGCCAGCAAGGCAAACCCGCACGAGCTTGGGCAGCGCGCTCCTCTCGGGATAGCCAGCGTTCACCGCGCTCGCGAAGTACTGCTCCGCGCGCAGCAGGTCGCCGCGCTGCGCGTAGTAGTCGCCGCTTTGCAGGTAGCGTATCGCCACGCTGGGCTCTGCCGGTTTGGCGGTGGGCCGGGGTGGGTTCGCCGCGCAGCTGACGGCTGCGAGCACGCAGCACAGTGTCGCTGCGTGCAATTTCGCTGGATGCGGGTCTCGGCGGCTCATGGCTCGCCCTTCTCGACGTGCCGAAGCCATGCCGTATAGGCGCCGTCGTGTGAGCCGAGCAGAGCCAGCAACGCGCGGCTCTCGGCCACTGCATCGGGCGTGCGCTGAGTGCGCAAGGCGTGCGCCAGCCGCACCTGATGGCCCTGGTAGTCCGTGTCCAGCTTGCGCTGCCAGCGCGCTTGCCGTTGCTGAACGCGTTCGGCGTCCGCCTGGTGCCCACACGCGCGGTAACAAAGCTGTGATTCGGCAAGCAGATCGAGCGCCACGACACCGTCGCTCGCAGAGAATGCAAAGCTCTGCATTCGGGCAGTGGCGCGCGCTTCGGTCTCTTGGGCTCGCCGCAGCGGTGAGAGCGTGGGGCTGCACGCTTCGGTCCCGGCGCGCAGGGTGGGCGCAGGCGGATGACTGGTCTGCGCACGCTGTGCGCTCGACGCGCTGCAGGCTTGCGCGCACCACGCCAGCAGGCAGATGGCGTTGGCGACCGCGCCGGCGCGTCTTTGCACGCAGTGACATGATCTCGTCTTCACACTCCCTCCATCGGCGTGGCGAATCGATTGTTGCGGCCGACCACCACTTCGTTCGCTGCCGGCTCACAGTCCGATGCCCTTCACGATGAACGGACCGAGCATCACGATCAGGATGCAGCCCATGAGCAAAAGCAAGGGCAGCACGAGCAGCACGGCCGCGCGGGCAGCGGCTTCCTCGGCCAGCACACTGCGTCGCATGCGCAACATCTGCGCCTGAATCTCCAGCACCGTTGCCAGCGGCGTGCCCTTTTCGTCGGCTTGCACCACGGCACGCACGAGCTCGTGCACCGAAGTTGCCGAGCTTCGAGCCGCCAGCTCGAGCAGCGCCTGGCGTCGAGTCTGGCCAGTCTGCAGGCCCTGCAGGATGCGCTGCAGCTCGGCCTGCAGCGTCGAGTCGCGCAGCTGGGTTTCGCGCGCCAACAGCTGCAGACCGCCGTTGAAATCGAGGCCCGCGCTCATGCACAGCGAGAGCAGGTCGATGGCGGGCGGCAAGGCGTGGTCCAGCGCGCGGTCGCGTCGGCGCGCGTTGTCGGTGACGCGCAGGTACGGTGACCAGCCGCCGAGCACGACGCCGGGCAGCACGCCGAAGGCACCCCAGCCGAGCACGCCCCCGACTTCGAAGCCCATGACCGCCCCGAGCACGGCACCGAGCGCGATCAGCGCCAGCAACTCGTCGGCGTCCAGTCCCATGTAGTCGCCCGAGCGCTGCAGGTGCAGGGTGAGGCGCGCACGCGTCTGCGCGATCGGCAGGCGCGCCATGTGCTGGGCGAGCCAACGCACCGGTGCATCGAACAGCCGAAAGCCCAGGCTGCGCGCGCGAGCCTGCTGCCGTTGCAGTCCGCGATGCCCGAGCGAGCGCGCCGCGGCGGTGGGGCTCTGCGCAGCCGCCACGACGAAGAAGAAGAGCGCCAGGGCGAACAATCCCGCAGCGGTGAGGCGCAAGGTTCCGGTGGTCATTTGGGCTCCCTAGATGTCGACGTGGGCGAAGCGCCGCGCGAGTAGCACGGCTGCGCCCCACAGCGTGGCGGCGATCGCGAGGATCAGTTGTCCGGTGGTGCAGGTTGGTAGTGGCGCGAGAAACGCGCTGTCGATCCAGTTGAGTAACGCGAACAGAGGCAGTGGCAGCACTGAGATCACGAAGGCCTGCGCCTTGCCTTCGGCGGTCTTGGTGCGCACTACGCCTTCGAGGCGTGTCATCTCGCGCAGGGCTGCAGCGGAGCGCTCCAGGCACGCGCTCAGGTTGCCGCCCGCGGAGCGTGCGATGCGGAGCGTGAGCAGTGCCGCGCTCAGCGTGCGGCTGCCCACCCGAGTGCCGATCCGCAGCAGCGCTTCATCGAGCGCTACGCCGACTTGATACTCTTTGAGCGCGAGCTCCAGCTCCACACACAGTGGTGCCGGAACCAGCGAGACCGTCGACGCCAACGCGTCACCGAGCGAGGGCGTGGCGCGCAGCGCGTTCGCTAGTGCTAGCAACCAACTGTCGATCTGTTCTTCCAGGCGCGTGATACGAAGCGCGCGCTGGCGCTCGAGCCAGTGTCCGGGCATCCAGGCGACCACGAGCGCGAGCACGAGCAGCCCGACGCTCGCACACAGCAAGGCGGTGCAACCGAGCAGTGCGCACGCGGTGATCTGGGCGCCCGCCACCAGCATTGCCGGTTCGCGGCGCCGCAGGAAGCGCAGGTCGCGGTCCAGTCGAGCCGCGTACTCGGGCAGTCGCGGTACTGCACCCGGGCGAAACCACACACAGCTGAGCGCGTAGCTCACGCCCGTCGCGATCAACGCTGCCGCCAACAGCGGCAACCAAGCCAGCAAGCTCATAGGTACACTCCGTCGGTGACCAAGCCGCGCTCCAGGAACAGCCCAAGGCAGCCCGGGAGGTAGCCAGTGGCGCGAAACTCGCCCGCCGCGGCGCCTGCGTTGCCGCGTGCGTTGCGTTCGAAGCGGAAGATGTCGGTCAGCTCCAGCTCGCCTGCGTCGTTGACGCCGCGGGTTTCGGTGATGTGGCTGATGCGCCGGCTGCCGTCTTCGAACCGTGTCTGTTGCACGATCAGGTGAACGCTCGAGGCGATCTGCGCACGCACTGCTCGCAACGGCAGATCGAGGCCGGACATCAAACACAGCGTCTCAAGCCGCGCGATGCTTTCGGTGGGGCTATTGGCATGCAGGCTGGTCATCGAGCCTTCGTGTCCGGTGTTCATCGCCTGCAGCATGTCGATGGCCTCCCCGCCGCGGCACTCGCCGACGATGATCCGGTCCGGCCGCATTCGCAGGGCGTTGCGCACGAGATCGCGGATGGTGATCTCACCGCGTCCTTCGAGATTGCTCGGTCGCGACTCGAGCGACACCACGTGTGCTTGCTGCAGGCGCAGCTCGGCGGCGTCTTCGATGGTGACGATGCGCTCGTGCTCGGCGATGGCACTCGAGAGCACGTTGAGCAGCGTGGTCTTGCCGCTGCCGGTGCCGCCGGAGACGATGATGTTGCGACGGCACTTAACTGCGCGTTGCAGAAAGCGCAGCATGCGGGCGTCGAGTGAGCCCAGCTCGAGCAGGCGCTCGAAACCGATGGGCTTGGCGGCGAACTTGCGTATGGTGATGCACGGACCCTTGTTGGCCAGTGGCCTGATGACGGCGTTCACGCGCGAGCCGTCCTTGAGACGCGCGTCCACGAGCGGGTTGGATTCGTCGATGCGCCGCCCCAGCGGCGTGACGATGCGTTCGACTACCGCACGCACGGAGTCCTCGTCGGTGAAACACGCAGTGGTGCGTTCGATGCGGCCGTTGCGCTCCGCGAAGATGTGGCTCGGGTCGACCACCATGATCTCGTTTACGCTCTCGTCTGCGAGCAGCCGTTCGAGGGGACCGAGGCCCAGCGCTTCGTCGCACAGCTCGTTGATGAGCGCGTCGCGCGCGCAGGGCGGTACCAGCGCGCCAAGCTCGCGGCAGATCATCTCTAGCGCAGAGCGAACCTTCGGGCGCAGCGTCGCATCGTGCATTGCGCTGCGATCGAGCTCGGCGAGGTCGAGGTGATCCAGTAGCTGGTCACGAATGCGCTTGCGTGTCTGTAGCGAGACCATGGCATCAGGAGCCTGGGGCAGGTTCGAGATGCGCTCGTGCGCGGATCGAGGCGCAGGCACCTCGGCTGGCTGCGCGCGACGCAGCTCGATCCGATACGGGCCGACACCGAGCACCGAAGTCCAGTCCACCAGGCGTGTCTGTCGCACCAGGGCCTGGGCGTCGATCAGCGTCCCGTTGGCGGAGTCATCGCGAATGCGCAGCCGTTCGCCGACCGGCTCCACGCACACGTGTCGGCGCGAGACCGAGCTTGCCGGCAACACGATCTCGCAGCTCGGGTCACGCCCGATCCAGCATGACGCACCAGGCGACAGCGTGCGCGTGGTTTGCCGACCGTCGGGATGCTCCACGACGAGCGCTCCGAGCATCATGGGTTGACTCCGGCGCTGGTCGGCGCGCTGTGGCCTGGTTGCATGAAGCGCTCTCCAAGCTTCGACTGCTCCAGGTTGCCGCTGTAGGCTTCGAACGCTTCGAGCCCCTCGCGCAGTTGCTCGCGCGCTTGGCTCGACACCACGTCCACCACCGTCGGGATGATGACCACCAGGTTTTGGGTGTCTTCGCTCTTGTTACTGCTGGTGCCGAAGAGCGCGCCCAGGATCGGGATCTGACTGAGCCAGGGCAGGCCGGTCTTGTCGCTCGATTCGGAGCGTGCTTGCAGGCCTGCCAAGATCACCGACTGCCCGAGCTCCACGTTCACGACGGATGTGAGGGTGGAGGTGACTCTGCCGGGCACTCCGGTGCCGTGGTCAGCGGCGAGGTCGGAGACATCGGCGTGGATCTCCAGCTCGATGCGACCCGACTCGCGATCGTAGCGAGGCAGCACCTCGATCTGCGAACCGAAGCTGATCTGTCGCAGCGTGTTGGAGAGACCGCCAGTGATGGCGACGTTGAGCTCGCCACCACCGCTGAACTTGGCTTGCGTGCCGTTCTCGGTGACGACGGCCGCTTGTCGCATCAGCTTGGCCCAGCCGCGCGACTGCGCGAGGTCGAGACGCGGCAGTGCCTGATTGGAGATCACGGCGGTTGCGTCGGTGAACGAAGCAGTCGCGAGATCGAAGCTGGCACCGAGGCTGCCACCACCGAACGACGCAGGCCAGGCGATGCCCACGTGGTGGTTGTAGTCGCGGCTGAGCTGGACGAAGTAGAAGTCGAGACGGATGTTGTCGCGTGCGCTGACGCTGTCGAGCTTGGCGGAACCGTCGCTCAGCGCGGGGCCTGCGCTGACGGTGATGCGGTACAACAGCTCGCGCCCGTCGTCCATGATGAGCAGCAGCGTGGAGACGCCGGCGCGTTGTCCGGCGATGACGAAGCTCGCGGCATCTCTGGTCAGGCGCACGTCGAACACCCCGGAGGTGCCTTCGGAGTAGCTGCTGACGCCCGCAGCGCTGACAACGCGTTGCTCGCCGACGCTCAGGCTGATGTCGATCTTCTCTTGCGAGGCGAAGGCCGGTGCGGCATGCGTGACCACCAGCGCCACGAAGAACGCTGCAAGCCTGAGCTGTCCGAGCGAGGTTGTGGGTGTCATGCGTTTCACCGTGCCGCCGCCGTGCTGGTGCTGATGTCGTCCGGGTTGCGCAAGAGCAGACGCAGCGAGCCTTGGGTCTCGGCCAGGGCAATGGCGCTGCCTTGGTCGCTCGTGACGCTGAGCGTGACTTGCGACGCGTCGCCGCTGCGTGCGGCTGCTGTTGCGTCATTCGCGGACGTCAGCTGCGCGCCGATGGCCAGCACGAGCACGTTCTCGAGCAGGGTGCGTGGTGCTGCGGCCGGCTGCTGATTGTTGCCGGCGTTGGCGATCCATAGGACATCGACTCGGTCCCCCGGTCGCAGCATGTTGCCGAGCGAGCCTCGTGAGAGGTGCAAGCTGACCGCGCGCATGCCTTCCTGCACGAGCGTGGACAGCGTGCGCACGGGCGTTGCCAGACTCTCGAGGTCGGTCCACAGCAGTGCTTCATCGGCCTTGGCGGGCGCCGCCAGCCGTTGGCCGAGCACACGGTCGAGGTCGGCGACGCGAATGTGGCGGGATTCCACGTAGGCCTGCGGCAGCCCTCGCGACGCGAGCGAGGCGCGGTCGAGGGTGTCGCCAGCTTGCAGGTCCCGCGTGACGACCAGAACCGAGAGCTTCTCGCCGCCAGTGGCCTCCGCCTCGAAGTGGTGCATGTACAGCTGCAAGAGGCCGAAGCCGACGACTGCTGCTGCGAGCGCGACGCTGAGCGCTTTCTTCTCCACTCGGGTATCCGCCTTCCGCAGAGCGCTGGCATTCGCACGAGCAGCTGGTGCGGTGCCATGCTCTACGTGCAGCGCATCGGTCGCGTCGCCAGGCAGTTGCTAAATGACCGAGCGCGATTCGGGAACGGCGCCTCGCTCGTTCCGGGCGCCGCGCTCGGTCATCTAGCGCAGCGGCGTAACCGAGAGGAGAGCGCGGTCGCCGTCGCCCTGCGACGCCGTGGCCAGGAGCACGACTGATCCGCGGGTGGCGGCGAGTGAGGCCGTGGCAGACGACTGCGCTCGAGTTACTACGTTTGCCACGTGGTAACCGGCTGCTTCGAGCTGCGTGCGGTAGCGTGCCAGCAGCTGCGCGGACGAGACAGCGCGTGCTTCGTAGACGTTGAACAGGGGCGAGGCGTCGCGCTGCCACCCCGACAGCACGCGGCGAGCATGCGCTGGACGCGGCGCGTTAGCTGGGTCGACACCGGGCGCATCGCCCGAGGTCGGAAACGCCGCCGTGAGCAGCATCGGTCCAACTGACTTCATGGCCACGTACGTCGTGGTTTCGCCGGCGCGCTCGGCGACCACGTACAGCACGGCCCCAAAGCGACTGAGGTCAAGGTCTTGTGCGAAGGTACTCACGCGCTGCGCCCAGGCGAGTGGGCCGAGGCTTGCCCCGGGATCGAGGCAAGCCACATAGCCACGCTCGCGGGTCTCGGCCTGCAGGGCCAGGTCTGCCGCATTCGCGTGCGGCATCGATGGCAGCGCCGCGTTCCATTGTCGGCACTGCGCTCGGTATGCAGCCAGCACGCTGCCCACGGGGTCGTGGCTGGAGCCGACGGACAGCTCGAATGCGAGGCCGTTCACGCTCAGCGTGTGTGTCGGTGCGCGATGGAACGCCCGGGCGTAGTGCAATGCCTGTTCGCCGATGCGTTCGAGTGAGGCGTTCGCCCGTGCGTGCACGCTGTGTCCCAGCCAGCACAATCCGATGATTTGTACGGTGAGCGCGAACGCCGACAGTCGAGCGAGGCGGGCGAGCTTGGAGTGCCAGGAGCTGAGCATCTGTGTGCCTCGTTACGGGTCGAGCTTGCTCGACACCAGGTCGGTAAACACGCCGAGCGCGTCTTTGTGCGCGTCGCGATGAGGTTCGTTGCAGCCGACGTAGCTTTCGGTGGAGAGGGTGTCCACGCCACCATCGAGCTGCGTTGGGCGTTGCACGCTTGCGCTGGCCACGCTTGAAGTGCCCGGCAGGATGAGATTCGACAAGGCCTCGCCCACCACGGGAATCTTCGCGAGACTGTTGTCGTCGCTGTGCGCGCCATGTTGGGCGACGTAGCTCGGAATGGCGCCACCCGGTGTGCCGGTGCTGCCCGTGGTCGCGCTCGGTCCGCTCGTGCAGCCGCTGATGGCTTGGGTCCACGCGGCCTTGCGAGCCGCAAGCAGGGTCTGCTGTTTGGCGGCGTACAGGTGGTGAACGTAGCTGATGCCGATGAGCAATAGGATCAACAGCGGCAACGCGATGACTGCCTCGACGCTGGCCGTGCCGTGCGTGGCACGTGCACCACGCGGTCTGTATATTCTTGAACGAGCGGTTGATTTGGGTTGGGGTCGCATGGTCTCTCAATGAGCAATTAGGTCGCCGAGCGTGTTCAGTTGGTCCGCCAGACCGCTGCAGCTGCTGGCATCGGTGCCGCCGGCGACGCGATTGCACGCGCCCAGCAGATCGGTCGGTGCACTGAGCCCGTCCGGCGCCGAGTCCTGCCCGTCAGCGCCGGCGCCAGCGTTGTCGGTCGCGTTCGCCGCCAAGTGGAAGTGCCGCAGGCGCGCGCGCCAGCTCAAGTTCCACAGCCACTCCGCGGAGATGTCGGGTGCTTGCGGATCGTCGAAGTAGAGTTCCGCCTCGGCAACCTGAATGCGACCCAGCTCGCGCATCGCTGCTGCCGTGCTGCTCGTGGTGTCGCGGCCCCAACTGGTGGCTGCGAGCACCTTGGCTGGCAGACCACTGGCCGCGCCTCCCAGCACGACGACCCGTGCCTGAAAGTTGTCGTCTTCGAGCTGCACACCATCTTCCGGGGCTTGTGGTGAGTGTTCGGTCTTCGAGTCCTGCTGTGCGTCTTCGCCGCCCGTGTCTGCGACGCGGTTGTTCTTGAAACCGTCGACCGACTGCTTCTTCGTCACGTGCTTGTCGCAGTGCAGCACTTGCAGTACCTCGCGCACGGTGTCGGTACGCTGCGCCTGGGTGTGTAGATCATCGTAGTGGCTGTCGAGCAGCTCGCTGCAGACGGGAAGCAGCTTGTCCGGTGCGTCGTCCGTGTGCTCGTGCTCGTTCCACTCGACGCGGCCTTCGGTGCGCGGACAGGGCAGTTGCGTTTCGCCGCGTTCTCCGTAGCGAGCCTGCGTGGGGTCCGAGCCGGTGGGGATCACGAGCCTCGCGGGCGTGGGTTCTTCAGTGGTCAGCTGAAACACGCCGTTCACTCGCTGGTAGTGACGCGTGACCGTGCGTTCTTGCCAGCCGTAGTCGACGAGCGCTCCATCCAGGTTCGGATCGCACGCGCTGCGCGCTTGCACGACGCGGGCGTGGTAGGTCGCGGGATCGCAGGGCGAGCCGCTGCAGTCGCCGTCATCACGGTCCGGGAAAGAGCGCCGCTCTGCTTCGTCGGCCTGCGCACACAACTTGGAGACCTCGTCCTTGCTGCCTTTGGCGTCGATGCAGGCCTGCCGCTCGGCGAGCACCGGCAGGTGCTGCCAGTACTTCACCTCGTATTCTGGTGGCTTTGCCCCAGCCTCGCCGCAGAACCATCCGGGCGCAGCTTTGGCGAGGCCCTCGAGGGCGCCCGACACCAAGTCGTGCACCGGGCCTGCTCCACCCACGCCCGGAACGGACTTGAACGGCAGCATCACCATGTCTCCGACGAAGCTCGCCGCGTGCGTACACAGCACCGAGAAGTCGTCGTCCTTGGTCGGTAGGGTGAGGCGTGCCGGCAGCGCGAAACCGAACGCAGCCGGCGGCTTGTAGTGTGAGAGCACCGTGTCCACCACCTCGACCTGCGCGATGATCGGAACGATCTGCCGGACTCCGCGCGCCGCCAGGTGCAGCACTTTGAGCATGGGCATGATTTCCTGCTTCAGCTGCTCGGCGGCATTGCCTGCGTTCTGGCCCGCGCTGATGACCAGAGGCGCCGCGGCAGCACAGGGCGGACACCAGAACCCGACAGCTGCCAGAATCGGACCCGCCACCATGCACACCGTCTGCACGAGCTTCAGCGCCACCAGCACCGCCAAGAGCGCGCTCATGATCAGGTTGATGAGCGCGAGCAAATTCATGCCGCGCGCCAGGATGGCCGCCGAAGAGTAGGCGCCTGCGTCGGCCGCGTCTTGCAGGCGTTCGCGCAGCAGCACCGCTTGGCCGATGCCTACGACGTAGTAGAGCGCACCCACGAGGCACACCGTCATGAGCAGCGCGAGCACTGCGATGGCACCACGTTGGTCTTTGAGGATGAGTCGCATGTGGCTTCGAAACGGTGAGAACGGAGCGCTGGTGAACACAGAGCCATCGGCGCTTGCGTCGCTCAGTTGCATGGGTTGTCCGCCGGGATCGGGTAAGGCAACCACTGGGTTGGCAGCGTCGCCTCGGCTCGCAGCATGCGAACGCGCGTGCCCTTGGCCCAGAGCAGCGCTTGGCCGAGTGCAAAGGGTGCGTGCGCGAGCTCTTTCTGGCCTTGCTCGAAGCTGCGATCCGGCTTGCCGAAGCCGAGCTTTGCCGTCAGCTGGCTTATGCGGCGCTGGATGAGCGAGTCGCAGAGCAGTGCGGAGACGACGGGAATGGCGCAGGTGAAGAGGTAGGTCACGCGCACGGTGAGCTCGTTGCCGAGCGCGACTTGTTTGGTCTGCAGCTCGTCGGCTCCAGGACTTGCCGGGAAGGTGACCGCAGCGACGGAGGACGTGGACAGCAGCGAGAGCGGAAACGGGTCCGAGGAGAGCGCCGACAGCGGGAGCAGCGCGGCGTGTTGGATGGCAGCCAGTCGCCGTCCCGAGTGTGTGCTGCCGCTGTCGGCGGCGGACGAGGAGCCGCCGGAGGCGCCGGCCGGGAAGTAGCTGCCCAGCGTCGTCGTGAGTCCGCTCACCACGCTCGAGTCGCCGCCGCTTTCGGTGATGCAGCGGGGAGCTTCGTTCGCGTAGCGTTTGGGGTCGTCGTCGAGCACCACGACGGCCGAGCGCGCGGCAGCCCACGCCGCGTGATGCACGACCAGATCGGCCGCATACATCAGCGCAAGCTGCAACGCGCCGAGGAAGAGCAGGAACACGGGTGGGAAGGCAATCAGTAGCTCCACGGTCACGGTGCCTGCTTCGCAGCGGGCTACTTGTGTGCGCGGGCTCATGGCCGCAGCCAGGCGAGTTTGTCGAGCGCGAGCACCGCCAAGGTCGCGCCGCCGATGGCTGCGCCCAGGCGTAGCTTGGTCTGCAGTACTGCCGGCGTGGGCGACGGTGACGCGCGTCGCGAGCAGCGCTGCCAGAAGAACGCGAGCGCGCTGCGCAGCAGGTGAAAGAGCTGGCCTTGCCAAGCGAAGCGCGCGCACACCCAAAGGGTGGCGAGCCACAGTGCAGCAAGCTCGATCTGCAGGCCGAGGTCGAAGCCGAGCAGCGCCCCGAGCGCGGCGAACAACTTGAGATCGCCGCCGCCCATCGCACCACGCGCGAACGCGAAGGCAGGCACCACGGCGCACAGGCACGCGCCCAGTAGGGACCCGCCGAGCGCCCCTGGTCCACCAAGCAGGGCGTGAACCAGGGGCGCTACGGCGAGCGGGGGGAGGGTCAAGAGGTTCGGGATGTGGCCAGTACGGGTGTCGGAGATGGCAGACAGCAGCGCCAAGAGGAGTGCAGCACAAGCGAAGTACGCGGAGAATACGGTTGGCATGGCGGGTCAGGGAGCAGGGAAGAGCAACAAGGCTTGCTGGAAGTTGAACAGACGCGCGAGCGCGACACTGAGCGCGATCAGCGGAGCGACGAGGCCGGCGGTGAACAGGCCGAGTGCGAGCACGTACTCGACGGTGGTGACACCGCGCGTATCGGTGGTGACGATCAGTCGGGTACGCCGTGGATTGATCCGGTCCATCGATCAATCACGGCTTGTTGCCGAACGCTGTCTCGACACTGTTCGTAGATGCCTCGAGGTGCCCCTTGACCTTGTCGCCGAAGGTCTTCCAACTCCCGACCGCCACCGCCGCGATCAAGCCCAGCGCGATCACGTATTCCACCGTGGTCAACCCACGCTGGTCGCTGACGACGGTGCTGCGAAACAACTTACGAAGTGCGTTCATGGTCGATTCCTTCATGCAGTGCGCGAGCTCGCGCGTTGTGCATGGTCATCGACCTGCGCTTCGTTCAGTTGCGTGGCTGCTGCACGAAAGTGCTGCGGCAGCGCTCGGCGCTTCAGCGTGGTTCGTCGGGTGCAGGCGGTGCGGGGGCCGGCTTGACGTCGACCACGGGCTGGTCTGCAGGTGCCGGCGGTTCGGCAGGTGCCACGCGCAGCACGGGTTGGTCGCCTGGCTCGGGTGGCGGTGCAGCGACGACATCGCTCGCTTGTGCGCGAGTGGAAGGTGCACGCTGCGGAGCGATCTTCAACACCGGTTGAGCGGGCTTCGCCAGCGCGGGCGCTGCAGGCGCGCTGCTCGGACTGCGCTTGGGGCTGCGCGCCTCGGGCGCGGCTGGCGGCTGCACTGGCGCTGCGGCAGGTGCCGGAGCGACAGCCACTGCCGCTGTTGGCGGCGGTTGACTCGGCGCTGCAACTGCCGCAGGGCTCGGCGCGGCACCGGGCTGTGCTGCCGGTGCGGCGCTCGGGGCTTGGGTGGGGCTCGCAGCAGGCTGTGTCGCAGCGGCCGCCGTCGGCTGCACCACCACGCCTTCGCCATTGCGCAGGTCAGTGCTGGCACCCGGTGTGGTCGCCGCTTGGGGCGCCGTCGCGTTGCCGCCGCGGCTGCCGAGCCACGCCCAGCCCGCACCACCGAGCACGAGCAGCGCCACCACCACGCTAACAACCTTCGGCGCACGCGACTTCGGCAGGTCGCGCTCCGGTCGGATGCTGCCATCGACGGCATCGTGCTCGTCGATCTGCAGCTTGAGCTTGAGCGGCGCGGCGCCGGGGTTCAGTGCAGGCGCTCGACCGCTCGCGCGCGGCAGCGCGGCTTGCGTAGCCGCGTACGGTGACGCTGTGCTGGTCGGGGCAGGCACTGGTGCAGGAGCGGGTGCTGGCATCGGCGCGGCAGTGGGTGCCGCCTTGGCGGCCGGTTGTTGATTGCGCGGCGCGGCGTCCTGAGCCACGGCCTGCGCCGCCGGGATCGCCATCGGCAGCTCGGGCATGAGCGGCTCCGGCAACCACTTGTCTTTCGGTTGCGGCGCGCCCGGAGCGGGCACGGTGTGAGGTTGTGCCGGGGTCATGCGGCGCGTCGCTGCCGCCGCTGGCGGGCGTGCGCTGGGCGTCGTGCTGAAGGGCGCCGGGCCGTCTGCAGCTGTCGGCGGCGGCGGCGCCGCGCTACGCAGTGTGGCGTCGCGTTCGCGACGGGTGAGGGCTTGGGCCGGCGCGCTCGGCTGCGGCTGCGGGGGCAGAGTGCGCCCGCTGTTGGCGAATGCCCCGCTGGGCGCAGCCGCTGGCCGTTGCGTATTGGTCGGGCTCGCTACCTGGGCTGCAGGCCCCTGGGGCATGCCGAGCATGGTGCGCGCGTGCGGCTTCGGCTCGCTCGGCACACCGGGCGGGCGCAGCGTTCCGCCCGTCTTGGGCGGTGGCGCCGCCGGTGGGTGCGTGCCCTGGCCGGTCAGCGTGCGTCCGTCTTTGCGTGTGGGTTCGTCGCTCATGAGGTTTGGGGGCATGCCGGACACGAACAAAGACTCGAAGCAGACGCTTGCGATCCCGGTGGGTCGGCAGCGGCGCGCGTGGAGTCCAGCGAGTGTACGTGACTATATGGAGAACGAAAAAAAGCTGGGCAAGCCAATCGTGGCTTTTTGTCCAGGTTCTGGTCGTTCTCAGTGCATGCAGCCGCCGTCGTCGCCTTGGGTGCAGGCCTGCGGGGGCGAGATCACCCGGGGCCCGCACTGCGACAAGGTCCAACGGCAGACAGGGTCATGCGTGGCGGGGCGTTCCGGGGGCAGGGCTGGCTTGTCACGCATGGACGCGCCGGCAGCTCCAGCGCTCGGCAACTCGGGATCGATGCTGAGCGCGAGGATCAACGCCGCGGCCTGCGTCAACGCATTGCAGTCCGTGGCCTGTAACTCGCGCGAGCCGATCTGCCCGTCGATCTTGGTGGTCAGCGTGAGCGTGGCCCCGCCGCTGTCGCCGGTCGACACGCTGCCGTGCACCTCGATCTCATGGCGGGCGGTGGCCGATAGTGGCCGGCCCAAGCGCTGCTCCAGTTGGGCGCGCAATGCCGCGCCATCGGGGCAGCTGCCACCGGCCTGCCAGTCGATCGTGGTGCGCGGCCCCGGCACCTGTGCACCCGCCGTGCTCGCCGCACCTTGCCACGCCAAAACCAGCAGCGCGCCGCAGGCCACGGCGGTCAAGGGCCGCGTCCTGTGGTACATGCCAGCTCGTGTCCCGCTCACGCATGCAAGTGTCGTCACGGTCTGCCGCCCGCCCGCATTCCCGCAGCCGGCGCTTGCCGTTGAGTGTCGCGTTCTCTGTGGCATGCCTGCTCGGCTCGGCGCTGCTGGGTTCGCTCGCGGCCACGCCGGTGCACGCCCAGCGAGACGAGCTTCCCTGGAGCGCCTCACGCGGCGAAGACCTGGTCATCAAGCTCGTGACCTTCGGTCCCGGCGACGATGTCTACAACTACTTCGGCCACAACGCGATGGTGGTGCAAGACCGGTTGCAGGGCACGGCTCGGCTCTACAACTATGGCATGTTCCACTTCGGCTTCGACATGTTGCCGAACTACATGAAGGGTCGGCTCACGTTCTGGGTGGGCGAGGCCCCGGTCCACGAGACCTTCGCGTTCTACGAACAGATGAATCGCTCGGTGCGTGTGCAGGTGCTCAACCTCGCGCCCGAGCAGCGCGTGCTGCTCGCGCGAGCGCTACAGACGGCGGTCTTGCCGAGCAACCGCGACTACCTCTACCACCACTACTTCAACAACTGCTCCACCAAGCTGCGCGATCTAGTCGACCAGGCGCTCGGCGGCCAGTTCAAGCTCGCGCTCGCGCAGCCTGCCCGCATGAGCTACCGCGAGCACACGCGCCGCTACGCGCAGCAAGACCCGTTCATCGACATGGTGCTGGTGTTCTGGATGAACGACCAAATGGAGGCGCCGATCAAGCAGTGGGACGAGCTCTTCCTGCCGGAAGAGTTGGAGCGCCAGGTCGCGCGTATGCAGTTCACGAACGCGCAAGGTCAGCGCGTGCCCTTGGTCGCCAGCGCCTACACGGTGTACCGCGCGCACCGCGCAGCCACACCAGAGCGGCCGCAGGTCACCTGGCCCTTCACGCTGCTCATCGGCGTGGGCCTGGCCGGGCTGGCGTGGCTCACCTCGCGCTGGATGCTGCGCGCGCGCGGTTCGCTGCCACGACGCTTCTTTGGTGCCCAGCATGCGCTGATCGGGCTCTTGTTCGGCCTGCCGGGCTTGCTCGGCTTCCTGATGTGGACGCTCACCGAGCACACCGTGACTTACCGCAACGAGAACCAGCTGCTGGCCAACCCGCTCACTTTCCTCATGCTGCCGTTAGGTATCGCCATCGCGTTCGGCTCGCGCGCTGCGCTGCGTTGGTGTCGCTACCTGTTCTACGTGCTCGCCGCCAGCTCCTGCGCGCTGGTCGTGCTCAAGCTGTTGCCGAGCTTCGACCAAGACACGATCTTGCCGATGACGCTGATCTTGCCGGCGAACGTGGGCTACGCGCTGGCGCACCGCGCGCTCGCGCTGCAGCCGTCAGCAGCAGCTGCGCCCGCCACCGCGCCGTCACCGGTGGCAGCGCTAGCATCGGTCGTCAAAGAACAGTGAACCCCCAGCCGCTCTGGCGTCCAAGCGCCGCGAGGTCGACCTGATGCAAGCCGTCCGAACGCAGCCCGCCGTGGTCTCGGTGCACGATGCGTCCAGCGCTGCGACCCTGCGCCTGCAAGCCCGTTTCGCCGCAGGCGAGCGCGGCGCCGCCGTGGTTGCACCGCCCCATCCACTATACGGCGGAACCATCGACAACCCGGTCGTTGCGGCCTGCGTGCGTGGGTTGCATCACGCGGGTTTGGCGACGCTGGCGTTCAACTTCCGCGGAGTCGAGGGCAGTGAGGGTCAAGCCACCGAACAGCTTGGCGCCGCGGTCGACGACTACCATGCGGCGCTCGAGCACCTGACGAGCCAGGCGCGCGGCCCGTACCTGGCAGCTGGCTACTCGTTTGGCGCCGGCGCTGCGCTGCTCGCGGCGGGCAGCGATGCGCGGGTCGCTGGCGTGGTGCTCCTGGCACCACCGGTCGGAATGTTGCGCACCGAGGATCTGGCCGCGTTCGCTGGGCCTGTGCTCGTGGTGGTCGGGGACGACGACGAGTACGCCCCCCTGGGGCAACTGCAGCCACTGCTGGCAGCCAGGCCCGACTGCGCGCTCGAGCTGATCAAAGACACCGATCACTTCTTCCACTTCGGTGGTGGCAGCGAAATCGACAAGCTCGTGGCCACCCACGTGGGCGCCTGGCTGGCGCGCTTCTAAACGGCGAGCGCTGCTTCGGCCCAGGGCGATTGCGACGCTGCGGCGCCGCTCGCGCTGAGTTTCTCGATACCCGCGCGATCCAAGCCCTACGCGAGCTGCAGCGCTGCTTCTGGCGAAGTGGCGGGCTTGAGGTTGGCGTTCAAAGAACCACGGGTGTCACAAGCGCGAGGCTCATGGCGGTGGCGGCGCGAAGCGGTTGCGCGGAAACGGGCTGGGTTCGTCGCAGCTCATCACCGGCGGTTCGTGGACGCGAATGCCCCGCGCCAAGAGACCACGTTCGTCGTCGTAGTGCAGCGCGATCAGCTGCGCCGGGTGAGTGGCGTCGGCCCGGTGGAATTCCACTTCCTCGACGTGGCTTTCCTGAGTCTCACCGTATTGGGTTCCGAGGTTGCGCTTGCGCGGGCTCTCGTCTGCCCCGGCGAAGGCGTTGTCGCTCTTGTCGTCGGCACTGCTGCTCGCTTCCGGCGCGGCGCTGGCCGGTGCTGGCTGCGCCGAGCGCTCGGCACGCATCCCGCCGGCGCTGCCGAGGCCTGCACCGCGTCCATCACCGCTACGCGGCGCGTTGCGTGCGCCTTCGTAGTCGCGCGGTTCCGGTCGTACCAGCACGGGTCGTGGGTGGGGCGGGCGCTGGCGCTCGGGGAAGAACGCGACGCCGATCACTCCGACGTTCTGCGGTGTGCCCATGCGCGCCGAGTAGCTGTCAGCTGGGCTCGTGAACCGGAACGCGGCGATCTCGTCCTGGCTGCGACGAAAGCCTTGCACGTCCAGGGTTGCGTACGCGTCGATCAGGTAGCCGCGCTCGTTCACGAAGTCACCGATGCGCCCGCTGACCACATCGCGACCGTCAACACTGATCACGGCTTCGACGCGTTGCCCGGTCTGGTTGTGAATCTTGATGTTGTAGCGCTGGCCGTAGCTGCCGAGCACGTAGGTGTGGCCGCCCTTGTGGAAGGTGCGCAAGGTGTTCCCCGAGTCGTCGGTCACGCTGACCGTGTAGGGAACGTTGGGTCCGAAGGGGTGAGCCAGCGCCACGCTGGGCTCTTGTGCCCACGAAAACAACGAAAACGCCGACAGCGCGCAGAGCAGTACGCCAAGACCAGGTTTACGCATCGCAACGGTCCTTGTTGGAGGGTGCCGATACCGACGCGCGTGCCGCGGACTCGGTCTAGTGCTCCGACCGAGGGGTTTTGACCGTTTCTCGCTGGTCCCGAACGCGCATGGCTGCGTTGCTCCTCGTCACAGTAGCGCCGGCTATTGCTCCTCGTCGCGCCTTGCCCTGCGCGCCCAGTCCTGCGCGATAACCGATCAAAACCCCTCGGTCGGAGCACTACTCGCTCAACGCTTGGCGCGCCGCTCCAGGATGCGCGCGCGGATCTGGGCGCGTACCCGGTCGCGCTGCTCGGGGCTCAGGGACTGCCAGCGCTCGAGCTTCTGCAGGAACGCCTGACGGGCCTGCGGGCTCATGCGCCCCATCTCCTTCACCATGTGGCGCATCTGCTGCTTGCGCTCGGGACTAAAGCCGCGATAGCGCGCGAAGCTCTGTCGCACGGCCTGCCGCTCGTTGGGTGGCAGCTGACGGAACTCGCGATAACGTTCGCGCAGCGCCTGTCGTCGATCGGGTGGCAGCGCGCGGAAATGCTGGTAGCGCTCGCGGATCATCTGACGTTCGGCCGGCGACAGCGTCATGAATGCGCGGTAGGTCTCGCGCACACGCTCCCGCTCGCTCTCGCTCATGCTCTGCCAGCGCGCCTGAGCGGCTGTGCTCACCGGCGCGCTCAGGGGTGCACTCATGGGCGCTTGGCCCGGCGCAGCTTGCGCGAGCACTGGCGTCGCCACCGCGCAGCAGAGCAAGCTCGTGAGCAAGAGGCAGCGCTTCACGGCTTGGCCTCTTTCACGGAATCGCCCACAGGCTGCTCGTGCGCGAGCTTGTCCAGCTCTGCGACATCGAGCTCGGCGAGCACCTCGAGAGCCTCGGCCTCGTCGAGATGCTCCACCACGGGCAGCTCCTGCACCAGCTCGAGATCGGTCGCCAGCGCCAGATCTTCCTGCGGCACGCTCTGCGTCTCGGGCTTGCGCCACAGCATCAACGCAGCCGCGGCCGCCGCCGTCAGCGTCGGTACGAGCGACCACCACAACCAGCTGCGGCGCGAGCGCGCTGCCCGCCCAGCGCGCGCATTCGAGGCCTGCTCGGCCTGCAGCCGCGCGAAGAAGCGCGTGTCGAAGCCCGGACCCGCGCTCATGCTCTCGCTGTGCGCGAGCACGCTGTCGAGCTTGGTCTGCTCGCTCGCAAACGCGCGACATTCGCCGCAGCTCGCCAGATGCGAGGTTTGTTCCGCGCTCTCTTCGGCCGCGCCGTAGCGCGCTTGCACGAGCGCTTCGTGCAGCTCCTCACACCGCATGTTGCACCTCGCCTTCGGCGCTCACGAACGTGGCCAGCTCGCGCGTCAACGTTTCGCGCGCGCGGTGGATGAGCGACTTCACGGCGCCCTCGCTCGTGTCGAGCACACCGGCAGTGTCTTTGTAGCTGAGGCCCTCGTAGTGAACGAGCACCAGCGCCGAGCGCTGCTTGTCCGGCAGCTGATCGAGCGCTGCGGCGAGCGCGTCGTGTAGCTCGGAGTTCTCGAGCGCGGCGAGGGCATCGCGGCCGGGGCTGACTGCGCGTTCGTGAGTCGTGCCGTCGCGCTGCACGAGCTTGTTGTCGAGCCGCGCGCGCAAGTTCCAACAGTGGTTGGTCGCGATGCGGTAGAGGAAGGTCGAGAAACGGCTCTGCGGCTGGTAGCTCTCACGCGCGCGGTAGAGCTTCAGGAACACGTCCTGCGCCGCTTCTTCGGCCTGCGCGCGGTCGCGCAGCAGCCGTGCGCAGTAGCTCACCATGCGATCGCGATAGCTGCGGTAGAGAGTCACGAACGCTTGCTCCTGGCCACGGGCGAAGGCGAGCATGAGAGCCGCGTCGGGATCGTGCATCGGCCCTGGCTCCTGCATGTTTCTAACCGCTCAGTCTCCAATTAGTTGCTAGCTTTCTGGGTTTGGGTTCAGTCGTCCAGTAGCTCGTAATCTTTGAGCATTTCGAGCAGCATCAGCAGCTCGAGGTCGCGCACGATGGCCTCGTCGCCGGGCTTGGTGGCCGGCTTGGTCGGCGCGGTTGAGGCCGCGACGGGTTGCGCAGCATGCGCGGCGGGCGCGATCGCGCTTGGTAGCGGCGCGGGTTTCGCCGGTTGGGCAGTCGTGGGTCGCGGCCCCGCGGGCGTGTTCGCGGGGGAGGGCGCTGCAGCGGCCTGTGCCGGCGGCGTCGCCCTGCTGCTGTTGGCTGCGGGCAGGTTGGCGGGTTTCGGTGCCGCACCGTGAGCAGCGCTCTGCGTGCTCTGCGCGTGCACGTGGGCCGCGCCCAGCAGCCACAGCGCGCAGCCCGCACTCCAGCCTAGGCCGCGCAAGCGCTCAGTTGCCATAGGCCACCGACAGCACCGACAGCGCGCGATACGCGAGCGTCGCTTCCGGAAAGTAGGTGCCGGGAATGAGCACATCGAGCTCGAGACCGACACCCAGCCAGCGCCAGGCATTCCACTGGCCGCGCAGGTCGACCTCGAGCCCGTAGGAGTTGCCGGTGCCGCCGATGGGCGCAGCCGGAGGCGCGGCCAGCGCTTGCAACCAGATGGCGCGCAGCTCCAACATATTGTTGCCGTCGCGCAGCTCGAGACCCGGGCCCAGGCCTGCAACACCGTGGCCATGAATGCCCGCTGCGGCCGCGCGGTTGGCGAGCAAGCTCTGGTTGAGCCCACCCGAGAAGAACAGGCCGGTCCACACCCAGTACGGCGCTAGCCCGATGAACGCGTGGTAGGTGTCGCCGTTTCCCGTGGGTGGGGAACCGCCGGAGAGCACGAAGCCGTAGCCCGCGAGATCCAGGTGTCGGCCGAGCCCGTAGTGCAGCTCGGCGTCGGCGGCGGCCGCGCGCACCTTCACGTCGAGTTGATCGTTCAGCAGCGGGTTCTGGAGGTTCGCCGCCTGCAGCGTGAACTGTCCACCGGAGACCACGGCGGCTGCGCGCAGCAAGAGCGCTTTCGCGAGCACGAATTGGCCATCGATGCCCGCATAGCCGAGCTGGCCGTGGCCGAGGTCCTCGGAGAACAGCGCGTGCAGGCGCTCGGGCGAATCGAGCACGCGCTCGGCCATCGACGAGCGCAGCACGTCCGACAACGCACCGTTATGATCGCGCGCGCCCGCCACGAAGAAGCCCACGCTGTCCAGGAGCGAAGGGTCGTACTGCGCACGCAGCACGAGCATGGGATTGCTCTCCACGTTCTTCACGCGCTGCCCCACCGTGGAGGCGGTCAGATCGACGCGCAGCGGCGCCACCTTCAGCTCCTGGAAGTCCACGCCCACGCGTGCCCCGCTGCCGAAGTCGTCGTAAACGAGCCCATCGGCCAAAGTGGCGCGGAAGCGGCCCACTTCCAGGTTGACTGCCGGTTTGCCGAGCGTTGCCGACAGCTCGCGCACCACGGCCAGGCTCTCCAGCTCGTGCGCCCCAGGGCTGCCGTTCATCGTGAAGCCGTGTACGGCCGGCTCGAGCGTCGCACCGTCGCGCATCTCGCCCGTGTCGATGAGGCCGCGCAGCAACAGATAGTCGGTCACCTCCCACTCGGCGCTTGCGGACACCATCACCGAAGGATACGCGCGTGGCGCGCGCGGCCGCAGCAGCTCGGGCGTGTGCCAGTAGATCAGTGGCCCCAGCAGTGGTCGCTGGATGACATCGTAGCCGAGCAAGGTCTCAGGGTCGTTGCCGATGGCCGTGGCCGCGGTGCGCAAGCGCAGGTCGTAGAGCAGCTTCGAGCCCGGCGAGCTGCTGTCGTCGCGGGTGGTCTCCGCGCCGAGGCTCGAGATCGCCGAGTCCTTGGCCAGCTCGGCGGCGGTCGGTTCGGTCGCGGGTGTGCCTTGTGCCAGCGCAGGGCTGGCACTCATGCAGCAGAGCAAGAGCAACAAGACAAGCAGCATGTGGCCCGCACGCGCGCGCCTTCCCGAGGCGAGAGCGCCAGCTCCGATTTGGCCTCCGAGCCCGATCACCGGTCAAGCCTACACAACAACCGGCGCCCGCACTCGAGGTTGCGGTCTGCCGCGGTGCCAAGCCTACCAGCGAGTGGCGTGCCAGAGCTTCTTGCCGCGCCGCAGCAAGATCGTGTGGCCGTGCAGCAAATCAGCCGCCGTCAGCCGCCGCGCGACGTCGACCTTCTCGCCGTTCACGAGCACTGCGCCCGACTCCAGGAACTGGCGCGCTTCGCGCTTGCTGCTGGCGAGCGAAGTGCTCGGTAAAAGATCGACCAGGGCCGCGCCTTCGCTCTCCAGCAATGCACGCTCGTGTTGGGTGTGCGGCACGTCGGCGAACACGTCGCGCAGCATATCTTCCGCGAGCCCTCGTACATCACCGCCGAACAGCGCCTGCGCCGCTGCTTCGACCTTCGTGAGCTCGCTCTCCCCGTGGATCGCGCGAGTCAGCTGTCGTGCCAGCTCGCGCTGCGCTTCTCGCAGGTGTGGCGCCTGCGCATGCTTCTGCTCCAGCTCCGCGACGCGCTCGTCCGGCAGGAAGGTGAACCACCGCAGGAATGACACGACGTCGTCGTCCTCGACGTTGATCCAGTACTGGTAGAACGCGTACGGGCTGGTGCGGTCGGCCGACAACCAGATGGCCCCTTGCTCGGTCTTGCCGATCTTCTTGCCGTCGGCGCGCGTGAGCAGCGGCGCCGTGATGCCGAACGCGCTTTCCTCGTGCCCCAACATGCGATGGATGAGATCGATGCCCGAGACGATGTTGCCGTACTGGTCCGAGCCAGCGATCTGCACGCTGCAGCCCATGCTGCGCTTGAGATGCAGGAAGTCGTAGGCCTGCAGCAGCATGTAGCTGAACTCGGTGTACGAGATGCCCTGCTCGCGGTGGTGCAGTCGTTCGCGCACCGAGTCGCGCTGAATCATGGCGTTGATCGAGAAGTGCTTGCCCACGTCGCGCAGCACTTCGATGTAGCCGAGTGGCCCGAGCCAGTCGGCGTTGTCGACGATCACGGCTGCGTTGTCGTGCCGCGGATCCATGTCGATCAAGCGCTCCATGATGCGCTTTTGGCCCTCGACGTTGGCGCGGATCTCGTCCTTGCCGAGCAGCGTGCGCTCCTGGTCCTTGCCCGATGGATCGCCGATCAGTCCCGTGCCGCCGCCCATCAAGATCACCGGCTTGTGGCCCGCGCGCTGCCAGTGTTTGAGCAGCATGATGGGCACGAAATTGCCGATGGTCAGGCTGTCGCGCGTGGGATCGAAGCCGCAGTATCCGACCCGACCCGAGCTTTGCAGGTGACGCTCGAGCGGTTCGGCTGCGGTGGTCTGGTGCAGCAGCTTGCGCCAGCGCAGCTCGTCTAGGAACGAGGCGATGGGGGCGGGGCCGGTCATTGCGCGCTCTGCTTGGTGAGGCGTCGCTGCTCACGTAGCGCTTCGGCAGCGTCGTTCACGCTGAGGTCCTTGCGGGTGACGCCGTCGTGCTTGGTCCACAGGCTCGCGCGATCGATCGCACCGGGCTCGAGCCACAGCGCCGCGGCGATGCCATGTTCGTCGGCATGCTTGCGCAGCTTGCCGGGCTGCGTGCCCTTGGGCAGCAGATCGACGGACAACGCTGCGTTGCCGCCGGCCACCTCCCCAACCGCCCGCCGCAGCTGCTCCGCAAACGCCAGAGCCGCCTTCATGTCGTG
Source organism: Pseudomonadota bacterium (assembly GCA_017881185.1). Lineage (GTDB taxonomy): Bacteria > Myxococcota_A > Polyangia > Polyangiales > JAFGIB01 > JADGRF01. Next base: position 48,714 of record JADGRE010000001.1, on the reverse strand, counting down.
CTCTTCGACCGGTGCGATCACCGCGTCCACGCGCTCGAGATCCGGCGGGTACATCTTGCGCTCTTCCATCACGACCAAGATGCGCTCGAGACCCAGCGAGAAGCCGCATGCCGGCACGTCTTTGCCGAGGAACATGCCGACCAGGCCATCGTAGCGGCCGCCACCGCCGAGCGAGCCTGCGAGATCGGCCACGGCCACCTCGAAGATGCAGCCGGTGTAGTAACCGAGCCCGCGCGCCAGGGTGACGTCGAAGCTGAGATGGGCGTGCGCAGCGGTGACGCTGGCGAAGTCGAGCACGCTTTCGAGCTCTGCAATCGCGGCCTGCGCTCGTTCGCTGCCTGCCAGTGCGGCTTTCACGGCGGCGAGCGATTTCGCTTCGCCCATGATGCTCAACAAACGCCTGGCCGCCTCGGCCGCGATGCCGCGCGCCTGTAGCTCCCGCTCCACGCCCTCCACGCCGATCTTGTCGAGCTTGTCGACCGCGACGATGGCGTCGGCCTCGCTGCTGGCCGCGATACCGCAGTGCTCCACGATGGCGCGCAAGAGACCACGGTGGTTGATGCGCAGCTTGAAGTCGCTGAAGCCCAGACGCTCGAGACATTCCGCTGCAGCGCCCGCCACCTCGGCCTCGACCACCTTCGACGTGGCACCGACGATGTCGACGTCGCACTGGTAGAATTCGCGGAAGCGCCCGCGCCCCGGCGTATCCGCCCGCCACACCGGCTGAATCTGATAGCGTTTGAATACGCTCGGCAGCTTGCCCTGGTGCGCGGCGACCACGCGCGCGAGCGGTACCGTCAGGTCGTAGCGCAGCCCGAGGTCCGCGAGCATGGGTTCTGCACCCGGCGCGGTTTCACCGCTGCGCCCCTGCACCAGCGCCCCTGGCTGCGCGAGGTATGCGTGCGCTTGGCGCACGGCCGCCACCAGCGGCTCCCCGCGCACCAGGATCTTGAACAGCAGCTGGTCGCCTTCCTCGCCGTACTTGCCCAGGAGCGTATCGAGCCGTTCGAAGGCCGGTGTCTCGAGTGGCGCGAAGCCGTGGGCCTGGAACACGCCACGGATGATGTCGGTGACGTATGTGCGTTGGCGCACGTCGCGCGGCAGAAAGTCGCGCGAACCCTTGGGGGGCGTGGTGATGGGCTTGCCCATGATCGTTGTGTTTCTCGTTGGCGCGGGGGTCTCGCTCGCGCGGTCTTTTCGGCGCGTGTCAGCGCCTGAAGCCGACCAGCACTTGTCCTTCGTGGGTCAAGTACGGCAATACGGTCACGTGCACGTCGGGCGGCAACGTGGCGCGCGCGCCCTGCAGCGTGACGTGCGAGACGTGCACCTTCTGTCCGCGCTCGGCCAGCGTGGAGGCGAGGTTCTCGCCCAGCAGCTGCGCGAACTCCAGCACCACGTTGTCTTGATCGCTGTCGGTCGGGTCGGCTCCGCCCGTGGCCTTGCTCGCGACCTTGCGAGTGACCTCGTTCGGCACGCCGAGCATGACCGTAAGCTGCAACTGCCCGTCGAGCTCCACGCGCGCGTTGCGATCGGACAGCGTCAACCGCATGGACTCCACGCGGCCGGGTCCGGGCTTGCTGGCCAAGTCCCAGGCGCGCAAGAGCTGCTTCTGCGCCAGCTCGAAGAGCGCGCACGCAATCTCGCGATCGGACACGTTCTCTGGCAGTTGGATGCCGTCGGGCTCTGCCTGCGCCGCCGCGAGGAACTCCGCAAGCGCGCTGTCGATCGCAGCGCTGTCCACGTAGCCCAGTGTGACGATGGCCTGACCGAGCAACACGTGCCCGTCGCGCTGTGTGGCCAGAATGTCGCTGACCTGCTCGTCGCGCAGCAAGCCGAGCTCGACGGCCGCTTGGCCGAACAGCTGGTCTTCACGCACTTGCTTGGCGTTGATCTGCTGCGCCTCGAACGGCGTCACCATGCCCAGCGCCACCGCCAGCTCGCCGAGCCGCGAATTGAACTTGTCCTGGTACTCCACGGCCGCCAGCAGCTGCGGCGGGGTGAGGAGCCCCTTGGACAATAAGAACTGACCGAAGAAGCGCCTGCGCATGGTTGTGCCCGACGGCGGCGCAGCATTCCACAAGAGTCCTACATCGGGCAACCGCAACCACTCTGCGACCGCAGTTGGCTGGCAGCCGGCCGTCTCAGCGCAGCACCGTGAGATTTACGACTGCAAATCCGTTTTTTTCGAGCTTCAGCGTCTGCCGCTTGACCGTGCCGCGGGCCGAGAGCTGGACCGTGTGCTGACCTGGCGGCACCCGCATGCGCCCGAACGCGATGCGCGCCGGCAGGGTGCCCCACGAGCGAGTGTCGGGCGTGTCAGTGGCCGTCAGCGTGGCCTGGGTGCCCAGGCCCAGCAGCAATCCGAGAATGCCGCCGCCGGTGGCACGTCGCGTCACCTCGCCAGCTACGACGCGTGTGATCATACGGGTGATCGCCGACGCGATGATCTTGCCGTGGGTCTGCTGCCACGCGCGTTTGGCCTCGCTGTCAACGGCCAACATGCCTTCGAGCGCGACCGGTCGGCTGTCCATCGAGAACTCCGGCACGTCGTAGGTCCCGTGGGGTTCGCCGAGCTCCGGATAGTTCACCCAGCTGACGAGACCCTGCAACGCCAGTTGGTTGGCGCGCGCCTGGTTGTACGGGCTGATGAAACCGCTGGCGTAGGTGAGCGCGAGTCCGATCGGGATGCGTCGGGCGATCTTGGCCGGCACGCGGCCGTAGCTCACCACGACGAGCACGTCGGCCAAGCCATCGTCCTGGGGCGGTGGGCTGCCCTCGATGATCTGCGTCAGCCGCGGCGTGCGGTACGAGTCGAGGCGCGCGAGCCGGCGCACGGCATCGTTCAGCGTGGTGTACTGCCCGTACTGCAGCGCCTCGTCGTAGTAGCGCAGCGCTTCGCCGGGTGAACGGCTCTTCTCGAAGGTGAAGCCCGCGAGGTAGTCGCCCGGCCCCGACAGCGACTTGCCCTGGCCGTCGTGCTCCGAGATGAACTGCTGCAGCACCGCCAGCCGGCGCGCCTCGATGCGCGCGCCATTCAGGTCGCCACGCACGAGGTAGTTCACCATGTTGAGCGTGTTCACCATCAGCTTCTCGTACGCGGGCGCCTGGTATGGGCCCGAGTCGTCCGAGAACATGTACTTGGAGATGTCGTCGAGCGTCCCGCGCGAGAAATCCAGCACCTCGATCTGCTTGTCGCACACCTCGAGGTCGCGGCTCGACAGCTCGTACTCGTCCAGGGACTGCAAGATGGTCGAGCGGTCGAGCACGAACAGGGTCTTCTCACCCTTCAGATCCGTGGGCAGATCCTTGTCGGAGTCGACCTCTAGCGCCTTGTTGTAGAGCGCTGCCGCCGCGCGCGGGCGTGCTTCGTCGAGCGCGGTGCGCGCGGCCTGCGTTCGGTCGGAATAACCGGCACAGCCCGCGGCGCTTGCGAGCACCGCGAGCGTCAGCAGCGTGGGGCCGAGCTGGAGCGGAGCTCGCACGTCAGTCGCGGATGATGGCTTTGGTGGTCGAGCTCTTGTTCTGGAACAGAATCTCGCCGGTCTCCACGCTCAGCACCTGCATGAACATGTAGTACTGCACGCGGCGCTGGTCGCCCACGCGCTCGTCGGTGGTGTAGACCTTGCCCGTGACGAAGTAGCGCGAGCCGATCTGCTTACCCCAGTGCGCGATCTGCGCCTGGTCGAAGCCTTCGGTGTATTGCCGGCGAATCTCGTTCAGCATCTCCTGCTGGTTCTCGAGGCTGACTACCTTCACGGCGCCCCACTCGATCAGCTTGGTCTCGACGTCGCTTATCAACGCCTGCAGCGCGCTGTCGATGTGCTCCGAGGTCTCGTTGCGGATCGGCAGCACCGACACCGACGGGCGGTTCTCGGCCATCCAGCGCTGCACCACGGCCGAGCGGCGCATGGTCTCCATGTTCTCGTTCAGCATCTTCTGCAGGTCCCGGCGGTCGAGACCGGTGCCCATGGCCTCGTAGTCGAGCCCGGGCTTGTCGTCGCCGCGCACCGCGTGCGGGTTGCTGGCGCAGCCGCCGCTGGCTGCAACACAGACTGCAAGACAGGCTGCAACACAGATACCGAGCGAAACCAAATACTTGTGAAAAGTCGTCATCGGGATCGTCCTGTGGGGTGAACGTCTGACGCTGAGAAAGCTCAGTGCGGTTTATAGGCGGGCGTATTGGCTCCGGCAAGGGGAGGGCCGCTCGCCGCGCCGGATTCAGTTGCGCTTGCGCGCGTTTGGCGGCGTTCGGGCACGCAGCGCGGTCGCGCGCGCCGCGTATTTCGCCTAGCATCCTCCCAGTCGAATGCCGCGCCTTTCGTACGTCGACCATCGCGCAGACCCCGCCGGCTGGGCGCATACGCTCGGCATCTCGCGCGAGGCGGTGGAGCTGTACCTGGCGAGCGACGTGATCGACCTGCACGTCGACTCCTTCATCTGGTCACGCGTGTTGGGTTACGACCTGCGCAAACAGCATGGCCTCGGCCTGCTGGGCGGCCGGTTCTACAGCCAAGTCGACTTCCCGCGCGCCCGCGAGGCGCAGCTGACAGGCGCGATGTGGTCGATCACCACGCAGCCGTGGCGCAGCGCACGATCCCGCGCGGCAGCCTTCGCGCACAACGCGGCCGCACTGCGCGCGAGCTTCGAGTCTGTGAGCGACGACTTCTGCATGGTGCGCAGCGCCGCCGACTATGCCGCGGCGCGCGTGCAGGGCAAGCACGCGGCATTCCTCGCGATCCAAGGCGGCAACGCGCTCGACGCCGACGACAGCACCTGCGCGCTGCTGCAAGACAGCGGCGTGATTCGCGTGACGCTCGTGCATCTGTCCAACTCCAGCTTGGGCGCGACCAGCTCGCCGCTGCGTCTGGGCACCGACACCGGCCTAGGCGAGCGCGGTGGGCCATTCATCGAACAGCTCAACGCCGCGCGCGTGTTCGTGGACCTCGCGCACATCAGTCGTCGCGCGTTTTTCGATGCGCTGGCCGTGCACGACAAGACCCAGCCGCTCATCGTCACCCACACGGGCGTATCCGCCGTGCACCCCAGCTGGCGCAACCTGGACGACGAACAACTGCGCGCCGTCGCCGACACCGGCGGCACCATCGGCGTGATCTTCCACGCGCTGTACCTGGATGGCAGCCTCTGGGGCGGCTGCCGTGCCGCCAGCATCGTCGACCACCTCGAGCACATCTGTCGCACGGTCGGCGAAGACCATGCCTCGCTCGGCAGCGACTTCGACGGCGCGATCGTTCCGCCGGATGACTTGCGCAGCTGTCTGCAGCTGCCGCGCCTGGCGCAGCTCATGCTCGACCGCGGCTTCGGCGCAGACCGCATCCGCAAGATTCTGGGCGGCAACTTCCTGCGCACACTGGCCCAGCTGCGCGGGTAGTTTGATCCATTGCAAACTCTGCGCGAAACAGGTTCTATTTCGGGCGCGCGGCCTGGCCGTGCATCGAGGAGGTCGCGACACGTGCACACGTCCATCCGAATCATCTGCCTGCTGAGCTTCACGTTCGGCATGATCGCCTGCGGAAGCAGCAAGGGCGCCGAGGAGCCGGCCACCGCAGCGACCTCTGGCGGAGACACGGCGCAGTACGAAGGCCCGATCGCAGCGACCGATGTCGCCCACGGCAAGGAAGTCTTCGACAACTTCTGCGGCGACTGCCACCCCGACGGTGGCGAGGACGACGGCCCGAGCCTCATCGACAAGCCCCATACGCCGGCACGGCTTCGGCAGCAGATCCGCGAGGGGTCGGGCAAGATGCGCCCATTCCCGGAGAAGCGCTTGAGCGCCGCCAACGTGGAGTTGATCCTGGCGTGGCTCGCGTCGGTGAACGCAGTGAAGTGAAGGTGTGTGCTTGACGGCAGCGTTCGCGCGCAGCTGAATCGCGCGTGGGCCAGTGGCGTCAGCACGAGATTGGGACCGGCAACAGGTGAGGGTGACCATGCAGCGTTCGGCAGTGTTGATGCGGGTTTTGGTGGGCGTCGCGTGTTTGTCGGCACTGGCGGCATGGAGCGCACCGCGCGTTCGCGCCGACGGTCCGACCTGTGGCGAAAAAGGTCTGCCCGACTGCCCGCTACAAGGCTGGATGGCGCAGAACATGGACGACCCGCTCGACAAGGGCGACCTCAAGGCGCTGGCTGCTGCGTTCGAGAAGGTGGCCGGTTGGGCGCCCAAGGCGAGCTGGAACGACGGAGCTACCAGCTGGTCGAAGATCAGCAAGGACGGCGCAGAGTTCGCGAAGAAGGGCGACGCCGTCGGCGCCAAGACTCAGTGCAAGGCGTGCCACAAGGCCTGGCGCAAAGAGTACAAAGCGGGCTTCCGCATGAAGCCCGTGCCGAAGTGATCGCTGCACGCGCAACGCTGCACGCATGTTGGCATGCTGGCATGATCTGGCGCGTCAACGCGTCAGCTGAGCTCGGCGTACTGCTCCGCCTGGGTGTGCGACCGCGCCAGTCCCAGCTGCTGGAACACGCGTAGCGTCGGTTCGGCGCGGTTGAGCGTGTACATGTGCAGCCCCGGCGCGCCGTTGCGCAGCAGCTCCTCGGCTTGGCGCACGGCGATCTCGATGCCGAGCGCGTGTTGCCCCTGCGGATCGCCCTCGAGGTCTTCCATGTGCCGGCGGATCCACTGCGGGATCTCGGCGCCGCAGAAGCGTGAGAAGCGCGCCACCTGTGCGTAGTCGGTGAGCGGCATCAGGCCCGGCACGATGGGAATCGTGACGCCCATGCGTCGTACGCGCTCCACGAAGCTGTAATACGCGTCGTTGTTGTAGAAGTACTGCGTGATGGCTTCGTCGGCGCCGGCGTTCACCTTGCGCACGAAATTCTGCAGATCGACCGAGGGGCTCGGTGCTTCGGGGTGGAACTCTGGATAGCACGCGACCGAGATGCGGAAGCCGCCGAAGGCACGCACGAATTCGACCAACTGGTTGGCGTGTTCGAAAGCGCGGGTCGCGTTCGCGTCGTTGTCGGGTGCGTCACCGCGCAGCGCCACGATCGACTCGATGCCCGCCTGCTTGTAGCAGGCCAACATGTCGCGCAGCTCCGAGACCGACCAACCGATGCAAGACACATGCGGCGTGACGTTGAGCTGCGTGGTGCGCACGATCTCCGCGGCGACCTGATAGCTGCCCTCGCGCGTGGAACCGCCGGCGCCGAAGGTGACCGACACGAAGTCGGGTGCGAGCACGGACAGCTGTTGCACCGTCTGCAGCAGGCGCTTCACGCCCGCGTCGGTCTTCGGCGGGAAAAACTCGAACGAGATGCGGCGCTTGTCGTGGTTCATGCGGAATTCCTGCACGGGCCGAGCACAGGCCGAGATCGCCCGAAGCCCGCGAGGCTACCACAGAGTTTGCTGGGTGGTCATACCCCCACCCACACCGCTGCTCAGTTCTTCTTTCGCGCGCCGGTCTCTTCGTCGGAGAACGACACTTGACCGCTGCGCTTGATCTCTTCGCCGACCACACCGAATTTGAGCTTGCCGACCTCTTCGCGATGCACCGTGACGACCAGCTCCATCTGCCGGTTGGGCTTGAAGGTGGGCCGCGGCAGGTTGATGCGCTGCACGAAGGTCTTCTCGCTGCGGTTACTGACCATGGTGCTCATGTCTTCGATGAAGCGACGCGGGCCGTCGTTCACATCGTAGAAAAGCACGGTGAATTCCATGTCGTCGACCGGGCGGTTGAAACTGACCACCAGGTTCGCGGTCCACTTGCGAGCCTTCACGTCGCCGTCGCTCTCTTGCAGCAACTTGGAGGTGTGGCCGCGGGCGAAACCCAGCATGGTCTTTTCGGACATGCCGCCCGGGATCTTGGCCTGCGTGAGGTAGACGGTGGCCTTCAGGCCGCCCGCCTCGGCAGGGGCCGCGTCGGGGCCCAGGCCCACGGTGACGGCGGCAGCCAACACGAGAAACAAACCCAGGTCTGTGCGTCTGCGTGTGCGTGTCATTCGAGGTCGGGCTCCCGGAGCGCTGCGAGCAAGCGCTCATCTGAATGGCGTCCACGATAGGAAAACCCAGCCGGGTGCGCAAGCGACGTACATGCTGGCCCGCGTATTCAATAGCCCCGGCAGGGGGCTGACGCGCCTGTGACAGTAGACTGGACTGACGTGTCAGTCTAACATGCTCCCCCGCCGATGCAGTCAGACAACGAAAAGCAGAGCGCGGTGTTCGTGCGGGCTGAGGGTGTGCTCTTGGCACGCGGCGCCCGTGCCGCAGCCGCCTATTTCGCCGCCAACGCCGCTGGGTTCGGGGAACGTGCGCTGCGCCTGGGCCACCTCGCCTGGGCGTCGCCGGTCTACGAGGTGCTGGGGCAGAGCGATCGGGTGCTGGCCAACCGCCTGGCGTACTTGGCTCTGCGCGGTATGAGCGAGGACCGCATCGCCGAGCTGGCGCAAGAGTACTTCGACAACATCCTGCGCGAACGCATTTTGGAAGGCGGGCTCGAGCTGATTCGACGCGCGCGTCGCGAGGGCAAGCGCGTGGTGGTCATCGCCGACAGTCTCGCGCAGGTGATGGCGCCGCTCGTGGCTCAGCTGCGCATCGTGGACGACTACGTGTGTAATCATCTCGAGATACGCGACGGCAAAGCCACGGGCAGGCTCGTGCCGCCGGTGGTGGGCGGGCACGACTCGGCCGTGTGGGCGGCCACGTATGCGCAGGAGCACGACTTGGACTTGGCGCGCTGCAGCGCGTACGTGTCGCATGGTCCCGACCTGCTCTTGCTGTCGCGCGTGGGGCAGCCGTGTGCGGTGAACCCTGACTACACCTTGCGGCGCGCGGCGCGCGATTCGCGCTGGCCGGTCATGGACTACCATGTCTGAGTCTCGAACCGACGCCAGCGCTCACGGCATGGCGGATGCCGCGCGACCCTTGTCGATCCGACAGTCGCTCGCGGGCCGCCACGTGTTCCTCACTGGCGGTTCCGGCTTTCTCGGCAAGGTGTGGTTGTCGCAAGTACTCACGCAGCTGCCCGAGCTCGAGCGCATCTACGTGTTCCTGCGGCCCAAGGCGCTCGTTCCAGCGCGTCAACGCTTCGAGAAGATGATCAACACCTCGCCGGCGTTCCGGCCGCTGCACGAGCGCTTCGGCGCGCGGCTGTCGGAGTACCTGGCGCAGCGCGTGGAAGTGGTGGAGGGCGAGCTGTCGGATCCGGATCTCGGCTTGCGGCCCGAGGTGGTGCGCAGGTTGCGTCGTGATCTGGATGTGCTGATCCACTGCGCGGGGCTCGTCGACTTCAAGCCCGATCTGCGCAAGGCGCTCGGCTCGAACGTGGACGCGACCACGCAGATTGCCGACTTCGTGGCGCGCTGCGATCACGCGGCGCTCTTGCACATCTCGACCTGCTATGTCGCAGGCTCGCGCCACGGGCAGATTGCGGAGCAGCTGCCGGACGACACCGCGCCGTCGGGCGAAGCGTTTTGTGCGCAGACCGAGCTTGCCGATGCGCGTGCCGCGGTGGACGCAATCGTGCGTGCGCACGACCACGAGGACGAGCGTCGCATCGCGCGCGAAGACGTGCTGGAAGATCTGCAGAAGCAGGGGCGCAGCGATCAGCACCCGAAGGTGATCGAGACACTGGTGCGCAAGCGGCAGCGCGAGCGCGTGAAGCAGGCGCTGGTCGACGAGGGCATGCGTCGTGCCACGCGTTGGGGCTGGCCCAATACGTACACGTACACCAAGAGCATGGCGGAGCGCCTGCTCGCATCGCGCGCCGACAAGCTGCGCTTCTCGGTGTTGCGGCCGTCGATCGTGGAGAGCTCGCTCGAGTTTCCGTTCCCAGGTTGGAACGAGAGCTTCAACGGTAGCGCGCCCCTGGCCTACGTGATGGGCACTTGGTTCAGGATGGTGCCGGCGAAACCCGATGCCCCGTTCGACGTGATCCCCGTGGACCTGGTGTGCAAGGCGATGACGATTGCGGCGGCCGCGCTCGCCGTCGATCGGCACCGGCCCGTGTATCACATCGGTTCTTCCGACCGGAATCGCTGCTCGGTGGGGCGTGCGGCGGAGCTGATCGTGCTGTCGCACCGTCGGCACTTTCGCGAGCGTCACCGCACTCGGCAGGAGCGCGTGCTGAAGTCGCGCTGGGATGCCGTGCTGGTCGAGCCTGACGTGCTGATGGGCATCAAGAACAACCGCGCTGCCGTGCGGGTGTGGCAGGAAGCACTGGATCTGCTGCCCGACAAGCTGCGCAAGAAGGCCGAGCCACTGGCGGCCCGCGGGCGCGAGCTGGACGAGAGCTTCGAGCAGATCGAGATGCTCGTCGATATGTACCTGCCGTTCATGTACGAGAGCTTCTACGTGTTCGTCAGTCGGGCGCTCGATACGCACCCGGCGCTCGAAGCGGAGTTCGCGTATCCGCTCGCGCAGCTCGACTGGCGCAAGTACTGGCTCGACATTCACATGCCGGGCTTGCGGCGCTGGGCGTTCCCGCTGATCGACGGCAAGCGGCCCGAGCGTTATCGCTCGGAGCACCCAGTGCGACTTTCGGAAGCGCCCGTCTCGCGCAGCGACGACACGAGCCTGCATGGCGAACGCGGCCTGCACGCAGGCATCAGCGAGGTTTGATGGCGATCTTCGTGACAGGCGGCACGGGCTACCTTGGCTCGTATGTGGTCTGCGGTTTGTTGCGTGAGCACGGCGAGCGCCTGGCGCTGCTGGTGCGCGCGCGCGACGTGGACGAGGCGCGGCAGCGGCTGTGGAAGGCGTTGCAGCTGCACATGGGGTTCCCCGAGTTCGAGGCGCTGGTGGGCTCGCGCGTGGATGTCTACCTCGGAGACATCACGCAGCCGCACCTGGGGCAGTCCGACAGCGACTGGGCGCGCCTGGTGCGCGCGACCGATTCGATCATCCACATCGCAGCGTCACTCAATCGCAAGTCGGCCAAGACCTGCATGAACGTGAATCTGCGCGGCTGCCTCGAGGTGCTCAAGCTCGCGCGCGCCGCGCAACAGGCCCACGGCCTGAGACGCTTCAGCGACGTGTCGACCACTGCAGTGGCCGGGATGCGCAACGGCGAGACGGTGCACGAGGACACGGCGATCGACTGGGAGCGCAGCGACTACGACCCGTACGCGCGCACCAAGAAGTTCGCGGAGCACATGCTGCACGAGCTGCTGCCCGACGTCTCCAGCGTGGTCTTCCGGCCGAGCATCGTGCTGGGTGACAGCCGCATCGCGCAGACCACGCAGTTCGACATGGTGCGTGCGTTCGTGATGCTGGCGCGCTTGCCGGTGCTACCGTTCGTGCCCGAGTGGCGCCTGGACATCGTGCCAGCGGACTACGTGGGGCGCGCCATCGTCGCGGTGCACCAGCGACCGCAGCTGAACCATGGGTGCTATCACCTCAGCTCGGGCGAGGGCTCGCTCACCTACCGGCAGATCCTCGACAGCTTGCGCTTGCACGGTAAGCGCCTGCACCACGTGTTCGCGCCGCGCTTGAACCCGGGCTTCTCGCGCACGGTGGACTCGCTTGCGGGTACCCGGAGGCAGTGGGGTGTATCGGGGCCGGCGTCGTTGCTCAAGGTGTTCTTGCCGTACTTGTGCTTCGACACCGTGTTCGACAACAGCCGCATCGTCGCCGAGCTCGGCGAGGCGCCGGCGCCGTTCAGCGCGTATGCGTCGCGCTTGCTCGACTTCGCGGTCGACAATGCGCTCGCGTATCCGTACCGCCCGTGGCCGTCTGTCGTGAGTGCGAGTGTCCATCCGGCCGGCAGCACGCAGGAGTCGGTGCGCGCATGATCGGCCGATTCTTCGACAAGCTCACCGATCCGGACCGTGCGTTGCAGGCGGCCATGAACGGGCTCATCGAGACAGCCGGTGTGAAGTACGCGCTCGAGCTGCAGCAGCAGCGCTATCGGCCGGGCCAGCCGCTGAAGCTGCTCTTGGCCGGCTACGTCGGCACGCGCAACACCGGCGCCGACGTGCGCGTCGAAGAGATGATCCGGCAGTTTCGAGCGATCTTTGGCGACGAGCAGCTGGAGCTCTCCGCGCTCACCATCGACCCGCAATTGTCGGCTGGCTATTTCCGCAGCGTGCGTCAGCTGCACCTGCCGCCGGTGTTTCCCAGGTTTCTGTTCACCGAGTGCCCCAGGCATCACGGCGTGATCGCGTGCGAGGGCTCGATGTTCAAGTCGAAGTTCGCGAACGCGCTGTCCACCATGATGGCCGGTGCGCTGGGCATGGCGGCGGTGGAAGGCAAGCTGAGCGTGGGTTATGGCGCCGAGGCGGGCGACATGGACGAGAGCCTGGCTGCGTTCGTGCGTAAGCAATGCGGCCAGTCGCTGGTCATCTGCCGCAACGAGCCGTCGCGCGAGATTCTGGAAGGCATGGGCATTCGCACCAAGAGCGGCACCGACACGGCCTGGACTTTCGAGCCTGCGGGGCCCGAGGTCGGTCGCGCGCGTCTGCGCGACGCGGGCTGGGACGGCGAGCGGCCGCTGCTCATCGTGTGTCCGATCAACCCGTTCTACTGGCCGGCCAAGCCCGACCTGCTCAAGGCCGCGGCGCGCGGTCTGTTCGGGCAGTTTCGTGAAGAGCACTACAACTCGGTGTACTTCCACACCTGGTCGCAGGACGCGGAGAACCGCTACGAAGACTATCTCGACGCTCTTGCCGAGGCTGTCAGCAGCTTCGCGGAAGAGAGCGGCGCGTTCGTGGCCTGCGTGGGCATGGAGCAGCTCGATCGCCGTGCTTGCGAAGAGCTTGCGTCACGGCTGCCGGCCGGTGCGCCGCTCTTGGTGAGCGACGAGCATGACATGTACACGCTGGTCAGCGTGCTGCGTCAGGCTTCGCTGCTAGTGAGCTCGCGTTACCACGCGATCGTCACGTCGATGCCCGGCGGAGTGCCGTCCGTCGGTGTGACGATGGACGAGCGCATCCACAATTTGTTGCACGACCGCAAGCATCGCGATCTGCTGTTCCGAGTGGACGACGACGACCTCGCGCCGCGCTTGCTCGAGGCGATGCGCTACGCGTACGCCGAGCGCGAGCGCGTGCGCGAAGAGATCTTGCGCTTCGTGCCGGGCCAGATCTTGAAGATGGGGCAGATGGGCATCGACCTCGAAGACGAGGTGCTGCGCGTGTATCCCGCGTTCCCACGGCGCAATGTGCCGCGTTCGCCCGAGCACTACTTGCCGCCGCTGTCGCGCGGCAGCCTGGCGTTGATGGAGGCGTTCACGTGAGCTTCGTCGCGGACATTCTGGAGTCTGCCCGGGCGCGCGCGGCAGAGCCTCTCTTGCTCCAGGTGCATGGCAGCAACGTCGAGCCGTGCTCCGGCAGCGCCTTCGTCGAGACCGTCGGGCGTGCGCGTGCATGGTTGCGGCGTGCCGGCGTGGTCGCAGGCGATCGCGTCGCGCTGCTCGCTCCGAACTCTGCGCGTTGGGCGGCCGTGGACCTCGCCATCATGGCCGAGGGTGCCATCGTCGTGCCGCTGTATGCGCGCCAAGATCCGCATCAGCTCGCGGGCATGCTGGACGACGCCACGCCGCGTGTGGTGATTGCAGCCGACGGCAAGCTCGCCGCGGCGCTGACGGCGGCCTGGCCCAAAGCGTGTCCGGTCGCGATCTACGACGAGCTGTTCGCGTGTCAGCCTGTCGTCGAGTCGAGCGTGCCGATCGCCGCTGCTGCGCCGGTGACCATCATCTACACCTCCGGCACCAGCGGTGAGCCGAAAGGTGCCGTGCTCACTGCCGACAACGTGGAGTTCATGCTGGACGTCACCGTGCAGCGCATCGCGCAGATGTCAGTCGGCACGCGCAACGAAGACCGCGTGTTCCACTACCTGCCGTTCTGCTTCGCGGGCTCGCGTATCATGCTGTGGAGTCAGCTGCGTCGCGGCAATCCCCTGTGGATCTCGACGAACCTCGACAACTTGCAGGAGGAGCTGCGCACGGCCAAGCCGCACTACTACCTGAACGTGCCGGTATTGCTAGAACGCATCCGCAAGGGTGTCGAGACGCGGCTGGCTGGCATGGGCAAGCCGGTGTGGGCGTTGCACCAGCGCGCGTTCGCGGCGCAGCGCGCGGGTGCCACAGGCGCCACCGCAGTGCGCGAGCGTATGTGGCTCATGCTCGCTCAGAAGCTGCTGTTCCCGCGCATCAAGCAGCTGATCGGGCCGAACCTCGAGTTCCTGATCTGCGGTTCGGCGCGCTTGAGCGAGGAGACCCAACGCTGGTTCGAGATGATCGGCCTTCCCGTGTACCAGGTGTATGGCCTGACGGAGACCACGGGCATCGTCACGATCGACGACACCAAGCACTTAGAGCCCGGTCGCGTGGGCTACGCCGTGCCGGGCTGCGAGATCAAGCTGAGCGAAGACGGCGAGCTGATGTGCCGTGGGCGCAACGTGTTCGCGGGTTACTGGAATCGCCCGGAGGCCACCGCACAGACCGTGCGTGACGGCTGGCTCTACACCGGCGACCAGGCCGCGATCGACGACTCTGGCAGCTTGCAGGTGGTCGGTCGCTTGAAGGACGTGATCGTGCCGGAGTCGGGGCACAACGTGGCACCGGCGCCGATCGAAGAGAAGCTCGTGTTGTCGGGCACAGGCATCGAGCAGGCCGTCGTGGTTGGGCACGGCAGACCCTTTCTCACGGCCATCGTCACCGGACAGGTCGGGCAGGGCGAGCTCGATCGCGCGCGCGACGCTGTCAATGCGCAGCTGCCGCACTACCAGCGCTTGCGCAAGCTCTACCATGCACCGGAGCCGTTCACGATCGAGAGTGGGCTGCTCACGGCGAACCAGAAGCTGCGGCGCCGCGTGATCGAGCAGCACTACCAGCAGGCCATCGAGGAGCTGTACCGATGATCTCGTGGGTGCGCCAAGGCGATGTGTACGAGCTCGCGCTGGCGCAGCAGCCATGCAACGAGATCGGCATGGAGCTGGTCGCCGCGCTCGAGCGTTTCGTCGCGGAGGTGCGTGCTTCCGACGCGCACGCCGTGATCATCCACAGCACGCAGAGCCAGGGCTTCTGCGCGGGCGCCGACCTGCGTGCGCTGTATGCCGGCATCGCGGGGCGTGAGCCCGCGGCGTATCTTCCCGAGTTGCGCGCCTTCCTCGACCGCATCCACGCCGTGATGGATGGTCTCGACCGTCTGCCGCAGACGACCATCGCCGCGCTGCACGGCGTTTGCTTCGGTGGAGGCTTCGAGCTTGCGCTGACCTGCGACCTGCTCATCGCAGACCGCAGCACGCGCTTTGCGTTTCCGGAGCTGCGCCTGGGCATCATTCCCGGCTTCGGCGGCATCCCACGGCTGCGTCGCGAGCTGCCCAATGCCGTGATTCGCGACCTGATTCTCAGCGGGCGCAGCCTCGGGGCGAAGCGCGCGTACGCGCTGGGCTTGGTCTCGCAGCTGGTGGCGGCAGGTGAAGCGCTGGCCGTTGCGCGCGCGACGGCCAAGCAAACGGGCCTGTTCTCGCGGCAAGCAGCAGCCAGCGCCAAAGCGTTCATGAAGCCGGTGCCCAGCGGGGAGCTTGCTGCGGAGAAAGCGCTTTTCCTCGAGCTCTTCGTGGACCCGCGCGTGCAGGCGGCGCTCGCAGACTTCGTGGGCCGCAGCGACGCCATGCCATACTTGCCCGCGACCACGCGATCGGGGGCACCATGATGCTCGACCTGTCTCGCTTGTCGTGTCTCGGCGAGCCGCTGCGCGACGCAATGGTCACCTTCAAGTCGAACGTCGCGCTGATCGAAGCGGATCGGCATCGGGAGAACGCGCGCTTCACTTATCAAGAGCTGCGGCGTGAGTCCGAGCGTGTCGGCGCGCTCTTGCAAGCCGCAGGCGTGACGCCGGGCGAGCGCGTGGCGATCTTGATGTCGAACCAGGCACGCTGGGCGATGAGCGCGCTCGCGGCCATCTGGAGTGGGGCGGTGCTCGTTCCGCTCGACTACAAGCTGACGGCCAAGGAACAGCTCGCGCTGATCGCGCACGCTCGGCCGAGAGTGCTGATCACGGAGCACGGCATCTTGCGCTCGCTCTGCGAGCTCGATGCGCCGGCGCTGGTGAAGCTGCACCTGCTGGTCACCGAGGCTCCGGCAGATGCCGAGCTAGGCGCTGCGCAGCGCTGGCAGAGCGCCGCGACCACGCCGTTTCAATATTCGATTCGGCAACGCAGCGATGTAGCCACCATCGTGTATTCGTCCGGCACTGGCGGCACGCCCAAGGGCTGCATGCTCACGCACGACAACTACCTGGAGCAGGCCCAGGTGCTCGGCCGCATGTATCCGATGCAGGAGGACGAGCTCTACTTCTCGATCCTGCCGACCAACCACGCCATCGATTTCATGTGTGGCCTGCTGCTGCCGCTGATCTTCGGCGCGGCCATCGTGCACCAGCGCACGCTGCGGCCGGAATTTCTGGCGCCTACCATGAAGCGCTACGGCGTTACGCATATGGCGCTCGTGCCGCGCATTCTCAAGGCGCTGCGCGAGCGCATCGAGGAGCAACTGGCGGAGCTGCCCGAGTGGCAACGCACCGCCGTGGCTGCGCTCGCCGAGATCAACGATGTGGTCACGCTGCGCGAGCCCAAACCGTGGTTGTCACGCAAGCTCCTGCAGCCGATCCACAGCCGCTTCGGCGGGCGGCTGCAGCTCATGTTCGTGGGCGGCGCCTTCGTGGAGCCCGAGCTGGCAGAGTTCTTCTATCGCCTCGGCTTGCCCGTGGTCATCGGTTACGGCCTCACCGAGGCCTGCACCGTGCTCACGCTCAACGACGGCAAGCCCATGCGCTCGGACACGGTCGGCAGGCCGGTGGTTGGCGTCGAGCTGCAGCTGCGCAACTGCAACGCAGAGGGTGTCGGCGAGGTCTGCGTGCGTGGCCGTACGGTGATGAGCGGGTACTTCGACGCGCCCGAACTCACGCAGCAGGCGATCGTCGACGGCTGGCTGCGCACCAGAGATCTCGGGGCGCTCGACGCGTCAGGGCATCTGAAGCTGCTCGGTCGCGTCAAGAACATGATCGTCACCGAGGGTGGCAAGAATATCTACCCCGAAGACATCGAGGCGGCGTTCGACGCGGTGCCCTGCGAAGAGCTCTGCGTGTTCGCAAGCGCGTACCTGTGGCCGCGCCCAGGGCAGCGCGACGAGACTCTGGTGGTCGTCGTGCGCTCCAAGTCGGATGTTCCGCTGACGCAGCTGATGGCGGCGCTGACGCACGCCAATCACCGACTGGCAGACTTCAAGCGCATCACTGGCTACGTGCTGATGCCAGACGAGTTTCCGCGCACCGCGTCGATGAAGATCAAGCGCGAAGCGCTCGCGGCGGCGTTGCGCGCAGGCTCACGCACCATGCAACCACTCGGGCAAGGGTAGGAGGCGCTTACGCAAGGATTCGTCGCCATCGTCAATCTCGCTGCGGGCAACGGCCGTTGCGCCAAGCTGGCGCCGGCCGCGCTCGAGCAGCTGCGCTCGCAGGGCGTCGCGATCGACGCGCGCTACACCGAGGCAGCAGGTGATGGCACGCGCTTGGCTGCACAGGCATTGGCCGAGGGCGTTCGCCAGTTCATCGTCGTCGGCGGTGACGGTACGAGCTTCGAAGTGCTCAACGGCTTGGCACCTCAGCTCGGCGCAAGCGATCCTGCCGCGCGCGTCACGCTGGGATTTCTGCCGCTCGGCACCGGCAATTCATTTCTGCGTGACTTCGGCGACGGCAGCGCGCAGACGGCGATGGATGCAATCCTGCAGCGCCGCGCGCGCGCCTGCGACGCCGTGCGCCTCACGCACACGCAGGGCGTGCTGCACTACCTCAACATCCTCAGCTACGGCTTCGTCGCCGACGTGTGCACGCTCACCAACCGGCGTTTCAAGCCTTTGGGTGCCGCGGGCTACGGCCTCGGTGTGGTGGCCACGCTGGCGCGTTTGCACAGCCGACCCATGCGCTTGCGCCTCGATGGCGGCGCAATATGGGAGCAAGACGCGACCTTCGTGTCGATAAACAACAGCCGCTACACAGGCGGCAGCATGATGATGGCGCCGTATGCCGATACCGCAGACGGTCAGGTCGACGTCGTCGTCTGCGGCAAGATGGGTCGGCTCACGCTGCTCGAGACTTTTCCCAAGATCTTCCGTGGTCATCACGTGCACCACCACGCGGTCACCGCATCGCGTGCTCGCATGGTCGAGCTCTTCGAACACGCTCCAGTCGATCTCATGATCGACGGCGAGGTGTTCACCTACCAACCCCAGCGCATCGAGGTGCTGCCCGGCGCGCTCGACGTGCTCGTGTAGAAATCACATGAAGCTCGCAACCGCAGATGGACGCAGTCGCCGCGCAGAGCAGAAACGCTCCGAGCGCCGCGAAGCCATCTTGAGCGCGGCCGAGCGCATCTTCAGCCAGCACGGCTACCATGCGGCCTCCATCTCCGACGTGATCGACGCAGCGGGCATCTCACGCGGCACCTTCTACATCTACTTCGACAGCAAAGACGCGCTGTTCCTGCAGTTGATCGAGCGCTTCATCGGGCTCATGACCGACGCGCTGGTGGTGGTCGACCCGAAGAAGCCCGAGCCGGCACGCCGCATCCTCGAGAACGTGCAGCGCGTGGTGGACGTCGCGTTCGATCATCCCGACCTCACGATGATGGTGCTGCGCGAGAGCCGCGGGCTCAACGCGGACGTCGATGCCAAGCTCGACCGGCTCTATGGTTTTCTGCGCGAGATGGTCGAAGGCGCGCTCGTGAATGGCGCCAAGAGCGGGCTCACACGCCGCGTGAACGAAGCGGTCGTCGCCACGGCACTGATCGGCGCGTTCAAGGAGGCGTTCCTGCACCAACTCGTGACGGAGCGCACGCGCTCGCCGGATCGCCAGACGCTTGCAAGCTCGCTCTTCGAGTTCGGCATCAGGGGCTTGTTGGTGTCCGGCTGAGTGCCGCTGCATCGGCCGCCGCCAGCAACTGCGCGATGAAATGCACCACCTGCCAGGCGCTGGTCAGGGTGGGTGGTTGTGGAAAGTCCGCGTGGCGCAACAGCGGAGTGACCAGCACGCTGCGCAGCTGCTGCGCGGGCACTTCGCGCGCAAGCCAGAGTGTCTCGATGCTCGGGATCACTGGGTCGGCCGTGCCGTGCACGAGCAGCGCTGGCACCGACAGGCGCGCGAGCTTGCCGCGAGGCGAGGCTGCCCCGAGCTCGCGCTGCGCTGCGGCTGCAGCCTGCATGAGCATGCTGCCGAGCTCCGCGCTGCGCGATTCGTCGAGCAGCACGGCCATCACGCGCCGACCGTCGGCCGACAGGCTCTGCGCGCGCTGCTGCGCGAGCTTGTGTTCGTCGTGCAGGTAGGTGTCGAGCACCAGGTCGGCCTGTCTGAGGTCGGCGGGTCCGAAGAAGTGGTCGAGATGCTCGCGCAACATCACGCGCGCTCCGTAGGGATGCGGGCGCACGTTGGTGGGTTCGCCGGCAGGGCCGACGACCTGCTGACCCGCGTAGTACCGACACAGTCGCATCAGATCGTGGTGTGCGCCGAGCGCGACCACGAACGCGATCGGTTGCTGTTGATCTTCCTTGGCCGCCGCCATCAGCGACAGCCCGCCCGCGAAGCTGATGCCCACCACGCCGACCGCCCGTTGTCCGGTGCGGCGTGCGTGGTCGCGCGCCACTGCCAGGATGCGGTCGGTCGTGCTCGGGTCGATGCGGTAGGCCAGCAGCTCCGGCAGCTCGGGTGTGAGCACGTTGTTGCCGCTCGCCGCCAGCGCCCGTGCGAACGCGACCAGGCGCGGCTCGTCGATGCCGAGCGCGTGGACGCCGTGGAGCAAGACGATGCCCGGTGCGTCGCGCTGCGCTGCCGGCGTATACAAGCGTGCACGCAGCCGACCGTCCGGCATCAGCACGCTCAGCTCCCGCTGCTCCGTGGGCGAGAGCAGCGCTTGCACCCAGCGCGATTTGTCCTCTGGGTGCAACAGGCGCACGAGCAACGCGGCGGCGCGGGCGTGCCGATAGGCAGGTGGCGCGGCGGCCACCAGCACGGCGCAGAGCACCCACGCCAGCGTGCGCCGGCCCAGCCTGCCGGGTGGCGCGTGTAACTGCGCGGCACGCTTCAATCCCGTTGACAGGCGTGGCCCCGGGGATCCAAGATTACTGTGATGACGTACAATTTCGGGGACACTGTAGGTTTCCCTGAGGCCGATAACGACACGGCGCCTCCGGATGCCGGACGGCTCGCGGGTTGGTTCTGTCGGCTGAGCCGGCGCGAGTTTAGCGGGCTGGCGCAAGTCGAGACAGCCGACAAGTACGTCGTCTTCGCATTTCGTCGCGGGCACCCGTCGTTCGTGGAGGACGCCGAGGGCGGCGCCTCGCTGGCGGATGCGGCGCTCGAGCGCGCCTTGATCACGCGCGACCAGTACGCCGAGATCGTGACGCACATGACCGAGAGTCTCGTGGCGAACGAGGATCTCGTGTTCGCGGAGCAGGCGGTGAAGCTGGGCTTCCTGCGGGCCGAGCAGGTGCAAGCCGAGATGTCCGAGCGCGTGCGCGCCAAGATCATTCAGGCCATGAGCTTCGCCGACTGCCGCGTGGAGCTCGATGATTCGCCGGACGCACTCAGCGGCATGGGTGACTTCCCGCAGGAGGTCGGGCCGCTCGTGTACATGGGCGTCCGTACCTTCTACGACGAAGAGTTGCTGCGCTCGCTCGTGCCGATGCCCTCGCGGCATTACATGCGATTGACTCGCCCGGTCTCGGCGGTGACGGCGTTCTTCGCGCTCGACGAAGACGAGACCAAGCTGTTGCGTGCGCTCAACACCGAGGCGCCGATCGCGGCGCTGTTCAACTCGTCGATTGTCGACAGCGATCATGCGTTGCAGCTGCTCGCGTTGCTGCACATCGCCGGGCTGGCAGAGTTTGCCACGACGCCGTATCGGGTGGCGCCAGACGCGGAGCGCTCGGGCGTGCGCTCGGCTTCGGAGGTCATGGGCAATCGGGCACGCGGCCGCAGCGGGTCGCAGCACGCGATGCCTGCGGTGACGGGTAACCGCAGCGGGTCGCAGCATGCGATGCCTGCGGTCGATGCGCGTCGCGCGTCGACGCGGCCTGCGGTGGCGGTGGCAGCGCGTGAAGCAGCCGCGTCGGCTGAACGTTCGCGCGCCCAGTTCGTAGAGCCCCGTGCGCCAGCACCGCCCGCTGCACGTGCGCCGGTCGTCGACACCGAGGCCGAAGTGGTGGCGCAGGCTCTGGCCGAGGCCAAGGCGCGTGCGGGTCGACCACGCAGGGTTCCCGGTGGCGGCGCAGCCAGGCGCTTGGGCCAGGAGATCGAGCAACGCATGCGTGCACAAGGCGCTCCGGTCGCTCAGGCCGCTGTGCCCGCCAGCGCGCCGGCTGCCCGCCCACCAGCGCCGGCTGCCACTACAACCCATGCGGCTGCAAATCCTGGAGCCGGCGCAGGCGGTTACGCCAAGACACATCTGCAACAGCTGCTCGCACGCCGCAGGCAAGCGGCGGCGCAGGTGAGCCAACCTGTTCCGACTCGCCGCGACCCGCAGCAGGACCTGCGGCAGGCGCAAGACTTCCTGCGCGAGCTGCACTTTGCTCGCGCCGAAGAGCTCTTACGCAGTCTCGCCGAGCAGAAGCCGGACGACGAGGTCTTCCGGATCTACCACCTGTACGCCAAGTACCGTGCGGTGCCGGAGCTCGAGAACGAAGAGGTCATCGCGTTGCGTGACGTGGCGAAGAAGCTCTCGCAGAACGACGAGCACGCCGGCTTCGCGTTCTACGTGCTGGCACACCTCGCCATGACGGAGAAGAAGGACGATCTCGCCGAAAAGTTGTTCCGCAAGGCGCACACGATCGACAAGACCAACAAGGACGCCGAGCGCCACGTGCTGATCCTCGAGCGGCGCAAGACGCTGGCGGCACAGGCGGACGCCCAGTCCAACCGCAAGATCTTCGGCATCACGATCGCGAGCGGCGCCAAAGACAAAGTGTAGGGCAGGGGCGCCGGTACTGCTGCCGCGGCCAGCGCCCGCAGCAGCCCGGCGCCACTCACGCTACTGCGCGCAGGAGTACGGAGCGCCGCCGTTGGTGCCGTTGCACGCCGCAGCCTTGCAGCTCTGGAACACCGTACAGCCGAGGCTGGTGTCGACCGGCTTGGCGCAGACCGTGCCGCAGGCGCCGCAGTTGGTCAGCGTGTTGTAGTCGGCTGCAGTCTTGCATGCCTTGTTGCAGCAGCCTGCGCCGCCGTTGCAGACGTTGCCGCAACTACCACAGTTGTTCTTGTCGCTCTTGACATCGATGCACGCGTAGTTGCCCGGCGTGGTTTCGCACCAGGCTTGGTCGGCGCTGCTGCACGTGCACTTGCCTGCGCTGCACGCCGACCCCGACGGGCACGCGATGCCGCAGCCGCCGCAGTTCTTCGTGTCGGTCTTGGGATCGACGCAGGTGCCCTTGCAGTAGCTCTTGTTTGGGTCCGGCTGCTGCGCTTGGTCGACGCAGATGCAGCCCTTGGCGGTGGCGTCGCAGACCGAGCTGCCCAGGCACACGTTGCCGCAGGCGAAGCAGTTGCTGTCGTCATTGGTGATCGAGATGCACATGTAGTTCGGCGCTTGCGCCGTGCCGAGGTTGCAGTACTTCTGGCTGGCGCCGCCCGGACAGCTGCACTCGCCCTTGGTGCAGGTCGACCCCGACGGACAGGCCAGCCCGCACGAGCCACAGTGGTTCTTGTCCGATTGCAGGTCGACGCAGTTGCCATTGCAGTCGGTGTTGCCGGCGGTCGGGCACTGGCAGCTGTGCTTCGCGCTGTCGGCTGGATCCACCTTGCACGAGGTTGCGGCGCTGCAGGCGTTGCCACACCCGCCGCAGTTGGCGTTCTGCGCTGGGCTCACGCAGGTGCCACCGCAGTCGATGTTGAAGTAGTTCGCGCACAGGCACTCGAACGCTGCGCCGGTGGTGCGCTGGCCGCAGCTGGTTGCAGGCTTGTCGCACTTGTTGCCGCAGGCGCCGCAGTTGGTGTCGCTGCTGGCCGTGATGCACTTGCCGCCGCAGTCGATCTGCCCGCTCGGGCACTTACACACGCCGCCGTTGCAGATCGCGCCACTGGCGCAGCTGACGCCGCACTTGCCACAGTTCAAGTGGTCCGACTGCAGGTCGGCACAACCCGCACCTCCGCAGCACCGCTGGGGCGCCGTGCAGCTCCCGTTGCTGCCACACATGCAGGAGCCAGCGCTGCTGCAGCTCTCTCCCGTGCCGCAGCCAGTGCTAGCGCCGCACATGCAGGTTGGCGTGCCGCTGCTGCTAGTCATGCATTGTTCGTTGGCTGGGCAGCCGTTGCTGCCGGTCGACGTCTTGCCGGCGTCGCTCTTGTCGACTCCGCCATCGTCGGTGCCGGCGTCGTCTTTGGGCGCGGTCGTCGTGCCGGGAGTGCAGACGAGGCCCGTGCACGCACCGGCCGTGCACTGCTGCGTCGCGGAGCATGTGGTGCCGCAGGCACCGCAGTTGGAGTGATCGGTCTGCGTCGTCGCGCACATGCCGCTGCAGCACTTGCCGCCGTTGCACTCGGAGTCCATCGAGCAGCTCTGGACGCACACGCCCGACGCGCAGATCTGGCCGGTTTGGCAGGTGGTCGTGCCGCAGGCGGCGCTGTTGCCGGCTGTGCCGGACCCAGCATCGACGCCTCCAGTCGTGCCCGCACCGGTGGTGCCGGAATAGCCGTAGCCTCCGGTTCCGGCCCCGCCGCCGGCGACCTTCTTCTTGCCGCAGCCGCCGACTGCGAAGATTGCGAAGACAGCGACCGCGCACACGACCCAGCCCAGATGCAACTGTCGACCCATCCCGCATTCCCCTTGCTCGCGCCACTTGGAGTCTGGCGCGCTCGTCCGCTCTGCTGCCCGGGTATCATAATCCCTGCAGTCTTTGGTACGGATAGGTGACGCCGATCCCCCGAAACGGCTCAAAACGGTAGCCTTTTGCACAGCGCGCGAACCCGCGCCGGCCGAGCGGCAGCGTTTAGGGCGGAGCACGGAAAAGCCGGAAGAAATTCTCGGCGGTCTGCTGCTCCACCTCTGCGGCGGGCGCTGACCACAGCTCGGCGGCATAGCGGGCCGTGCCGGCGACGTCTGCCGGTTCGCTCTGGCCGCCGGCTTGCGGGGACAGGTAGGGGCAGTCGGTCTCGAGCAGCACGCGCTCGCGGGGGAGCGTTTGCAGCATGCGCGTGAAGCTCTCGGAGCGCCGGGCGTTGGCGGGGATCGACAGGTAATGGCCTTGCTCGGCGATCTCCCGCGCGAGCTTCACCTTGCCGCCGAAGCAGTGCCAGTTGACGCGACTGGCGCCCAGCTCGAGCAACAGCTCCAGCGTGCGTCGCTCGCGCTTACGCGTGTGAATGATGATGGCCTTGTCGGCCTCCAGCGCAATCTGCACCAGCGTCCGGAAGGCGTCTTCCTGCGCTGGCCAGAAGGCCTCGGGCACCCAATGGCCGTCGAGGCCGATTTCGCCGATCGCGAAGGCCGCTCCTGCCAGCTCGCGCACGCAGTCGATGCCTTCCTGCGTGCTGCACTCTTCGCCCTCGCGCGGGTACTCCACACCAGCGGCACGCATCTGGGGCAGCACCGTGTCGACGGGGTAGAAGCCGAATGCGGGCTTCACGCAGGGCTCGGCTGCCGCGAGCGCAGCGACTGCGCGGTTGTCCTGCGGGTTGAGGCCGTTGCTGATGATGCTGGTCACGCCCGCGGCACGCGCGCGCTCGAGCACCTGTGGCAGATCGGCTGCCATACGCGGGCTCGTGAGATGCGCGTGCACGTCGGCCAGCCCCATCAGATCTGCTCCGCCCGTAGCTTGTGCACCGCGCGCATGACCGAGGCATCGCTCTCGATCTGCTCGACCTGCGCAAGCTTCACCCAGCGCGCGTCACGCGCGTCGCTGCCTGCGCGCGCCAGCTGCGCATCGGCCGCGAATGCGAAGCGCACGTCGAAGTGCTCGTGGGCAGGGCTGCTGCCACGCGCGGGGATCGTGTGCACGTCGACATCGAAGATGCCGGGCAAGAGCAGCGGTAAGTCGTGCAGGCCGACTTCTTCGGCGACCTCGCGTCGGGCTGCGCCGACGATGTTCGTGTCGCCGGCATCGATGTGGCCGCCAGGCTGCAACCAGCGACCAAGCTTCCCGTGCAAGATCAGCAGCATCGCGCTGCGATCGGCGCTGACGATGAACGCGCTGGCGGTGAAGTGCCCGGGCAGGTAGTGCTCGCGCGAGAACGGATCGCCGTTCGACCCCAGCAGCACGTGCATGCGCGCCAGATGCTGCGCTTCGACGGCGTCGGTCGGCCGCAGCTCGCGTAGCAACTGTCGCAGGTGCTCTCGTCGTTGCATGCGGATCGGGACTGCGCGCGCTGGCGCACAGAAACGTGCAGCTCAGCTCTTGGGCTCGGCCTTCTCGGGCACGAAGCCTTCGGGCGGCTTCGTGCCTTCGCCGAAGAAGAATTTCTCGAGCTCCGACAGCCACACGCGGTTGGCTTCTGGCGTGCCGAGCTCCAGGCGGTATTCGTTCACGATCATCGTGGAGTGGCTGACCCAGAGCTTCCAGGCTTCTTTGGACACGTTCTCGAACACGCGTTGGCCCAGCTCGCCCTTGATGGGCGGCTTGTCCAAGCCTTCGAGGTCTTTGCCCAGCTTCACGCAATGCACGGTACGAGCCATAGCCTCCGTATTTGGTGTTTGCGCGCCGCCACGTCAAGCGTTTTGCGCGCGGATCACCATCCACGCGGGTCGGCACACGCGTTTCGCCGGCGCTGGCGGCGTCACACGTACGGCATTTTCTGCCGCGTCGGTGTTTAGGCATTGCGTTCGATGGCGCTTCTTGGGAAGAACTGGAGCTTGGCGGTACTTCGTTTTGGGCGCACGCGATGCAACGCAGCGGTGACAACGGCGACAACGGCGGAAGGCACGGTCAGGGTCCGGTAAGCGACCTTTCGACTGCGCATCGCCCCACCGACAAGCTCCCCATCCACTCGTTGCGCGACCGCATCCGGCAAACCGGTGCTGCGCTGGCGCGCGCTTCGGAGCTTCCGCCACCCACCCTGGGCTCGGCCCGCCCGTCGGCTTCTGCGGGCGGGGCCGTCGATCACTCCGGCGTCCACGCGCGGCCAGCCGATGCCGCGCCTGAGCGTGCTGCGGCTTCGCCCGGCGGGCTGTTCGCTCCGCCGCCCGCGCGCAGCTCGCGGCCCCCGGCGCTGCCGTCGCAGCGTGAGCGTGCTGCGCAGGGGACGCCGCCGCCCTCGCGCTCGCCGTCCGCCACGCAGATCGGCAGCGGTGCCGTCGTTCCAAAAGTCGTCGCGCCTTCGCTTGGTGGGCGGCTGCCGCCACCACGTGGCCCCGCGATCTCGAGGCGGGCCGACACCGAGCCGTATGACATCGCCACGGCCCGTACTAGGCCGATGCCTGCGGTTCGCCCCTCGGTCGCGCACAACTACGTGGCTTCCAGGAGCACGCCGCCGCCGGCCCTCGATTCGGGCTCCAAGTCGCCATTTCCTAAGCTTCTGCGCGCATCCCAGCCCGGTAACCGTGTGGTGGGGCAGTACTCCATGCGCGAGGTTTCGTCGGAGTACATCGATCTGCGTCACAGCTCGGCGCCACCCGAGGTCGTCGGCCGCTCGCTCAGCCCGCCGCCCGAGTCAGTGCTGCCTGCAGACCTCGACTCCGACGACGAATCTCGATCGCGTCGCTCCACTCCGAAGGAGCGACCGGGTGCGCGTCGCCAAGCGCGCCCGACTCGGCAGGAGGTGGTGTCGACCTCACCGAGTGCTCCCGCGTCGACCGCCGTGGCAACACCGGCACCACCGGCAACGCGAGCATCGCCGCCCGACCTTCTTCGCGTGCCGAATGCCGAGCCATGCGAGCCCGAGGCTGGCGCTGCTGCACGTCGCGCAGCCAAGCCGACGCCGCTGCTGCGCCCGCTCCGGTCTGACAGCGCGAGCTCTGCCCAAAGCCCGGCCGCTGCGCCAGCGGCCGCCGCGCCGGCGGCCGCCGCAAAACCAGCATCGCAGAGCGCAGCCGCGCCGAGCACGGCGACCGTCGAAGTTGTGCGCGTCCGATCGTCAGCTGGAACGAAGACGGCGCCCAGCGTGCTCAGCGCGACGGTCGAGCCGGCACCAGCGCACGCTGTCGGCAGCGCGGTCGCATCCGCCGACGCGGCCGCGCCTGCCGTTGTCGCCGTCGGCGCGGGTGGCACCACACCGGCCTTGCCCTTGCCACCGGTCATCGTGGAGCCCGCGCTGCCCGGCGTGCAGACCCAGCGCGCCGATCCGTCGCAACCGAGGTTGTCCTCGCTGTCCTCGCTGTCGGCGTATCAGCCGCTGCCCAGCGATCGCGAGAGCTACGAGGCGTTCATCCGCAGTCAGCAGGCGCGTGGTGACGGCGTTCGCTCGCTTCCCGAGTGGCGCGACCAAGAGACCCAGCTCATCTCGCGCGCGCTGCTCCAGCGCAAAGCCTCGCCGTTGGCACGCGCAGGCCGCATGGCCGGGTCCAGGCTGGTCACTGCGCTGGCCGCGTTGGCGCTGGCCGGCGGCTTCTGGCTCTGGCACGTGCGTAAGGCCGACGACGCACTCGACGTCGCGATCGAAGCGCCGAGCCCCACCGCCCCGCCGCCGTCAGCGGCGGCCGTCGCTGCGCCGAGCACGTTGATTGTCACCGAGCCGCCGGGAGCCGAGATCGTGCTGGGCGGTGCCGTCGTGGGCAACACGCCGGCCGAAGTGCCGCGGCCCGACGCCGAAGAGCTTTGCCTGCTGCGCTTGTCGGGTTTCGAGCCGCAGTTGGTGCGCTTGTCACCTCGCAGCGGCGCCGTCATTCGCATCGCGCTGTCGCTGGCGTCGCCTGCATCCGCGGCGAGCAGCAAATCGGCGCCAGCGCCCGGCGCTTCGCCTGCGCCTCGCTAGCGCGCGCTCGCGCTGCGCAGGCGAGCGACGTGCGCACGAACGCGATCAGCTCGGGCCAGGCGGCGGCGGTGCTGGGGGCAGCGACACGCAGCCGTAGACGAAGCCGATCGACTCGTAGGTGCCCTTCTTCACGTTGGTGCACAGGTCACCGAGGATGTCGACGGTGCCGCCATCTTTGCTGATGGTCCATGCAGGCTGCGTCTGGCCCGGGAACATGTGTGGCACGTCCTGCTGTTGGCCACCGCTCGTGACCACCATGTGCAGCTTCTCGGGCGCCTTCGCCGGCGGTGTGAGATGCACCGTGCAGGAGTCGAAGCTGGTGCTTACGGTCTTCGAGACGATCTCGCCCAGCTTCGTCTGCAACGTGGCGGGGTCAGCCGGGGTGATGTAGTTGGTGGCTCCACCGGCCCCCGTGGTGCCGCCAGCTTGCGCGAGTGCGTCCAGCACGCCGCCGCCCGCACCGGGCAGACCGACCACGTAGGTCTTGACGTTGAGCTGCGAGAGCCAGTTACCGATCGTGGTCGTGGTCAGCTGCTGGTTCCACGAGCAGTTCGGCTGCCCATCCGTGATGATCACCACCGCCGTGGTGCCTGTCAGCGTCGCGCCCCTGAGCGCGGTATCCGCCTGCTGAACGCCTTCCGAGGTCGGCGTGTTGCCGCCCGCGACCGGCGCGTACTTTGGAGTGCCTCCGGCGCCGCCGCTCTGCAGCTCGATCACGGCCTGTGCGCCAGGCTTGAAGGTGATCTGATCGGGCGCGGTGATCGGGTTGACATTGCAGCCTGCGCCGGCCGCGACGCCGAAACATGCCGCGATGTTCGTGATCAAGTTGCACGTGCCGGCGTCGGTCCCGCCCCCGGCCATGACCGGGCCGGGGAAGTTCACAGCGCCGATGGTGAGCTTGTCCTGAATGGGTGTGAGCGCCGCCACCATCGCGGTGCCTGCGGCCTGCCACTTGGCCACGCCGTTCCACAGCTGCTCCATGCTGCCCGAGCGATCGAAGATCAGCAGCACGTTGCCCGGCTTCTCGACGGTTTTGACGTCGCCTTTGACCGTGAAGGTGCCGCAGTTTCCGTCAGCTGACTTGGGCGCGCAGAAGGTGCCGGCTTCGCATTGGCCGGAATCCATGGTGGTGGATGGCGAGGGCAAGCTGCCATCGAGGTTCCCATTGCCGAAGCTCAGGGCGGAGCCGCCGTCCTGGTTGCTGCCGCTGCCACTCGAGCCGGCGCCGCCAGCGCCGCTGGCACCGCCTTGACCGCGACTGGTGTTTGAAGCGGCGGCTGCGCACCCAGCCACCAGAATCAGCATCCCGATCAACACACTGCGACGCATCAACAAGCTCCTCGTGGTGTATGGGCGAAACGCCCCACTGACCCCGCACCCACGCTGGACATTATTTGCACACTACCGCGCACAACGCTACCGCTTCCCAAGCATCTATGTGTGTCTACCACGCCGTTGCGGCTCAGCCGGGTGGCCCTGCTCAATCGGGAGCCGATCGCTGCGCGCAAAGCCTGTGACTTCAACTACTTAGTGCTGGTCTGCAGGTGAGTGTCGCGCACTTTGATGGCGCGCCCCGCGAGATAGCCCTTGATTTGGGACACCGTGTACTCGCCGTAGTGGACCATCGAGGCTACCAAGGCGGCGTCGGCATGGCCCGCGGTGAGCACTTCGTACAGGTGTTCTGGGCGACCGGCGCCACCCGAGGCTATGACCGGGATGCGCACGGCGTCGGCGATCATCCGCGTCAGGGTAATCTCGTAGCCTTCGCGCGTGCCGTCGGCGTCGATGGAGTTCACCACCAGCTCGCCGGCGCCCAGCGCTTCGCCACGCTTTGCCCACTGCAGCGCATCGAGCCCGGTGTTGGTGCGGCCGCCGTGAATTACGATCTCGTAGCCGCTCGGGATGCTCGCGCTCGCAGTCACGCGCAGCACGTCCATGGACAGGACTACGCTCTGCGCGCCGATGGCTTCCGAGCAGCGATGGATCAGCTCCGGGTCTTTCACCGCGGCGCTGTTCACGTTGATCTTCTCCGCGCCCGCCAGGCGCAGGCGCGAAGCATCGTCGACAGAGCGCACACCGCCGCCGACCGAGAACGGGATGAAGATCTGCGCGGCGACGCGCTCGACCACGTCGATCATGATCGCGCGGCCGTCGCTCGACGCAGTGATGTCGTAGAACACCAGCTCGTCGAGGCCGTCGTCGTAGTACTGCTTGGCTTTGTGCACCGGGTCGCCGATGTCTTTGGTGTCGACGAACTTGACGCTCTTGGCGAGCTTGCCATCGCGCACGTCGAGGCAAGCGATGACGCGCTTGCTCAACATGGCGTGCCGTCCCAGCTCGCGAAGCGCGCGAGCAAGCCCAGGCCCACGCGCCCGCTCTTCTCGGGGTGGAACTGCGTTGCGAAGAGGTTGTCGCGGCCGAGCGCGACGCAGAAGCGAAAGCCGTGATCCGTGGTTGCATACACGTGACGCGGCTCCGCTGGATCCAGATAGTACGAGTGCACGAAGTAGAGCTCGTCGCCTGTTTGCAGCGTGGACAAGAGCGGGTGCGCTTGCTCCACGACCACGTTGTTCCAGCCCATGTGCGGGATCTTCAGCGAGTGATCTTCCAAGCGAAACAGGCGCGTGCGTCCGGGGATGAAGCCGAAGCCCGGCGTCTCGCCTTCTTCGGAGCTGTCGAGCAAGAGCTGTGCACCCACGCAGATGCCGAGAATGGGCGTGCCGCGCTGGAACGCGTGTCGGACCGCATCGCCGAGGCCGGTGCGTACGAGCGTGGCCATGGCGGTGCGCGCGTGGCCCACGCCGGGGAAGATGAGCTTGTCGGCCTTGGCGACGGCGTCCGGGTCCTGCGTGAACAGCGACTCGATGCCGACGGCGTCGCACGCGCGCTTCACGCTACGCAGGTTGCCGGCGTTGTAGTCGACGATCGTGATCATGGGACAGCGCAGAGATAGCACGAATCGCAGCGTCAGCCAGAGTCGAGCAGCGCAGTTGCGCGACGTGGTAGGCTGAGCAACGCATGTCGATCTTGCTCGTCCGGCACGGTGAAACGGCCTCGAATGTCGCGCGCATCTTGCAGACCGCGGACACGCCGCTCAACCCGCGCGGCGTGCAGCAGGCGGGCTTGCTCGCCACGCGCTTATGCGCGCTCGGCGTGAGTCAGATCCTGTGCAGCGATCTCACGCGCGCGCGTATGACCGCGGAGCCACTTGCCGCGCTCACGGGCTTACCGGTCATCACGAGCGAGCTGCTGCAGGAGCGCAACTTCGGGGATCTACGCGGCCTGCCGTACTCACAGCTGGGCGGCGATCCGTTTGCGCCCGACTTTGCGCCGCCCAATGGCGAGACCTGGGAGACGTTTCATGCGCGCACTGACCGCGCGTTCGCGCAGGTGGCGGAGGCCGCGCGCGCGACTGCGGGCAACTTGGTGGTGATCACGCACGGCCTCTTGTGCTGGGCCGTCGTTCACCGCCAAACCCGCACGCCGGGCGATGTCGCGCTGCCGGCGCGCTTCGACAATGCGAGCTTGAGCGTCATCGAGGCTGCACCACCGCACTTCGTGCGGCTCGCGAACTGCACGGCGCATTTGTCGGCCGAGGGATCCGTCCAGCGCAGCGGTGGCGCCGCATGAGCGGCGTTCGCGCGTGCACGAGCATCGGCCGAAGCGCCGACTGCGCTGCGTGAGACTCAGCTCGCGGCTTTTTCGACGGGCTCGAGTGCAGCAGGCGGTCGCACCGAGGCCAGTGGGCGCACTCCGGTGTCTGGCCCGCCGCCGCCGCGCAGCCACGCCCGCGCAGGTTCCAGCTCTTGAGCTACCCGCGCCTGCAGTGCGCCGGCCATGTGCACCGCCCACAGCGCCAGCGAGCGCGGCTCGGGTCGTGAGGCCACGTAGACCGTGCGGCCAGCCTTGTCCGTGAGAAATGCCTGGAGGCGCGCAAGCACAGCACGCGCTTCGATCGAGTACCCGGTCACCTGCTGCAGATCCCAGAGCAGATGCAGCGACCCGCTCTTGGCCAACTTGAGCTGCATACGCGTGTCGCGCTCGCAGGCCAGCAGGGTCGCCTCGTCGAGCACGCCGGCAAGCCGGATGGTCAGCTCATCGGGGACAGCACGTTCGATTTGGTATCCGGGGAACGCCATGTGAACAGTGAGGCAACATACAGCTTCACCGGAACGTTCCGCAATGTGTTCAACTTTGCCGCGTTAGCGCCTCTTGTGCGTACAGGTGTGCTCGACGATAACCTGCGGTGATTACAGCAGATTCTCGAAGCGATCGGAGTCGGCGAGCAGACCAGGCAGGCCCCCCGTGTGTAAGAATAGTACTCGTTTCGGTTTCGGCGAGAGTTGCGCCAAGCCAAACATCGCCTTGCCGGTGTACGCCGGGTCCAAGAGCAGGCCGGTCTCACGGGCGATCCGCGCGATGAAGCGCGCTTGATCCTCGCTGGGCACGGCATACGCCGGGCCCTTCCATTGATCGAGAACGCTGGCGCGTGCATGCGGCAAGCTCGTCTGCAGCAGCTGCATCGCCTCGGCGACGATCTGCTCGATGCGCCGCTCGAAGTACGCCCTGTCGTCGCACACCGCGATCGCGATCGCGTATTCGGCGACGCCATGCAGGCCCGCGCCGAGGCATACGCCGGCGGCGGTCCCGCCGGAGCCGCAGGCGTGTATCACGGCGTCGAAGGCTGCTGGTCCGCCCGCGTCACCTGCATCGAGCTGCGCCCGCACTTCGGCCATCGCGTCGATGTAGCCGAGCGCGCCCAGGCCGTTGGAGCCGCCCTCGGGGATCACGTATGCGGGCTCGCCCGTTGCTGCGAGCTCGGCTGCGAGCTGTTGCATCAGCGCGTCGCGTAGCTGGTATTGCGCTGGCGTGATGAAGCGCAGCTCGGCACCGACGAGCGCGTCGAGCAGCAGGTTGCCGACGCGATGCGCTGGGGCAGCACCGTCCGCTGTGCGCAGCAAGAGTACCGGACGCAGTCCGAGACGGCGCGCGAGGATCGCCGTCGCGCGTGCATGATTGCTCTGGACGCCGCCGCAAGTGATGACGGCGCGGGCCTGCGTGTTCACCGCCGCGGCCAACAGGTACTCGAGCTTGCGGATCTTGTTGCCGGCTTCGGGGCCGCCTGTCATGTCGTCGCGCTTCACCCAGACCTCGGCGCCGACGATGTGGTCGAGGGCGTCGTGGCGAAACAAAGGCGTGGGTAGATGCGCGAGCTTGAGCTTGTCGGGCCGCACGTGACCTCCGGCGCGGAGTTTGCGCGCAAAGGTGTGCCTGCTCAACTCGCGTCAGCTCGCGCCGCGAAGCCTTCGCTCACTGCTGCGCGGCCTGCGTCGCGGCGCCGATGACCACGCCTTGACGCGTGAAGTGCGCTTCGTACACGCCGTGGCACGCGATGCCGGTGTCCGAGTACACGGTGCGCATCAGCTGGCCCGACAGCGCCGCGTCGCTGTCGACGTGCAGGTCGCCGGCGATCTCGGACTGCACCCGTCCCATGGCCTCGATCTCTTGCTTCATGCCAATCGAGCAGCCCTTGAGGATGAACGAGGTCCGCACGATGTCGGACAGGCGAGTCTCGACCTTGGTCACGTTGCCGACATCGTCGCGGGCGATGTTGAGCTGGTTGCCATCGAAGGTCGCAGGGCAGGAGCCCTCGATCTGTTGATACTGCGCCTGGAACACGCCGGCGACCGCGGGGCAACTCTTGTTGGTTGCGTCGTTGCAACCCAGGGTGTCTCCGGCGACGAGCAGGGCGGCGGCTACGAGAGCAATGCGGAAGCTACGCACGGACGACATAGACGACATGGACGACATGGACGACATGGACGACATGGACGACATCTACTCCGGCAAGGTGTTCTCGAAGCGGCAGCGCGATGTCGGTGCCCAACCCCGGGATGAGCAATAAACGTACATCACTTTCGCTGGCGAGGCGAGTGGCCACTCGACTCGAGGGCCTGGCTGCTGACTGCTGCTGAAATTATATGGCATCATTGGAAGGTGAGGGCTCTTCCGGTCGTCGCCGGTCGGCCGTGGGTGCAAGGCGTTGCCGTCAGTAAAGCCACCAGCCATTTCTCTCGTTCCCGATGCGGCACCTGCCGCAGGCTCGGGTCGCGACAAGCCGGCGTCGTCGGAGTCGGCTTCGCGTTTGCGTCGCGTGATCGGTCCAGCATCGCTGCTCGGTAGTTACCTTATCGAAGGCAAGCTCGGCGCGGGCGGCATGGCCGAGGTCTACGCGGCCAAGCGCGCCGGACCGCACGGCTTCTTCAAGCGCGTCGCGGTCAAGCGCATCCTGCCGTCGGCGGCGGAAGACCCGGCGTTCGTGCGCATGTTCATCGACGAGGCGGCGCTCGCGGCGCGGCTGTCTCATCCGAACATCGTGCAGGTGTTCGACTTCGGTGAGGACGAGGGCGAGCTGTACATCGCGATGGAGCTCGTCGAAGGCACGAGCTTGGGGCGGCTCGGTCGCACGCTGGCCGCGCGCGACGAGGTCGTGCCGCTCAACGTAGCGTTGTATCTGGTGGCGCAGGCGGCGCGCGCGCTCGACTACGCTCATCGCTTGCGCGACGACCACGGCGAGCCGCTGGGCCTCGTGCATCGCGACGTCAGCCCAGGCAACTTGCTCGTCACCAACACTGGGCACCTGAAGCTCGCCGACTTCGGCATCGCGCGCACGCGCGTGGCCGAGGCGCACACCGACAGCAACGATCTGCGCGGCAAGCTCGGGTACATGTCGCCCGAGCAAGTGCAAGGCTTGCCGCTCGACGGCAAGAGCGACGTCTTCACGCTCTGCGTGATCTTCGCCGAGTTGCTCATGGGTGCGTCGCTCTTCGCCGGCGGCGCGCAGCTCGACGTGCTGTTGCGCATCCGCGACACCGACCTGCGCGCGCTCGATCGTTGCCAGAGGCAGATCCCGTCCGATGTGAGTCGGCTTTTGCATCTGGGGTTACGCGCCAAGCCGAGCGAGCGGCCGGATGCGCGCCAACTCGCGCAGGCCATCGAGTCGATCTGTACGCGTCGCAACATGCCGCTCGATGCTTCGCAGCAGCTGTGTCAGGTGCTCGCGCGTTGCGAGCTCGCCACGGTGGAGCCACACGAGCTTGGTGTTGAAGGCGCGGAGCGACCCACCTCGCTCTTCGGGCACGGACCGCAGACGCAGGCGCTCGAAACCCGCACTGGTGCGCAAGTGTCGCCGCTCGACCTGGCGCCCCATCGCACCTACGGTGTGCAGCTGCCCGACGGGCGCAGGCTCGCGAGCGTGCAGTTCCCCGAGCTGGTGCGCTTGGCGGCGACGGGTGAGCTCGATGCGCAATCGCTGGTCACGCCCGAGCGCAATCCGGCGCGCTTGGCGGGTGAATTGCCCGAGCTGAGCCGGGTGTTCTCTACGCCGGCATTGCAGTGGTCGAAAGAAGAGATCAGTCGGCCGCGCCTGCGCGGTGATCTGAGCGCCGCGACGCTCCTGCCGGTCGTGCACAGCCTGGCGCAGAACCGTGAGACCGGTGTGCTGTATCTGGAAGATGGTCAGCGGCGCAAGAAGGTGTACTTCGTCGATGGTCGGCCCGATTTCGTGGCCTCGACCACGCGCGCGGAGATGCTGGGCCAGTATCTCGTGGACCATCACGTGTGCTTGCCGATGGAGCTCGACATGGCTCTGGCGGTGTTGCCACAGCACCGTGGGCGGCTCGGCGATGCGCTGGTGAACCTGGGCGTGCTGCGGCCAGTGCAGCTGTACCGCGCAGTGGCGTCGCAGGTGCGCGGTCGCTACCTGGAGGCGTTCCGCTGGCGTCGCGGCCAGTTCGTGTACGTGCGCGATCGGCAGAGTCGCGAGGAGACCTATCCGATCGAGCAGGATACGCAGGTGCTGATGCGCGACGCGTGCATGGCGCTGCACCCGTCGGAGCTCGAAGCGGCGTTGTCACCGCTCTGGGAGAAGGTGGTGCGGCCCGCGCAGCAGCCACACGCAGCGTTGCCGGCGTACCAAGTGCCCGACGCGTGGCGCTGGGTGATCGAGCAGGCGAGGGGCGATCAGACCATCGGGTCGCTGTTCGCGCGCTGCACCTCGCAGTCGGGGGTCGACGCCGAGGACGCCATGCGCGCGTTGTTCTTGGCGATCTCGTTTCGGCTCGTCGACGCTGCGTGAGTGGCGTGAGTCGTGCGCGCGGCTTCAGCCGTGCGTTCAGCGCGCCAGCACGTCTTGGCCGCGTTGCCGCAGCAGGTGGTCGACCAGCACCAGGCACATCATGGCTTCCACGATGGGCACCGCACGCGGCAGCACGCACGGGTCGTGGCGGCCCTGAGCGCGCAAGGTCACCGTCTGATTGTTGCGATCGACGGTGTCTTGGGGAAGCGAGATAGTGGCAGTGGGCTTGAAAGCCACGCGGATGACGATGTCTTCGCCGTTGCTGATGCCGCCTTGTATGCCGCCGGAATGGTTGGTGCGCGTGCGGGGCAGACCTTGTGGGCCTGGCACGAACGGATCGTTGTGCGTGGCGCCGCTGAGCAAGGTGCCTGCGAAGCCGCTGCCTATCTCGAAGCCCTTGCTCGCGGGTAGCGAGAGCATGGCGCGCGCGAGATCGGCTTCGAGCTTGTCGAACACCGGCTCGCCGAGGCCTGGAGGTACGCGGCGCGCGATGCACTGAACCACGCCGCCGAGGGAGTCTTGGTTGCGGCGGGCTTCGTCGATGCGCTGGAACATGCGTTCGGCGGCCGCGGGATCTGGGCAACGGGTGGGACTGGCTTCGACCTGCTCGAGCGTGACTGCGCCCGGGTCGATGGTGCCGACCAGGTCTTGGACGCTCTGCACCCAGCCGAGCACCTCGATGTTGGCGAGTGTGCGCAGGAGCTTGCGTGCGAGCGCTCCGGCGGCGACGCGGCCGATGGTCTCGCGGGCACTGGCGCGACCGCCGCCTTGCCAGTTGCGAATGCCGTACTTGGCCTCGGTGGTGTAGTCGGCGTGCGAGGGCCGGTAGATGTCTTTCATCGGCTCGTATGCCGACGCGCGGGCATCTTGGTTGCGCACCAGCATCGCGATGGGGGTGCCGAGCGTGAGGCCCTCGAAGACGCCGGAGAGGATCTCGACGCTGTCGGTCTCGTTGCGAGGCGTGGTCAGCACGCTCTGGCCGGGCTTGCGGCGATCGAGATCGCGCTGCAGCTCTTCCGTGGATATCGGCAGGCGCGGCGGACAACCGTCGACTACGACCCCCACGCCCCCGCCGTGCGACTCACCGAAGGTCGAGATACAGAACAGTTTTCCGAAAACGCTTCCCACGGCAATTCGTGCTCATTTCGAGGTTGGAGACGCTGCGAGCAGGCGCAGTATGGAACAGGCTGCACGGCGCGTCGAGAGTGTGGTCGGCTGGCCTGCCGGCCGCGGCCGTGGCTGCTATGCTTGCCGGCACCGCATGACTTCCTCCGCCTCCGACAATCCGCTGCTGCAGATCCAGCATCCCATCGCCTTCGAGCGCGTTCAGGCCGCGCACGTGGAGCCGGCGATTGACACGCTGCTCGCGCAGGCGCGCAGCCGGCTCTTGTTGCTCGAGCAGCGGGACGCGCCGCTGACCTACGAGCAGACGTTGCTGGCGCTCGAAGACGCCACGCTACCGCTCGAGCGCGCGATGACCGTGATTGGGCACCTCGAATCGGTGGCCACCACGCCCGAGTTGCGTGCGGCGTACAACGCCGTGCAGCCGAAGGTCAGCGCGCTGATGTCGAGCATTCCCATGTCGGCGGGGTTGTTCCGCACGCTGCGCGCGTTCACGGCGAGCGACGCGGCAAAGCAGCTCGAGCCCACGCGTGCGCGCTTCCTCAGCAAGACCATGGACTGGTTCAAGCGCGAGGGGGCAGGGCTGCCGGCAGCGGACAAGGCGTTGCTCGAGAATCTGAATGTGGAGCTCACCGAGCTCACGACCCGTTTCGCCGAGCACGTGCTCGATGCCACCAACGACTTCGAGCTGCTGGTCGAAGACCGCGCGCGCCTCTTGGGCTTGCCCGAGCGCGTGATCGAGGCCGCGCGCCAGAGCGCTGAAGCCAAGGGCAAGCGCGGCTACCGCTTCACCCTGCAGGCGCCGAGCTACGTGCCGCTACTCACGTACCTAGATGACCGCGCGCTGCGCGAGCAGGTCTACCGTGCGTTCAACACGCGGGCTGCGTCCGGGAGGTTCGACAATCGGGAGATCGTCGCGCGCATCCTCGAGCTGCGTGCACAGAAGGCGCGCCTGCTCGGCTATCCGAGCTTCGTCGATCTGGTGCTCAGCGACCGCATGGCGAAGAAGGGTGAGCACGCGCATGCGTTCGTGGCCGACCTCGAGGCGCGTACGCGCGACGCGTTCGCGCGTGAGCAGCGCGAGCTGCAAGCGTTCGCAGGCAGCGTGCCGCTCGCGCCGTGGGACGTGGCGTATTACGCGGAGAAGCAGCGGCTCGCACGCTACGACTTCGACGAAGAAGAGCTGCGGCCGTACTTCCCGATGGACGGCGTGCTCTCGGGCTTGTTCCGCATCGTCGAGCGCCTGTACGCGATCCACGTCGAGGAAGTGCACGACTTGCCGGTGTGGCACCAGAGTGTGCGCACCTACGCGATCAACGATACCGACGGTTCGCTCATTGGCTACTTCTACGCCGACTTCTTCCCGCGCGAGCAGAAGCGTGACGGCGCCTGGATGAACGGCTTCCTCACCGGCGAGCGCGGCGAACAAGCGCACACGCCGCACGTGGGTTTGATCTGCGGGAACATGACCCCACCGCTGGGCGACGGGCCCGCGCTGCTCGGGCATCGCGAGGTGGAGACGGTGTTCCACGAGTTCGGGCACCTGATGCACCACATGCTCAGCCGCGTCGAAGTGCGTTCGCTGGCTGGTACCAACGTGGCTTGGGACTTCGTCGAGCTGCCCTCGCAGATCATGGAGAACTTCTGCTGGGAGCGCGAAGCCGTCGATTTGTTCGCGCGGCATTACCAGACGGGCGAACGTATCCCCGAAGCGCTCTGGGAGAAGCTGCTGCGTGCGCGCACCTACCGCGGCGGCAGCGACATGATGCGCCAGCTGGGTTTCGCGAGCCTCGATCTCGATCTGCACATGAGCTACGAGCCGACGCGCGACGGCGACGTGGTCGGCTACGCACGGCGCCTGATGGCGCGCCTTGTGCCGGCACCCTTGCCGGACGACTACGCGATGGTGCTCGGCTTCGGGCATCTGTTCAGCCACCCGGTCGGCTACGCCGGCGGCTACTACAGCTACAAGTGGGCCGAAGTCCTGGACGCGGATGCGTTCTCACGCTTCTCGCGTGAGGGCGTGTTCTCGGCCGACGTTGGCCGTGCGTTCCGAGAGCACGTGCTGTCGCGGGGTGACAGCCGCGACCCGATGGAGCTGTTCAAAGACTTCATGGGTCGCGAGCCGGACTTGCGGGCGCTCTTGCTGCGTTCCGGCATCGAGGCCAGCGTCGCCGGCGGTGCGGTCTCCGTCGGCTAGCGCGGTGCCGCGGCCGTTGCAGCTTACAGAGTCAGCCGCGCCGTGGCGAGCGCGCCGCCGGGCGCCGGCAGCACGCCGAGGGCGAGCTGTGGCTGGTATGCGGTCCGGTGCTTGTCCCAGCCGCGCGTGACGTGCCAAGCGATGCCGAGCCCGGCCAGGAGGCCGACGAGCGCGCCGCCCGCAAGTACCTGCGCGTTGCCAAACGAGCACCCAGAACACGGCAAAGCCCAACGCCAGATTCCACTGTGTGCGCATCTGCGCACCGAACCAGACGCTCGAGAGGCTGTCAACTGCGTCAGATGTGTCGCGCACCTCGTAGTGATGGCTCGCGTCGACGATTGTGGCCGACCGAGGCTGAGGCTGGATTGCACTCACGGACTGTGCATCGCGCTTGCAGTGCACGGCAGCGGCCCACGCCGTCACCGACCGACGTCGGCTATTGCACCGCGGCCTGTCCATCGAGGATGCAGTGCGTACAGAATACGCTGCTCGTCGGTGCAGGCGCAGGCGCCTCGGCGTGCAACTACCCGCAAGCGCCGTGACCCGCGCTGGGTCATCTACAACGCAGCGTTACGGCAGATCGGGCGGCGCTTGGTCGGTCGTCGGTCCGTGCCCATCTTGTGCATCGACTTCGGGGTTCTCCGTCTCGACGGTCTGCGTAGGGTGCTTCTGGCGGCGTGCGCAGCTGACTTGTGACGGGCGCTGACCGGGTGAACGCCACGTGGTGTAAGCGAGCTTGGCCAGCTTGCCGTTGTGGTAGCGTACCCCGGGCCGGAACAAGGGTGCGGGGTCGCAGTTCTTGCCGTCGAAGATCAGTTCAAAGTGCACGTGCGGGCCCTGGCTGCGACCCGTGCTGCCGACTTCTGCGAGCACGGCGCCCTTCTGTACGCGCTCGCCGGCGGCCGCGAAGTTCACCGAGTTGTGCGCGTACAGCGTGACCCAGCCGCCCGGGTGCACGACCATGATCATGTTGCCGAAGCCCTTCACCTGGTCGCCCGAGTAGCCGACGATGCCGCTGGCTGCGGCGCGCACGTTCCAGCCCATCTTGCCCATGATGTCCATGGCCTTGTGGTAGCCGCCCTGGCCGGAGCCGTAACCGCGCACGAAGCTGCCCATGGCCACCGGCCAGCGCAGCGTGCCGGCCAGGGTCTTGCCGCCGCCAGCAGCTGCAATCCAGCGCGCCTCGACGATGCCGTGAAGCAGCTTGCCTGCCGCCGTGAGCGAGCCGAGGCCGAGGCGCGATGCAGTCGTGTGCGCCACGCGCTCGCGCTCGGAGGTCTTGCGTTTCACGTGCCCGCGCCCGTCGTCTTCCACGCCCGGTAGAAACAGCTTCTGCCCGTCATGGATGTTCGTGGCCTCTTCTGCCGTCATGCTGTTGGCAGCCATGATTTCCGCCACGCTGACCTGGAACTCGTGCGCCAGGTCCCACACCGTTTCGCCGCGCGACACTTCGTGCATGAAGCCGTCTCGCTTGGGCGAAGCGTCTAGCACTTGTTTCACGCGACTTGGCTTGATGCCCGGAATGATGATGGCCTGGCCGATGCGCAGCTGCCCGTGGATTTCGTCGGTGAAACCATTGCGCTCCATGATGGCTTCGAGCGGCACGTCGTAGATGCGCGCCAAGGTCCACAAGCCTTCACCGCGGCGCAGGAAGTGGTACGCGCCGTCGCTGAGCACGGGCAGCGCTTCCTTCTGCGCCGCCCGGTCGGTCTTGGTCTCGACGTCGACGAGCTGCGCGGCGCCGGGGATCTTGATCTGCGAGCCCTTGCGCAAGCGCCGGATGTCGTTCGTACGGAACCCGTTGGCCTCCATGATGTCTTTGACGGGAACGCCGTAGGCATGCGCGATGTCCCACAGCGTCTCTTCTTCGCTGATGGTGTGCATCACCGAAGCCGGCGCGGGTGCAGGCGCGGGTGTGGGTGCGGGCGTTGCGGTTGCCGCCTTGGGCACAGGCATCTGCGCAACGGGCTTCGGCGGTGTGGGCTTGTGGCATCCCGAGCCGAACAACGCGGGCCCCAGGGCCATCACCAGAATCTGGACGTGCTTGTGCATGCTGCGAAAACGGCCGC
Organism: Pseudomonadota bacterium; assembly: GCA_017881185.1. Lineage (GTDB taxonomy): Bacteria > Myxococcota_A > Polyangia > Polyangiales > JAFGIB01 > JADGRF01. Next base: position 7,349 of record JADGRE010000001.1, on the reverse strand, counting down.
CGACGCGGCGCAGCCTACCATGACTTCGGCTCTGCTTGCGCCGGCTCTGCGCTCGTGCGGCAATGTCGACATGACCTTCGTCGCGCTCAGCATTGCAGGCTCGGATCCCTCGGGCGGCGCTGGCATTCAGGCCGACCTGAAGACCTTCCACGCGCACGGCGTATACGGTTGCGCAGCTGTCACGTTGATCACCGCGCAGAGCACACAGGGCGTGCGAGCGGTTCACGTGCTGCCGCCAGAGCTGCTCGCGCAACAGCTCGATGTTCTGTTCGCCGACTTCCTCCCCGCTGCGGTGAAGAGCGGTGCGCTCGGCTCCTCTCCGCAGGTCGAGGTGGTGGCGCAGCGCTGCAAGCAGCACGCGCTGCGGTTGGTGATCGACCCCGTGATGCGCAGCAAAGCAGATGCCGTGCTGGCCGACGATCGAGCGACCGTCGCCCTGCGCACGCAGCTGTTGCCGCTGGCGGCGCTGGTGACACCGAATCTCGATGAGGCAGCTGCTCTGTTGGGCAGACCGGTTGCGAGTGCGGCCGAGATCCGCGATGCGGCGCGCGCGCTCGTGGATCTCGGTGCGCAGGCTGCACTCGTGAAAGGCGGACATCGTGCGGGCGATCCGATAGACGTGCTGTGCACGGGTGGTGAGCTCCACGAGCTGCACGCTGCGCGCATCACGACGCGTCACACCCACGGCCTCGGGTGCACGCTCTCTGCCGCCATCACAGCGCGCCTGTGCCGCGGCGAAGCGCTATTGCCTGCGTGCATCGCCGCCAAGGCTTGGCTGACCCGCGCCATTGCGAGCGCGCCTGGCTTGGGCCACGGGCAGGGCCCGGTCAATCACCTCGAACCCGTGTAGCGCCGCGCGAAACGCGTTTTGCGGCGTGCGCATTTACGTGATACCTCGCACCCCCAAGCGACGAGGGTTTCTATGGACGAGCGCTACAATCCCGCGGAGATCGAGCCCAAGTGGCAGAAGCGCTGGGCCGACAGCGGCGCCTTCTCGGTCGACACGCGCGCGGCAGGCGAGAAATTCTACTTGCTCGAGATGTTCCCGTACCCCTCGGGACGCATCCACATGGGGCACGTGCGCAACTACTCGATCGGCGACGTGCTCGCGCGTCACCTGCGCATGCGTGGCAAGCGCGTGCTGCATCCCATCGGCTGGGACGCCTTCGGCATGCCCGCCGAAAACGCCGCCATCGAGCGCGGTCGGCACCCGCACGAGTGGACCTACGCGAACATCGCGCAGATGCGCGAGCAGCTGAAGAAGCTCGGCCTCTCCTACGACTGGAGCCGCGAGATCGCCACCTGCGATCCGAGCTACTACCGCCACGAGCAAGCGGTGTTCATCGCCATGCTCGAGCAGGGCCTGGCCTACCGCAAGCACGCGCTCGCCAACTGGTGCGAAGAGTGCGCGACTGTGCTCGCCAACGAGCAAGTCGAAGACGGCAAGTGCTGGCGCTGCGGCAACGTGGTGGTGCAGAAGGCCATGGCGCAGTGGTTCCTGCGCGTCACGCAGTACGCCGAGGAGCTCTTGCAGTACCTCGACACGCTCGCGGGCAAGTGGCCCGACGACGTGTTGCAGATGCAGCGCAACTGGATCGGCAAGAGCTTCGGCGCCGAAGTGAAGTTCGCGCTGGACGCCGAGGTTGCCGGCGAGCGGGAGATTGCGGTGTTCACGACCCGGCCCGACACGCTCTACGGCGTCACGTTCTTGTCGATCGCCGCCGAGCATCCGCTCGCGCTCGAGCTCGCCAAGGGCAGCGCGCACGAAGCCGAGGTGCGCGCGTTCGTCGAGACCATCCAGCTCGAGCACAAGGTGAAGAAGGGTGCCGAGGGCAACGACAAGCGTGGCGTGTCCACCGGGCGTTACTGCCTTCATCCGTTGACCGGCCAGGAGGTTCCGATCTGGATCGCGAACTTCGTGCTGATGGACTACGGCACCGGCGCCGTCATGGCCGTGCCTGCGCACGACCAGCGCGACTTCGAGTTTGCGAAAGCCTACGGCTTGCCGATCCGCGTGGTGATTCAACCGAGCGGGCAAACGCTGGACGCCGCCGCCATAAGCGAAGCGTTCGTGGAGGCCGGCGTGATGACGGCGAGCGGCCCATTCGATGGTGCGCCGAACGAAGACGGTAAGCGTCGGGTCACCGAGAAGCTCGCGGCCGAGGGCAAGGGCAAAGAGACCATCAGCTATCGCCTGCGCGATTGGCTCGTGTCACGCCAGCGCTACTGGGGCTGTCCGATTCCGGTCGTGCACTGTGACACCGATGGCATCGTGCCCGTCGATCGCAAGAGCTTGCCGGTGGAGCTGCCACTCGACGTCACCATCACCGGTGTGGGTGGCTCGCCGCTCGCCAAGGTTGCGGCGTTCGTGAATGTCGCGTGCCCCAAGTGCGGCAAGCCGGCGCGCCGCGAGACCGACACCTTCGACACCTTCGTCGAGTCTAGCTGGTACTTCGACCGCTTCACCTCGCCGCATCACAGCGACGGGCCCGTCGATCAAGACGCAGCCCGTGGCTGGTTGCCCGTCGACTTCTACGTCGGCGGCAAGGAGCACGCCGTGATGCATCTGCTCTACGCGCGCTTCTGGCAGCGGGCGATGATCGATCTCGGCTTTTTGCCCAAGGACACCCCGCGCGAGCCGTTCTCCGCGCTGCTCACGCAAGGCATGGTGTGCAAGGAGTTCCACTACCGGCTCGACCCGCAGAACCCCGCGCACAAGATCTACTACTACCCGGAAGAGACTCAGCTGCGTGAGGACGGCAAGCGCGTGGTCACTGCGACCGGCGAAGAGGTCATCGTCGGCAACGTGGTCAAGATGTCCAAGACCAAGCGCAACATCGTCGACCCCGACGACATCATCGCCCGCTTCGGCGGCGATACCGCGCGCGTGTTCATGCTGTTTGCGGCACCACCCGAAGGCCAGGTCGACTGGACCGAGGCTGGCGTAGAGGGCGCACAGCGCTTCTTGCAGCGCGTGTGGCGCTTGGTGCGCGACCGCGTCGAGTCGCTCCAAGGTGTCGGCGCTTATCACGGCGGCGAGCTATCCGAAGCTGCGCGCGTGGCGCGTCGTGAGGTGCACCGTGGCATCCAGCGTGTGACGCACGATCTCTCCGAGCGCTACCAGCCCAACACCGCGATCGCCGCGATGATGGAGATGATGAACGCGTTGCAAGCGTTCAAAGCCGAGACCGAGCTCGAACGGCAGGTCTTGCGCGAGGGCATCGACGCCCTCTTGCATCTCTTGTCGCCGTTCGCGCCACACCTGGCCGACGAGCTGTACGAGCACATCGGTGGCAGAGGAACCTTGCTGCACGCAGGTTGGCCGAAGCTCGATGAGAGCGCTCTGCACGAAGCCAACGTGGAAGTGCCAGTGCAGATCAATGGCAAGGTGCGCGCGCGCATCAGCGTGTCGAAGGATGCGAGCGAAGACACCGTGCTCGCGGCTGCCAAGGCCAACGAACGCGTTGCAGCCGAGCTTGCGGGCAAGACGCTGCGCAAGGCCATCTACGTGCCGGGCAAGATCGTCACGCTCGTGGTTGGCTGAGGCCGGCAACGGGCAAGCCTAGCCCGACAACAGGCGCACCATCGGCGAGCGTTGCCCGGGATCGAACGGCTTCGCGTGCTCCAGCACCAAGAGGCGCGACACGTTGGAGAGTGGCGGTCGTGCTCGGATGGTCTCGCCGAGGGCGAGCGCACGCTCGCGCATGCCCGTGTCTTGAAGCACCATCTGCAGGCGCTGGGCAAGCCTGGCCACGCTGAGCTTGGTGCGGCGCAAGGGTGGCGTCGCGATGCCAAGCGAATGCACCAGCGAAGCGAAGTGGAACTGGTCGGCGATGTGCGGCACCACGACTTGCGGCACACCCGCGCGCGTGGCTGCCGCGGTGGTGCCCGCGCCGCCGTGATGAACGACAGCTGCAACGCGCGCGAACAAACGCGGATGGGACACCGGCCCAATGGCGAGGCAGTCGGCGGGCAGCCCCTCACCAAAGCCAGCCCAGCCGCGAGACACGATGAGCCGTGCGCCCGCGCGCCGGGCAGCCTCTGCAAACCAGCGCGTGCGTTGCGCCGGCTCGGGGTCGGTCATGCTGCCGAAGCCGATGTAGATCGGAGGCGGTCCTGCGGCGAGAAACGCCTCGAGCTCTGGGGGCAACGGGTCGCCGTCGCCGGGATCGAGGTAGCCGATCACGTCCATCGCGGGCCAGTCCACCGGCCGCGGCGCGAGCTCCGGCTCCATCGCCATGATCGGGTTCGGACACAGCACGTGCTGCGCAGCATCGGCGATGGCCGGTAGGCCTAGACGCAGGCGGCCGGCGTTGATGGGCCCGCGCAGCACGCGGTCGGTGAACACGCGCGTCAGCTGCCACAGCAGGTAGTTCAGCCAGCGCGGCGCGCGACCGAACGGGAAGGTGAGGGGCGGGTGATGGTTCGAGGGATAGAGCGTCGAGCTGAAGATCACCCAGCGCCACGGGATGCCCGCGTACTGCGCCAGCGTGGGGATGCCGGCGTGTACGCCGCCCGCGATGATGAAGTCGGACTGCTTGGCGAGCTCGGGCAGCACTTGCAGCTGGCTGTTGAGGGAGTCGATGAACAGCTGCGGTGCCGCTTTCAGCATCGCCCGGATGCCGGAGACCACCGCCGCTGCCAGCGAGCGCAGCACCAGCTCCATGTCGAGCGCAAGCGGCTCAAAGCGCAGCCCGCGCGCTTCGATCATGCCGCGCATCCCGGGTGGAGCCGCGACGGTGACCACGTGGCCCTCGCGCTGGAACGCCGACGCCAGCACACCCATCGGCTGCACATCTCCGCGCGATCCGTCAGCGACTACCAGGACACGCATACGGCTGTCTCCATGGTAGTCGATCCGTCGCGGCCCACCCGCGTGGGTCTTGGGGGGCCATGTGTTCGCGTGGTCTACAGGCGGCCCTGCGCCGCGCCCGCCGCGGCCAGACCCGTTTCTTGCGCCGGCGCCGCAGGTTCTGCTAGCCCTGGGTTGACTGAAAGGGTATTCAGCGCCTCCCCAGCAGGCGCGAGGTGTTTTTCACGTGGCACAGAAGGGCAAATCTCAGCTCAAACTCTTCAAGGGCAAGGGCGGTGGCGACGGTGAAGACACGCTGCCCGGCATCGCGCCTATCATGGACGCCTCGCTCGCCGACGAGGCCCAGCGGCGCTACCTGCACTATGCGCTGAGCGTCATCACTGCCCGCGCGTTGCCCGACGTGCGCGACGGCCTGAAGCCGGTGCAGCGCCGCATCCTCTACACGATGTGGAACGACATGCACCTGCGTGCCGACGCCAAGTACCGCAAGTGCGCGGCCGTGGTCGGCGACGTGATGGGCAAGTACCACCCGCACGGCGACACGGCCATCTACGACGCGCTCGCCCGCATGGCGCAGTCGTTCTCGCTGCGTGCACCGCTGGTCGACGGCCGCGGCAACTTCGGCTCCGCCGACGGCGATGCCCCCGCTGCGATGCGTTACACGGAAACGAAACTGCAGAAGCTCGCCGCGGAGCTGCTCGAGGAGCTGGGTCAGAAGACGGTCACGTTCCGGCCCAACTACGACGGCACTCGCTTCGAGCCCGTGGTGTTGCCGGCGCGCTTTCCGAACCTGCTGGTCAACGGCGTGCAAGGCATCGCCGTGGGCATGGCGACCTCGATCCCGCCGCACAACTTCGGCGAGGTCATCGACGCGTCGGTCGCGCTCATCGACGATCCAGAGATCCAGGTGAAGGGGCTGCTCAAGCACATCAAGGGACCCGACTTCCCCACCTACGGCCAGCTGCTTTCTACGAAGAAGGAGCTGGAAGACATCTACAGCACGGGGCAGGGCTCGTTCCGCTTGCGCGGTGAGTGGAAGGCCGAGGACCAGAAGCGCGGCGGCACCGTGCTGGTGATTCACTCCATCCCGTACGCCGTGAAGCGTTCCACGGTGGTCGAGAAGATCGCCGAAGTCATCATCGACAAGAAGCTGCCCACGCTGCTCGACGTACGCGACGAGAGCACCGAAGAGACCCGCATCGTGCTCGAGATCAAGAAGGACGCCGATCCGCAGCTGGTGATGGCGTACCTCTACAAACACACGCCGCTGCAGACCAGCGTGGGCGCTGACTTCACCTGCCTCGTGCCCACCGACAACCCCGAGATCGCCGGGCCAGCGCGCCTCGACCTGCGCGAGATCCTGCGCCGCTTCCTCGAGTTCCGCATGGAGGTCGTGGAGAAGCGCCTGCGCTTCGATGTCGAAGAGTTGCGCCGGCGCATCCACGTGCTCGATGGTTTCGCCAAGGTCTTCGACGCGCTCGACGAAACCATTCGCATCATCCGCAAGTCCGAAGGCAAGAAGGACGCCACCGAGAAGCTGATGAAGCGCTTCGAGCTCGACGAAGAGCAGGTCGACGCGATCCTCGAGCTCAAGCTCTATCGCCTCGCCCAGCTCGAGATTCTGCTCATCCAGAAGGAGCTCGACGAGAAGCGCCGCGAAGAGAAGCGCATCGCGGCCCTGCTCAAGAGCCCGGAAGCCCGCTGGAAGCTGATCCGCGCCGAGTTGCTCGAGCTCAAGACGCAGTACCAAAACGGCCGCCGCACCAAGATCGTGGGCAACCTCGACGAGCCGGCGTTCGAAGCCGAAGACTTCATCCTCGAAGAAGACACGCTGGTCGTGCTCACGCGCCAAGGTTGGATCAAGCGTCAACGCGAGATGAAAGACTCCGCGGCCACGCGCCTGCGCGACGGCGACCAAGTGCTCGACGTCGTCGCCGGCTCGACCAAGGCGGCGGTGGCGTTCTTCTCGAACCAGGGAACCTGCTACGTCAGTCGTATCGTCGACGTGCCTGCAACGACAGGTTACGGCTCGCCGTTCCAGAGCCTGTTCAAGCTCGACGACGGGGAGCGCATCGTGCGCATGCTCAGCTTCGATCCGCGTGTGCTGGCTGTGCCGCCTGTCGATGAGAGCGCGAGCGAGCCGGGCGGGCCGTTCGTAATCGCCGTGAGCAAGCACGGCATGACCATGTCCATGTCGCTGCGCGCGCACCGCGAGCCGAGCACGCGTTCGGGCCGGCGTTTCATGCGTCTGGACGAAGGCGACGAAGTGCTCTTCGTCGGGCTCAAGACCAAGGGCGCGCACGTGGCCTGCGCCACGGCTGAAGGCCGCGCGCTGATCTGCAAGGCCGAAGAAGTCGCGCTGCTGGCTGGCCCCGGCAAGGGCGTGATGCTGATCAAGCTCGACAAAGACGACGTGGTCATTGGTGCGCAGCTGCTTAGCTCGCCGCGCGAAGCCCTGATCGTCGAGAAAGAGTCTGGCACCGAGCTGCGCGTGAGCCTCGAGAAGTACAAGGCGGTATCGCGCGGCGGCAAGGGC
>JADGRE010000047.1 GCA_017881185.1 Pseudomonadota bacterium | reverse complement strand
GGCCTGGCCGATGCGATCGGTCTGTTGACCAACATCGAGGGGCTGGCGTGTTGTTACTTCGAGGCCGACGACGTCGTGCGTCATCCACTGGTCGCGAGGATCGTGCGCGCCTACGACGACCGTGACGCGGCGCGGCGCGCGGACTCGGGGCAGCGCTCATGAATCTCGACGCGCTGCAGACCGAGCTGAGCGCGGACGCGCGCTGGTCCGAGGCCGAGCTGCGCAAGACGCCCGAGGGTCTGGAAGTGCAGCGGGGTCGTGCGCGCGTGCTGCTCATCGAGGGCGAGCGCGTGTTGGCGGAGCCTGCGCTGGTGGAGCGCGCCGTCCGAGGCGACTTCGGCTTGCTCATCGTGGGCGCGGCACCCGCGGGTCTCAAAGACGCGCTCAAGCCCGGCTCCACCGTGGCCGTGCTCGACGACGGTGCCGACGGCGATCAGGCCTTCTTGGCAATCGACGGCTTGCTCGAGCGCGTCGAGCTCAAGCAGAGCGCGGCCACGCGTGTGAAGGAGCTCAGTCGCTACCGCTACGAGCTCGACGAGCTGGTGACGATCGCACGCGCCATCACGCAAGAGCGCGACATCGACAAGTTGCTCGGCTTGATCCTGGAGAAGAGCCGCTACATCACCGGCGCCGACGCGGGCAGCATCTACGTCATCGAGAGCGACGCCAAGGCCCACGGCGCGGCGACCTTGCGTTTCAAGCTCTCGCAGAACGACTCCGTGCAGTTCGCCTCGCGCGAGTTCACGATCCCGGTGTCCACGCGTTCGATCGCTGGCGCGGCGGCGCTCATCAAGCAGCCGATCAACATCGCCGACGTGTACGCGCTCGACCCGAGCAAGCCATACAAGTTCGACGAGAGCTTCGACAAGCGCGTGGGTTACCGCTCGGTGTCGATGCTGACCATGCCCATGATCTCCGCCGAGGACGAGGTCATCGGCGTGATCCAGCTGATCAACCGCAAGGTCGACCCGCGCGCCAAGCTGAACGAGCCGGAAGACTTCCAGCGAGGCGTGCTGGCATTCGATGCACGCAGCGAAGAGCTGCTGACCACCCTGGCTGCACAGGCAGGCATCGCGCTCGAGAACGCGCTGCTCTACGCCGAGATCCGCACCATCTTCGAGGGCTTCGTGCGCGCGAGCGTGCAGGCCATCGAGCAGCGCGATCCTACGACCAGTGGTCATTCGCTGCGCGTCAGCGTGCTGTCGTGTGCGCTTGCGGAGAAGGTCGACCTGGCGGCTGATGGTCCGTACCAGAACACGAAGTTCTCGCGCAGGGACCTTCAAGAGCTGCAGTACGCGTCGCTGCTGCACGACTTCGGCAAGATCGGCGTGCGCGAGCAAGTGCTGGTGAAGGCCAAGAAGCTTTATCCCCACCAGAGCGCGTCGATTCGCACGCGCATCGAATTCGCGATTCGCACGGCCGAGAACGCAGTGCTCACGCGCAAGCTCGAGCTGATGCAACGAGGTGCGGGTGGCGCGGAGCTTACAGCGCTCGACGCGGAGCTAGAGCAGTGTCGCGCCGAGCTTCTCGCCGCCTGGCAGACCATCGAGAAAGCCAACGAGCCCACGGTGCTCAAGGAAGGCGACTTCTCGCGCATCGCCGAGATCGGAGCGCTCAGCTACCTCGACTTCGAAGGGCAGCCGTGCCGGCTGCTGACCGAAGAAGAAGTGATCGCGTTGCAGATCCCACGCGGCTCGCTCAGCCCGACCGAGTACGACGAGATCCGCTCGCACGTGGTGCACACCTACAACTTCTTGTCGAAGATCCCCTGGGGCAAGTCGATGGCGCAGGTGCCGATCATCGCTGGCGCGCACCACGAGCGCATCAACGGCACGGGCTACCCACGCGGCGCCAGTGGCGACGCGATCCCGGTGCAGTCGAAGATCATGACCATCGCCGACATCTACGACGCGCTGACGGCACGCGACCGGCCCTACAAACGTGCGTTGTCGGCGGACCGAGCGCTCGAGATCCTGCACTTCGAAGTCAAAGACGGCCACCTGGACCCCAACCTAGTGCAAATCTTCCGCGAAGCCGAAGTGTTCAAGGTTACGGATAGAGATCTCACGTACTGACAAGCCCCGGGACCGTCCGCCCCGATCGCGCTCTCTCGCAAGATCTGTAGTACGCTCCTGCCGCTCCATGGTTCAGCAGCGGATCTACGACGGAGTCTGGGATCTGGTCGGTGACACGCCGCTGCTGCGCTTGCGTCGCTTGGCCGATCCGAGCGGCGCTGAAGTCTGCGCCAAGCTCGAATCGAAGAACCCGTCGGGCAGCGTGAAAGATCGGCCGGCCTACGCGATGTTGCTCGCGGCCGAGCGCGCTGGGCTTATTGCCGCTGGCGCCACGCTGATCGAGGCCACCAGTGGCAACACCGGCATCAGCTTGGCGATGCTCGCCGCCGTGCGCGGCTATCGCTGTTTGATCGTCATGCCCGAAGACATGGCGAGTGCGCGCCAGGCCATCATCCATGCGTATGGAGCAGACGTGATCCTCACGCCGGCGCAGCTGGGCATGCGTGGTGCCGTGGAAGAAGCCGAGCGTATCGTCGCGCGTACGCCGGGCGCGTTCATGCCGCGGCAGTTCGACAACCCCGACAACCCACGCGCGCACTCCGAGACCACCGCCGAAGAAATCTGGGCCGCCACGCGCGGCGAGCTGCAATCAATCGTGATCGGTGTGGGTACGGGTGGGACGCTGACGGGTATCGCGCGCGCCATCAAGGCGAAGAAGCCCAGCGTACGCGTGTATGCGGTCGAGCCGCGCGCGAGCGCCGTGCTCTCGGGCGCCAAACCCGGCCTACACGGCATTCAGGGCCTCGGCGCTGGTTTCGTGCCGAAGATCTTGGACCGCAGTTTGATCGACGAGGTGATCACCGTGTCCGACCCCGAGGCCGAGCGCATGACCACGCGCTTGGCCCGCGAGGAGGGACTGCTGCTTGGGCCCTCGTCCGGCGCCAACGTGCACGCTGCAATCAAAGTCGCACGCGAGATGCTTCCCGCGGAGCGAGTTGTTACTATCCTGTGCGACACGGGCGAGCGGTACCTGTCCTGAGCAGCAGCACGAGCTCAGGTCATCACGGCATTGGACCAGAGTGAAGCGGATGCGGAACAACTCGGGGCGCGCATGGCCACCCTATCTCGGCTTCTTGTTCTTGTCGGTGTGGCTGTGGGCCGCACAGATTGCACCCGCTTACGCCGAGTCCTCGTCGTGTATCGATGACGCGATTCGCGACGAGCTGAACGCACGTCGACGCTACCGCGGCGTGCAGAAGCGCTTGTTCCAGAAGGCGGGCCGTCACGAGCTGAGCGTAATGGGCGGTATGTATGCCGCCGATCTCTTGTCTTCGTCGTATCTGGTCGGCGGCGCGTACACCTTCCATTTCACCGAGGATTTGGGCCTGGAAGCCAGCTTCGGCTACACGCAGGCGGACTCAGCGCTCGTGCGCATCGTGCAGAACGACACGAGCTTCACGGCGGTGCGGCTACACACCAACGTGTATATCTACGAGGGCCATCTCTTGTGGTCCATCGCCTACGGCAAGCTGCGCTGGTTCTCCGGCACCGTGTCGCGCTTCGATCTGTTCCTGGCGTTCGGTGGCGGCGTCACCGACAACCAGACCGCGCAAGGTCTCACCGGCAGCTTCGGCCTGGGCATGAAGTACTTCTTCGGCGACTGGTTCGCGTTGCGCGTGGATCTGCGCGACCAGATCTTGCAGCAGGAGCTCATCGGCCACTCCCAGATCGTGAACAACCTCGCTGCTACCCTCGGTTTCTCGGTGTTTTTGCCCTTCGACTCGTGAGTCAAACGATGTCCACACCTTCGACACACGCCGTAAGCCGCGCTCGGAAGCAGCCACGCTCCGTCGCGGCCTTGGTGAGCGCGCTGCTGATGGCGGCGGCGCTGCTCGGCCACGGCGCTGCTGCGCACGCCAAGCGCAAGGCGGCGCGGCCGAAGGCAGATGCCAGCGCCGCGCCTGCGGCCGCAGAAGCCGCGCCAACCGACGGCAGCGCGGCACCAGAGGCCGGCGGCACCAGCACCGGCACCGATGCGAGCCCGGCGCCCGCATCGGGCACCACCACCACTGCAGCCACGACACCGGCCGCCACCGAGGCTGCACCGGCTCAAAGCGGAGCGGCCACGCCAGTCGCGCAGCCATCAGCGGCGGGTGATTCAGCCAACAGCTCTGCGTCCAGCTCGCCCACGCCCGCCCCGGCCGCCGTGTCCGCCGAGGAGAGCGCCAAGCTCGCGGGCCTGCGCTCGGAGCTCACGACCCTGATGGACGAGCTGGTCGAGGCCCGCTCGCGCGCCGCCATCGTGGGCAAGACGCTGTTCAAGACACGCATGGCCGTGCGGCTGCAGAACCTGGCGGGACCCGATCCGGTGCTGGCGAAGGTCGTGCTCAAGCTCGACGGGGCAGCAATCTACCGCGGCGATGCCGCATCGCTCGGTGGCGACGAAGCGCGCAACGTGTTCGAGGGCTTCGTGGCACCCGGTCCACACGTGTTGGGCGTGGAGCTCGAGCAGCGCGCCCGCGACGATGCAGCTTACGGGTACACGCTGCGCGAGAGCTACCGCATCCAGGCCCCGCGCGAGAAGCAGACCGAGCTGACGCTGGTGCTCGACGACGACTCCGACATGGCGGGCGACTTCCCCGACGACGGTGACGGCAAGTACGACGTCCGCATGCGCCTGCGCGCCAAGACGCGGGCGTGGAAAGAGCACGAGCGGTGAGGTCGGCGTGAAGAGAGTCCGCACCGGCTTCGGGCTCGCCTTGCTGCTGACGGCGGCGGTGTGCCCGAGCATCCGCGTGCAGGCGCAAACGGGTGCCCACGTGGGTACGCAGATGGGTACGCAAAAGGGTACCCAAATGACTACCCAAATGGGCAGCAAGGTCCGCCCGGCGCCAGCGCTCGGTGCGTACTACGACGCGTTGCGCAAGAAGCGCCTACTGTCGGTGGAGACTGCCAAGGTCGAAGAGCTGCGCAAGTTGCTCGCGGAGGGTGAGCGTGCCGCGCAGGAAAGACGCTACGACGACGCGGCGCTGATCTTGTTCGAGCTGGTCGAGAGCCCCCGTTTCGCCGACTACGCCGACGAGAGCGAGCTCGACGGTGCGCGCTTCACGCTCGGCTCGGCGCTGCACGAGCTGGGCGCGGAGCAGAGCGCGCGACGCTACCTGCGTCAGGTGATCGACAAGGGCCCGGGCGAAACCTACTTCGCACCGGCGTTTCGCAAGCACACCGACGTCGCGCTCGCTGGGTTGTCGCTGCCGACCGTGATCGAAGATCTGGGCAAGTTGAACCTCGCGCTACCCGAAGACGCACGCAACGAGCTGCGCTACCTGCGTGGTCGCGAGCGCGAGGCCGCGGGCGACGACGCGCTCGCCATGCAGGCGTATGGCGAGATCACGCCGCATTCGCGCTTCTACGCGAACGCGCAGTACCTGCTGGGTGCGATCGCGTCGCGTCGTGGTCAACTGGTGGAGGCCGAGCGGCACTTCTGCAAGATCGCCAGCGCAGGTGACGACAACCGCTACAGCTTCTATGTCGACGACCGTTACTTCGCGGTCAAAGACCTGGCGCGCCTGGGGCTAGGTCGCGTTGCGCACGAGCAAGGTCGCGCCGACGACGCGTTCTACTACTACTTCCAGGTGCCGCAGGACTCGCCGCGCTTGCCGGAGGCGATGTTCGAAGCGGCGTATGCGACTTACGAAGGTGGAGATCACGACACCGCCGTCGATCTGCTCGACCAACTGCAGGCGCGCTTCCCACAGTCGGCCTTCAGCGACGAAGCGTCGATCTTGCGTGGCTACGTAGCGTTGTCGGCGTGCGACTTCGACAAGGCCAGCCGCATGTTCTCGAGCTTCATCGAGCGCTTCACGCCGCTCTTGGCCGAGACTGATCGCATCTTGCAGAGTCCGTCGCGCCGCGATGCGCTCTACGCCGAGCTGGCCCGTGCAGGCGAGGACAATCGGGCAGCGAGCCCCATGCGCAAGACGCTGGTGGCGTTGGTCGGCGTCGACCCGGTGTTTGCCGACTTGAACGAGCGCGTGGGTCGGCTCGATGCAGAGGCGGCACGTGCAGGCCGGTTGCCCGAGCTCGTCGGTACACTGGCCGCGCGGCTCTCCGGTGGCGACGCACCCAAACCGGTCGCCGACGCTGCACAGAGCGAGCGTGATCTGCTGGGCGCTCTGCAAGACGAGGTGGACGATGCACGGCAAGGCGTGCGTTTGCTGACGCAGCAAGTCGACACCATGCGTCGGCTGGGCGCACCGGCTGCACAGCTGGCGCCCATCGAGAAGGATCTGGTGCGCATCGAGAATCGCGCGGCGAGCTTGCAGAGCCACTTGCAGGACGCACGTTGGGCCGGGGCGGACGCCAGTGTGGAAGCGCCGCGCGACGCCGAGGTGGCAGCGCTCTTCGCCCGCGACATCGAGCTGGCGCGTCACTTCGATGCCCGCGTCGCGCAGCTGCGGCCGAAGCTCGTGGCGGCGGCGAACGAGCGCGCGCTCGCAGGGCTCAAGGCGTTGCGCACACGCCTCGCGGACTTTCTGCGGCGCGCACGCATTGGGCGCATCGACGCGGTGATGGGAAGCAAGCGTCGCATCGAGATTCAGATCGAGAGTCTAGCAGCAGGCCGCTTCCCGGCTGAGCTGCGCGATCCGCTGCTCGTGCAAGGCTTTCTCGGTGACGACGAAGAGTACTGGCCGTTCGAGGGTGAAGACTGGCCCGACGAGTACTTGGAACGCTACGAGCCCAAGGGCACGGGCGCGGATGCAGCAAGCGCGCCGGCACCGGCCGCTGCGCCAAAGGTGGCCCCGTGAAGCGCTCGCTCTTGCTTGCGCTGTGCGTGCTCGACCTGGGCGGGCAGCTTTGTGGTCATGCGCTCGCGCAGGGCACCGGCACGCGCCGGCCTGAAGAGCACAGCGTGGTCAGCGAGGGCAAGAGCGTGGCCAAAGGCCTGCCGGCCCCGGAGAACCTGGAGAGCCTGATCTTCCTCTCGCAGCGGCCGGTGTCGGGTAAGGCGCAGCGCGAGCAGCACGGCAACGAGCTGCTCGAGAAGATGCTGCACGAGCGCGAGGCCCTCGTGAAGGTGCGGCGCGCCGAGGCCATTCGCCAGCTACAACACTTCGTTGCAGAGGAACCCGAAGACGCGAACGAGATGCCCGATGCGCTCTTGCGCTTGGCCGAGCTGCGCTGGGAAGAGGCGCGCGCCAGCTACCTCGAGGACTACAGCGCCTGGCAGAAGACGCCCCAGCGCGTGCGTTCGCCCACGCCACCCAAGGCGCAGATCGAGCTGCCGCTGTCGCTGTACGACCGCATCCTGCAGCACCACCGCGACTTCGATCGCTACGATCTGGTGCTGTACATGAAGGCGTATGCGCTGATGGAAGCCGCGCGTATGAACGAGGCGCTGGTCTGCTATCGCCGCATCATCGACGAGTTCCCGCACAGCCGATTTTTGCCCGATGCGCACATGGCCTTCGCCGAGTGGCACTTCAGCGGCAGCTACGACTACGAAGCGGCGCTCCGAGAGTACGCACTCGTGCTGCAGTATCCGCAGAGCGAGCTCTCGGACTTGGCGTTGTTCAAGAGCGCCTGGTGCTTGTGGAAGCTCGGCCACGTGAACGAAGCCGCCATGCGCTTTCGGCAGGTGCTCGATCTGGGCGGTCAGCTCGCGAACGTCTCGGGCGAGCGGCGCCGGCGCTTGCTCGAGCTTCAGGACGAAGCGCTCGAGTACCTGATCCAGGTGTTCACCGAAGACGAGCACAACACCGCGGCGGACTTGCATCGTTTTCTCGCGGGCATCGGCGGCGACCAGTATGCGCTGCGCGTGCTCAAGCGCTTGAGCCGCGCGTTCTTCGATCAGGCGCGCTATCCGCGTGCGATCGAGGCTTACCAGATGCTGCTCGCGAGCGAGCCCGACGACGCCAGCGCGCCTGGCTACCAGCGTCAGATTGCGTCGGCGTACGAGGCCGTGAACGACGCCGACAACGTGGTCAAGGCGCTCGACACGCTGGCGAGCAAGTACGCCGCGGGCAGCGACTGGGCCAGCAAGCAGGCCGACCCCGAAGTGGTGGCGCGCACGCAGCGCAGCGCTGAACGCGCGCTGCGCACCCAAGCCATGCGCTATCACGAGCGCGCGCAGAAGGAGAAGCAGGCGCAGGACTTCGACCACGCTGTGCAGCTCTACCGCATCCACGTCGCGCACTTCGCCGACACCGAAGCGGGCTACGACGTGATGTTCTACCTGGCCGAGATCTTGTTCCACCGGCTGGGCAAGCCGGAGGAAGCCGGCGACTACTATGTGCGTGCGGCCAAGGCGAACCCGAAGGGCAAGCTCACCAAGGACGCGCTGTACAATGCCATCGTCGCGTTCGAGTCGGTGCGCGTGAAGGAGCTGGAGGGCTGCAAGCCAGGCGCAGGGCATCCGGCGGCACCGGCCGCCTCGGCGACAGCTGCAACAGGCGCGGGAGCGGCCTCACCCACACCGCAGCCACCCGTCGATCCGTGCAGCGAAACCGCCACTGACCACAAGTTCTCCGATGCCACGGCGCTCTACGTGCAGCTGTATCCGAGCGACCCCGAGGTTCCCGGCATCTTGTTTCGCCAGGGTCATCTGTACTTCGAGCGGGGCATCTACGACCCAGCCATCCGTCAGTTCGGACAGCTGCTCGACAGCTATCCGCAGAGTCAGTACGCGGCGAGCGCCGGCGAGCTCGTGCTCGAGAGCTTCAACCGCGCCAAGGACTACGGCAACATCGAGGTCTGGGCCCGCAAGCTCAAGCGCGCTCCGGCGTTCCAGAACCCCGGATCGCAGAAGAAGCTCGATGCGCTGATCTTGCAGTCGGTGTTCAAGGCCGGCGAGCAGTTGGCGGTGCGCGGCGACCACAACGCTGCAGCCAACGCGTACTTGCACGCCGCGCAGGAGTTCCCGCAGGACGAGCGCGCACCCAAGGCCTATTACAACGCCGGTCAGGAGTGGCAACGCTCGGGCGATTTGGAAGCGGCTGCCGACGCCTACGACGCGTTGATCGAGCACTACGCAGGCAGCGCCGAAGGCGCGCTGGGCGCATGGAGCGCGGCGCAGATGTTCGAGTCGATCGCGCAGTTTCGCGATGCCGCTCGCTACTACGAAGCGTACGCGCGGCGCTTTCCGAAGGCCGACAAGCGTGAAGATGCGCTCTACAACGCCATCGTGCTGCGCGTCGCCGCCACCGACCACGACCAAGCCGTGGAAGACGGCAAGGAGTTCGCTCGGAGCTTTCCCAGCAGCAGCAGCGTCGACGAGGTGTACTTCTTGATCGGCCGCGCGCACGAAGCGCAGAAGCGCTGGGCCGATGCCGCGGACACCTACCGCAAGTACGCGAAGACCGGCAAGAACACCGACCGCAAGATCGAAGCCAACACGCGTCTTGGGCAAGTGCTGCTTGCGCAAGGGGATCGCGACGGCGCCGACAAGGCCTGGGCCATCGCGGCCAAGACGGGGCGCAAGGGCGAGCTCACCACCGGTCGTTACTTCGCCGCGCAAGCGCGCTTTCTGCAGGCCGACCAAGTGCTCGTCGACTTCGAGAAGATCCAGATCGCCGGCGACATGAAGGGGTTGCCTAAGCGCCTGCAACAGAAGTCGGACTACTTGCGCAAGGCCGCCGAGGTTTACGGCGACGTCGTGGAGTACCACGTGGCCGAGTGGCTCACGGCCGCGCTCTACAAGATCGGCCAGAGCTACGAGCTGTTCGCCGAATCGCTGCGGCAGGCGCCCGTGCCGCAAGGCTTGAGTGAGGCCGAAGAGCAGGCGTACCGCGACGAGCTGTCGAAGTTCATCGTGCCCATCGAGGAGCGCGCGCTCGAGGCCTACGAGAACGGCTACCACAAAGCGTTAGAGCTGCACGTGTTCAACACCTGGACGCAGAAGCAGCGCGAAGCGCTGACGCGGCTGAACGACGTGGAGTATCCGCCGCTGCGCGAGGCGGGCGCCGACCTGGCGCAAGCCCAAGTGGAGGTGGGCGTACAGCCCTATGAAGGGCTACGTCGTCAGGTCGAGGCGGCGCAAGCCAAGACGACGAGCGCGGCGAAACCCGCGCGCACCGTGAAGGTCGCGAAGTCGCGCACGCCCAAGCCTATCCGAGGCAAGCGATGAAGCGCCTGGCTTGCACTTGCGCGCTCGGGCTGGCGCTCGCCGCTTGTGGCGGCGCCATCGCCGAAAAGCCCGTCATCGCGGGGCCGCAGCCCGCAGATCCACGCGCAGCGCACAGCTACCTCGAAGGCATCAAGTGGCTCGCGCAAAAGGGGCGCGACAACGAAACGCACGCGATCGAGAGTTTCGAGGCCGCGCTCGCGATCGACCCGGGCTTGTGGGAGGCACACTACAACCTCGGCGTGGTCTACGAGCGTCGGGGCGAAGCCCGCAAGGCGCTGCAACACTTCGAGGCCGCGCATCAGACCGAGCCGAGTGCGAGCGAGCCGTTGATCGGCTTGGCCGAAGCCCAACATCGGCTCGGCGATCGCGCCGCCGCGAGCGACTTGCTCGAGCAGTACCTGCAGTCGCATGCAGACGACAACAAGGTGCGCGTCTTGCTCACGTCGATCTTGCGCGAGCGCGGCCGCTTCGATGACGCGCTCACGCAGGCGCGCGATGCGCTGGTGCGCGATCCGGCGAACGCGGCTGCGCTGCTCGAAGTCGGCCGCATCTACCGTGCGAAGCAAGAACCCGACGTGGCCGAGCTCGTGTTCCGCAAGGTGCTCGCGCTGGACCCCAAGAGTGCACCGGCGCACAATGACCTTGGCCTTCTGGGGCTCGAGCGGGGAGACACTCAGCTGGCGTTCGACGAATTCGAAAAGGCGGTCGCGGTGGACCCGAGCTTCGCTCCGGCGCGCATGAACCGCGCGTCGGTGTTGGTGCACGCAGGGGACTACGCCGCGGCGCACGCCGAGTACGAGAAGGTGCTCGCCCTAGACGAGCACGCCGTCGACGCTCGGGTCGGGCTGGGTGTGTCGCTGCGCGGCCTAGGCAAGCACGCCGATGCCGAAAAAGCCTATGAAAAGGCCCTGGAAGACGCGCCGAGCGATCCCGCTGCGCTCTTCGACCTGGGCGTCTTGCGCGCCGAATTCCTGAACCGTCGCGGCGAGGCGCGGGAACTGTTCGAGAGGTACCTCGATGTGGCCGCGAGCGATGCCGTGGAGCGGCCCGTGGCGGAACGTTACCTTGCGCAGATCCCCGCGGCACCTGCGCCGGCCGTGGCCCCTGCGCCCAAGCCCGCAGCAGCACCCACGCACGCCAAACCTGTTAAGAAGAAGACCGGCTCATGAGCACATGGACAGCGAGCCTCGGTGTGTGTGCGATGCTGCTCTTGTCGGTGTCGGGCGCCACGGCCAGCGCGCAGGACAAGGCGCACAAGCCAGCTGTGGCCCACAAGCCCGCCGCCAAGCCCGCAACTGCGCGCAAAGCTGCGGCGGCGAAACCCGCGGGCGCTACCGAGGCGCGGGTCGGTGGCGGCAGCGACAGCAAGCCGAGCGCGCCTGCGCCCGTGGCGGATTCCGACGCACGCGACGACGTGAAGAAGGAAGGCGGCAGCGAGGTGAAGATGCTCGAGTTCACCGGGCTGGACATCGAAGGTCAGCTCAAGACGCCGCAGATGTTGTACTTCCTGAACCGCTTGCGTGCAGAGTTCGGCCGGCCACGCTTGCCGCATCGCTCGTTCATGCCCGAGCTGCAGCGTGGTACGCAAGAGAAGACATTCTGATGGCCGAAGTGGTCACCAGCGGCGCCGCCACCAGCGTTTCCAGCACGGAGCGTCGATTGCGTGTGGCGCTCTTGTGGAACGGCAGTCTGCAGGCCGACGAGCTGCTGCTCGATCCGCGGCCGGTGACGCTGGGCGGCCCCAAGGCGATGTTCCCGCTGCCTGCCGATCTGGTTGCAGGTGACACGCTCACTTTGCTGTCGCCGCAAGGCCTGGGCTATGCGCTGCTGCCCAACGCGGTGCTTGGCGGCTTCGTGTGGTTGTCGGGTGAGCGGCGCAGCGTGCGTGAGCTGCGCGAGCCTACGCGCCTGGGTCCCGACGACTACGGCGTGGTCACGCTCGGCAGCATTGCGGTGTTCTTCCAGCAAGTGCGTCCGGTGCAGCAGCCCATGCCCACGCGCTTGTCGCGCGAGCCGGCGTTGGCCGCGAGCCTCGGTTTGTCGGTGTTCTTCCACGTGGGCGCGCTCTTGTTCTTGTTCTTGGTCGCCGCGAAAGAATTCGCGCCGGCCGGTTCGCTCGAGCTCGACACCGAGCTGGTGAAGCGCTTCATGGTGGTGCCACCGCCGGAAGACGAACCGCTCTTGCGCAAGCGTAAGTCCGGCACCGAGACCAAAGATCCGGGCATGCGCGATCGCGACGAGCTGGGCGGCAAGAAACAAGAGCACGCCGAAGGTCGCGTGGGCCGCAAAGACGCAACGCGACCTGACACGCAGATCGCCGGCGAACCCAAAGACGCCATCGCCGCCAAGGTGCGCGGCATGGGCTTGCTCGGTGTGCTGAGCGGCGGCGGTCCGAACAACGCGCTGTCGAACGCGCTCGACACGCCCACGCTCGACAAGATGCTCGGCGGCCTGGGTTCGGTGCAGACCGTCGCCGGTCGCGGCTCGGGTGGCTTCGGGTTGCGCGGATCGGGCAGCGGTGGCGGCGGCACGGGCAAGGGCGTGCTGTTTGGTGCAGGTGACATGGGCACCGGTGTTGGAGCGGGTAGCGGCAACGGCAGAGGTAAGGGTGCTGGCGGCATCGGTTTGCCGGGAGCCAAGGCGCACGAGGCGCAGCTGTCACTCGATAACGGCGGCGCGCACGTGAATGGCTTTCTGTCCAAGGAGCAGATCGACCGGGTGGTCCGCGCCAACCAGGCAGCCATCAAGTACTGCTTCGAGGTCGAGATGCAGCGCGATCCGAAGCTCGCGGGTGCGGTGTCCATGAACTGGCGCATCGATCTCGATGGCCACGTCACCGTGGTGCGCGTGGCCAAGTCGACGCTGGGCAATGCACGCGTCGAGGGCTGCATGGTGCGTCAGATCAAGCGTTGGGTGTTTCCGAAGCCTGACGGCGGCGAAGTCGAAGTGACCTATCCATTCTTGCTGCGGGGAAGCTGAGGGGGGCGTCATGCGAACACGCTTGCAACAGGTCGGTCTTTCGTGCGCGCTGCTGCTACTGGCTGCTTGCGGGGATACTCGCGAGTACATCGGCAATGGCAAGCTCTACCAAGTTGCGCTCACACAGACCACGCCACCCGTGTTCGCCAGCCGCGATGGTGCGCTCTACATCGTGGAGACGCGCGCCCAGCTGCCGGTGCGCAAGCCGAGCCCGATGGAGATGATGGACCGCCAGACGGGCGTCAAGGCGTTCAAGAAGCTGCCGTATCCGCGTCTGCCGTGGGTGGAGCGCGGCGACGACGAGATCGAGGTCGACTTCACGCTGAGCAACCTCGACGACAAGCCTCACGACATCGACGTGGTCGTCAACGGCGCGAACGAGTTCGACGAGTACTTTCCCGGCGTGGCGGTGGTCGAGCGCAACCCCGTCCCGATGCACGCGCAGTGGGAACGGCGCTACACGCTCGGCCCCAAAGATCGGCAAAGCCACACCGTTCGCGAAGAAGAGCTCGACGAGGCCGCGGTCGACCTGGCCACCGTGGTCAACGGCGCGCCCAATCCCGACGAGGTCGTGTACTTCGAGAACAACTCGAGCAGCGATCCGCGCTCGCAGAAGTACATTCCCGCCGTGATTCCGGGCCTCGTCGCGCTGCGCCTGGGCCTGCGTTCGCTCGAACAGGGTCGGATCTTGCTGGAAGCCAGCGTTCGCGTGCGCGACGTGGGAGACAAGCTCGCCAGCCCCGGCGACCCGCTCATGCACACCAATCCCAAAGCGTTCCACGCCATGCCGCCAGCCATGCCGTGAACCGTGGCCGTGAACCGCGACCGTGAACCGCGACCGTGAATCGTGATAGTGAACAGCGGCAGCGAACCCTGATGCCCGCGTACCGTGCACCTTCGAATCGCTTTGGCTTCGCGCTCCTGTGCCGCAGCGTGGTTGCGTGCGCGGCGCTGCTGCTGCTGCACGCAGCGACCGCAAGCGCCGAAGAAGCACCCGACACCACGCGCCTGGATGTGGAGCGCTTGCCACCCGAAGCCATCGTGACCACGCGCGACATGTACGCGGTGGGTTGGCATCTGCGTGCGGAGCTCGGTGGTCAGGGGCTCCTGGGTGGCGCCGGAAGGCTGACGCAGCCGGGTCCCGGCGCCCGCATCGGCGCGGGCTACGAGCTTGCCCCGTGGTTCGGCATCGCTGCGCTGGTCGCAGTCGCGTTTCACCCCACCGATGCACCGCCGCCGCCAGGCCCCACGGCGTTCCAGCTCTACAACATGGTGGCGCAGGCGAGGTTGCAGTTGCCGGTCGGTGAACGCGCGGCGCTCTGGCTCGCGGGCGAATTCGGTGTCGGCTGGGCCAGCGGCGACTTCCTGCAAGCCTACGGCTTTCGCAAGGCCAGCGACCCGGGTGCAGCTTACGGCGGCGGGCTAGGCTTCGACTGGCACTTGCACAACGCGCACCACTCGATGGGCGTGTGCGCGGACGCGCTGCTCTTGCCAAGCTTGAACGGCCGCGATGGCGAGCAAGCCCTCGCGCTCAACACCTCGGCGTACTTGAAGTACGTATTCTGAAAGCGAGCGCTGACGGCCAGTCGGCGCCGGTGCGCGCAACGCTCAGTTCGCGTCGCCGGCGTCGTCGCCAGCGTCGCTACCGGTGCCTATGCCCGTGTCCGGCGCGCCCGAGTCGCCAGCACCCGAGTCCGGCGTCGTGCCCGAGTCATTGCCACTCATCGCGGCATCGGTCCCAGTGCTCGCATCGCTGCCGGCGTCCGGCTTGAGGAAGGCCTTGTCGCGAGGGTCGTCTTCGCAGCCCATGCTGAAGGCGCCGCTGAACACCAAGAGTGTGGCGCACAGGGCAAGACTGAAACGCGGACTGAAACGCGGGCTGAAACGCGGGCTGAAACGAGCACAGAGCTTCATGATGAAGAGTCCTCCCCGACGCACCCAAACGCCGGCTTTGTAACGTGGCCCGATCCACGGCGCAAGGCTGCCACAGGCTTCGTTTCACGCTCTAGCGCCACGGCGCTTCCCGCGCAGCCCAAGACAGTGGCATGCTAGCTGCGTCATGCGTACCCAGATCTTGGTCTTCACGCTCGCGCTTGCTGTCACCGGCTGCGCGTATCCACGCCGTACCACCACCATGCACCCGGCGCCGCTGGCGCTCGTCAAAGTCGACGACCGACCCAAGGACCTGTGGACCTTGCGCGTGGTGGGCGCCGAGCTGCCGCCGTTCAAGGCGACCGGCTTGCCCTGGGATTCCGACGGCACCGATCCAGACCCCTTCGTGCGGATCATCATCGACAAGCGTCTGGTCTGGGAGTCGCCGGTGCGTGAGAACAACCGTCATCCGGAATGGAATTTCACGCTGCCCAAGAACGTGGAGATCTCCGAGGACTCGGTGTTCCGCGTGGAGTTGTGGGACCGTGACAGTGCCGTGAGCGCCGATCCAGCGGGCGCCACGACTTCCACGGGCTTGCCGGGCACTGCGTTGCCCGACGCGACGGCCAGCCTGTCGCTCGACAACCTCGGCAGCGTGAGCATCATGGTCTCGGCGCCACGCGCACAACAGGGCGTGGGACTGCGCTTCGAGGTGCGACCCGACGCGCTCATCGTGCTCGAGGTGGAACACTACTCGCCGGCTGCGCGCGCGGGCATCCTCCCGGGCGAGCGCATCGTGGCGATCGGCCCGCAGCGCGTGTCGGAGCTCGGCGACAACGAGGCCACGAGCGACTTGTCACTCGCGGCCGAGCGCGGTCTGGCGCTCACCATCGCCGACAAGAACAAGCACGAACGTCAGGTGTCCCTGGACAAGGGCTTCATCTGGCTGGTGATGTGACCGCGTGACTCGTGGTCTGACCTGGAGGTCTGGGCCTGCAGGTTGTCAGCGGCTGCGCCGAGAATCTCTTGCACCATCGCATCGGCCACCCGATGCGATGGCTCGCCGGTCTTGAGCGAGCGAGCGCCGATGGCGTGGAGGGTGTCGTAGATGCGCAGCGTGCGCTCGCGCGACGCATGGGCGTCGTAGCCGGCGACTTCCTGCGCCACGTTGATCAGCCCGCCGGCGTTGATGGCGTAGTCGGGTGCATACAGAATGCCGCGCGCTTGTAGCGCCACGCCGTTGTCGTCGCTCGCCAGCTGGTTGTTGGCGGCGCCGGCGACGATCTTGCATTGCAGCTGCGGCACGGTGCGGTCGTTGAGCGCGCCGCCGAGCGCGCAGGGTGCGAACACGTCGCAAGGCACACGGTGCACTTCGGCGGCGGGCACCACCTGTGCGGAGACCTCTGCAGCGGCGCGTGCGGCGAGCTCGTCGCGCACGTCGGCCAGCGTGATGCGCGCGCCTGCTGCGTGCAGCTCCTTGCAGAGGTGATAGCCCACGTGCCCCACGCC
This sequence comes from Pseudomonadota bacterium, assembly GCA_017881185.1. GTDB lineage: Bacteria > Myxococcota_A > Polyangia > Polyangiales > JAFGIB01 > JADGRF01. The sequence continues at coordinate 15,511 of JADGRE010000047.1, read as the reverse complement.
CTGCACCGCGACGTGCAGGCCCGCGAGGCTCTTCTTGCCGAGCACCAGCTCCACGTATGCTTCGATGCCGCGCCGCACGCCGAGCGCGGTGAACGGCGAGGGATCGCCCGAGCCACCGTGCGCAGTGCCGAGGCCCACCACGTGCTTGGTCTGCGTGCGGATGATCTCCATGTCCGGCAAACCCGTGCCTGCGTCTTCCGCCGTGACGTAGCGGCCGCCGAGTCCGTCGACGAAGCGTCCGAAGCGCTGCAGCAGGGCAGTGCGGTCATGCTCGCCGTCCGGCAACAAGATCACGGCCTTGCCACCGCCGTGCGGCAAGCGTGCGAGCGCTGCCTTGAAGGTCATGCCGCGCGCCAGGCGCAGTGCGTCGGTCAGTGCAGCTTCTTCGTTGACGTAACTGACGAAGCGGCAACCGCCGAGGGCCGGCCCAAGGCGCGTGTCGTGAATCGCGATGATCGTCCGCAGTTGCGTGCGCTCGTCGCGCGCCATGTGCACTTCACCGTAGCCGTACTGCGCCATGCTCTCGAAGACACCCATTGAATACTCCCGGCGCGCGACTGCGTGCAGCGCCTCTTGCAAGTATACGACACGGCCACGGCAGCCGCCGACTCGTGTCCCCAAGGCAACGCTGCGAGCCACCTTGTCCTACATGAACGGCCGACGCCCGTCTGTGCGTCCGTGGTCCTGAGTCGCGTTCGGTGTCTAGCGCTGGGAATGTGCGCGGCCTTTGCTCGATCGGCTATCCTTGGGTCCGGGAACGCACGCATGAGTCAAGGTGAAGAGCTTCTGATCGCCGAGAGCGCCGAGCGCGATCGCGAAGGTTTGCGCAAGCTCTTCGACTCCGAAGGTTTCGTCTCCACCGTGTGCTTCGAGCCTGCGCAAGCGCGGGACTTGGTGAAGCGCAAGTTCTTTCCCGCGGCGCTGATCGATCTCGACTTCGCCACCACCAATGGCGGCCTCGAGCTCGCCGCGTACATTCAAGAGCACTCGCGGCCCACGCGCATCGTGCTCATGGCAGGTCGGCGCTCGTTCGAGGCCGCGGTCGAAGCGCTGCGCTTCGGCGTGGTCGACATCGTCAGCAAGCGCCCCGACCAGATCGAGCATCTGCGCGCTGCGGTGCACGTGGCCGTCGACCGCTACCGCGCCGGGTCCAAGGACAGCTCGCTCTTGCGCGAGGTGCGCGGTGTGCTCGAGGAATCGATGCGCATCATGCTCATGCTCGGCCGGCGCGTGTACGGCGGCAGCGACTCCAGTGGCGCGGGCCTGCAGATGAAGCCCGCGATCCTGATCATCGACGAGGACCAACACTTCCTGCAGCAGACGGCGAACCTGCTCGCCGACAAGCCGTGGGACGTCTCGGTGGAGATGAGCGGCGGCTCCGGGCTCGACAAGGCGTCGACCTTCTCGTTCCAGATCGTGTGCGTGTGCGAAGAGCTCGCCGATCTACCGGGGCAGATGCTGATTCGCTCCGCGCAGTCGCAGAAGAGCGCGGCGCTGGGCCTCTTGTATTCGCGCGCTGGGCAAGGTCGCGTCGATCGCTACGAGGCCGGTCAGCTGAAAGCCAGCGAGGCGCCGTTCAAGGGTCCCGAACACCTGGTCGAGAAGCTCGGACAGCTGGTCGACGAGGTGCAAGCGCTGCGCGAGGAGCGTCGCTACGTGCAAGCGTTCCGCAGCGAGTATGGCCCGTTCCTCAAGCGCTTCGCCGATCTCAAAGTGCGCATCGAATCGCTGTCCGACTAGGCGCAACCCATGCGCTTGCCTTCACGCCTCGGACTGCGCGCTCAGATCGTCTTGGCGCTGTCGCTGGTGTTTGCGCTGTCGTTCTGGCTAATCGGCTTCGCTACGGTGCAGCTGACGCGTCGCAATCTGGGGCTCGACCAGCGGCACCAGCAGGACCTGGTGGCGCAGGTGCTGGCGACCACGCTTCGCCCCGACGCCGGCGCCGCCGACCTGCGCTCGCTGTGCCAGGGGCTCGCCGGTAGCGCCGGTGTGATCGGTCTGCGGTTGCAGCGCAGCGGACAGCCGAGCTTCAGCTGTGGACAGACCCTCGGCGCTCCGAGCGCGCGCACCGCACTGCCGGGTGGTGGGCGCTTGCAGCTATGGCTGCAGCCGCTGAAGCACGAGCGTGGTGCGCAGCTGACCGACCTGCTCATCTTCTACATGGCGATCACGGGACTGTCGGTGCTCTTGCTCGCGTACGTGGCGCTCACCTATCTCATCGTTCGACCGCTCGATCGCTTGACGCAGTCCGCGGCGCAGCTGCCGCACGACGGTGAGCAGCGCCTGGCACGCGAGGAGGGCTCGGCCGAGGTGGCACGGCTCGCGCTCACCTTCAACGAGATGGCAGGTCTGCTGCGCGCCGAGCGCAAGCGCATGGTCGACCGCCTCGCGGAGCTGGAGCGCACCACGACCGAGCTCGCCAGCAAGGAGCAGCAGCTGATCCATGGCGAGAAGCTGGCATCCATCGGGCGGCTGGCGGCTGGAGTCGCGCACGAGATCGGCAATCCGCTTGCGGCGATCTTGGGCTTGCTGGAACTACTGCGTGGTGGCGGCCTGTCCGAGAGCGAGTCCGCCGAGTTCCTGGAACGCATCCACCGCGAGACCGAGCGCATCAACTACATCATCCGCGATCTGCTCGACTTCGCGCGTCGCGATCTGAACGATACGACGCACCGGCAGACCGCCGATCTGAACGCGGTGATCGGCGACGCCGTGAACCTCGTGAGGCCGCAGAAGGAATCCAAAGACATCGACATCCGCGTGACGATCGACCCTGCGAGCGGACGCGTGGTCGGCCCGCAGCACCGCCTGACGCAGGTGGTGCTCAACCTGTTGCTCAATGCCGTCGACGCGCTGGATGACAAGGGCAAGGGTAAAGGCAAGGGCACGATCGAGATCAGCGCGACGGCGAGCGACGACGGCCAGAGTGTGCTTCTCAGCGTGCAGGACGACGGCCCGGGCATCGCCCCTCGCATGCTCGATCGGCTCTTCGACCCGTTCACCACCACCAAGCCTGCAGGCAAGGGCACGGGCCTCGGGCTCGCGGTCACGGCCGCCATCGTCGATGGCTTGCAGGGCAGCATCTGCGCGCACAACAGGCCGCAGGGTGGCGCGTGCTTCGAGGTGCGACTGCGTCGGGCTGCGCAGGCCGTACAGCCCGATGCTACAGTGCGCGCGTGAGTGACTGGCGCAAGAAGCTGGACGCGCTGCCCGCGGGCCCGGGCGTGTACGTGTTCAAAGACGCCGCCGATGCGTATCTCTACGTAGGCAAGGCCGCGAGCCTCAAGAGCCGCGTCCGCAGCTACTTTCAGGCCAGCAACTCGGACCAACGCTACTTCATCGAGCGCTTGCAGCTCGAGCTGGGCGACATCGAGACCTTCGTCACCGCGACCGAGAAAGAGGCCGCGCTGCTCGAAAACAGCCTGATCAAGCAGCACCAGCCTCGCTACAACGTAAAGTTACGCGACGACAAAGACTACCTTTCGCTGCGTCTGGACACGCGGGCCAAGTGGCCACGCCTGGAGGTGGTGCGCCGGCCCAAGGAAGATGGCGTGCGCTACTTCGGCCCTTACCACTCGGCCACGGCCGCGCGCGCGACCTTGCGCCTGGTGAACCGACACTTTCGCTTGCGCACCTGCACCGATGCAGAGTTCCAGCTGCGCACCCGACCCTGCCTGCAGTACCAGATCAAGCGTTGCCTCGCGCCCTGCGTGTACGAGGTGGACCACGCCGAATACGGCGAGCAGGTTCACAACGTGAGCTTGTTCCTCGAAGGCCGGCACGACGAGCTGGTGCAGCACCTGAGCGCGTCCATGCAAACCGCGGCCCAGGAATTGAAGTACGAGCTGGCGGCGACCTACCGCGATCAGCTGCGCGCCGTCGAGTCCACGCAACAGACGCAGCGCGTGTCGGCGGTGCGCGACATCGACCAGGACGTGTTCGGCTACTTCCGCAACGGTGACAAGGTGGAGCTGGCTGTGCTCATGGCCCGGCGCGGCCGCGTGATTGGCGTGCGCACTTTCGATCTACGCGACGTGCGCCTGCCCGACGACGAGCTGATCGCTTCGTTCGTGGCCGAGTACTATGGGCTCGGCTCGTTCGTGCCGGAAGAGCTGCTCTTGCCGGTTACGATCGAGGCAGCCAACGGCTTGAGCGAAGTGCTCGCCGAACGGCGTGCCGGTCGCGTGAGCATCTGCCGCCCGCAGCGTGGGCCCAAGGCGCAGCTGTTGCGCATGGCGATGGAGAACGCCGCGCACGCCTTTCGCGAGAAGCAGCGCGCGCAGGAAGATATGCAAGCGCGCCTGTCCACCGTGGCAAGCACGCTCGGCCTGCCGCGTCCGCCGCGGCGCTTCGAGTGCATCGACATCTCGCACACCGGCGGCAAAGAGACCGTTGCAGCGATCGTCGCATTTCGGGACGGCGAGCCCGATCGCAAGCGCTACCGGACCTTCCGCATTCGCAGCGTGGCCGGTGGCGACGACTACGCCGCGATGCGCGAGGCGCTCGTGCGTCGCTTCCGTCGCGGCAAGGCGGCCGAGACCGGCTGGGACTTGCCCGACTTGCTGGTGGTGGACGGCGGCAAGGGACAGCTGGCGATCGCGGCCTCGGCGCTCGCCGAGATCGGCATCTCCGATCTACCGCTTGCAGCGCTCGCCAAGGAGAAGCAGAACGTGCTCGGCGCGCAGCTCGTCGATCGCGTGTACCTGCCTGGCCGCAAGAACCCCGTCGAGTTGCGCAGCGCCAGTCACGCGTTGAACATGCTCGCGCAGGCGCGCGACGAAGCGCACCGCGTCAGCAACGCGTTGCGCGTGAAGGTCGGTCGTGGCCAGCGCCTGCGCAGCAAGCTCGACGACGTCGCCGGTGTCGGCAAGAAGACGCGCGTGCTCTTGCTGCGCAAGGCGGGCTCGCTGCAAGCGCTGGAGGAGGCGAGCGAGGAAGAGCTGGTCGCGATGGGCACCAGTCGCAAGCAAGCTGCGGCCATCGTGGCGCATCTGCACCGCGCCACGCCCGACGCCGAGGTCAGCGAAGAGCTGGCGCTCAGCCACGCGTTCGAAGCCGATGACGCGGTTGCCTCGCAAGACGCAGTGTCGGAAGACGACACGCCCACGCCGATTGATCTAGCGGCTGGCGATTAGCACGCTCGCGTCCGTCACGATCGCATCGACTGGGACATCGTGTGCGTCGATGGGCGCTTCACTGATCAACTGAAAATCGTACGCCAGGCCGACCTTGTACGCGTTGGTCAGGCTGGGCAACAAGCGGTCGTAGAACCCACCGCCATAGCCAATGCGATAGCCGCGCGTGTCGATCGCCAGCGCGGGGACCAGCACGAGATCCACCTCCGTAGGTTGCACGAGCGGCGCGGTCTGTCGCGGTTCGTCGATGTCCCAGCCGTTCGTCTCCAGCGCGTCACCTGCAACGTAGCGGTGCAGCGATAGTGCTTCGCCGTTGACGCGTGGCAGCGCGACCGTCTTGCCGGCGCGCAGTGCGGCATCGACCAGCAGCGCCGGCGCGAGCTCTTTGCGCGTGGCCACGTACGCGAGCAGCGTGCGTGCGCTTGCGTATTGCGGCAGTGCGAGCAAGAGGTCGCAAGCACGCCGCGAGCGCTGCGCACACGCGTCGGCCGGCAACACCGCGCGCACGCCGCGCATGCGCCTGCGGAGCTCCGCCTTCATCTGGGCCGCCAGGCGCGCGACCTCGGCTGGTGACGGTTCAGGCAGGGGCGGTTTCATCACAGCTCGGGTACAAGTACGTTTGTACGTACGTTGGCTCACAGCCGGAGCACGTGCGTCGCGCGCGCTCCGCCACCCGGTCGTCAGTCGACCGGGTGCTCGGGATGCTCGGCGAGATCTTCGCCCAGGCGGTTGTCGATGCGGGCGATCACGCTGGAAATCGTGGTTCGGGCCAGCTGATCGACGTCGCGCAGCTTCTTCTCGCAGGTCTTGAGATCATCGGCGAGGCCGAGCGCCACCAGCGCCAAGAGCTGGGCTGCCGAGGCGCTCTTGCTTGCGGCGCCGAGCTTGCCGACGCGCTCGTTCACCATGGTGGCCAGCTCCTCGAGGTGCGCTTGGTTCGCGTCCGCGACGAGCCGAAACTTCGTGCCTGCGATCTCCAAAATCACCGTGTGTTTCACACCCACAGGTCTAGCCGCGTCAAACGTGCGGCGTCAAGCGAGGTCGTGTTACGCTGACCAGACTTTTCACGTTTGGCTCAGGGCTCCAGAGCTCCGCGCGCGCAACGGCACAGTCCGACATGATCAAAGTAGAGTGCGTTTCGTGTAAGTCGCCGTACGATGTGGACGAGCGACGCGTGCCCGACAAGGGCATGAAGATGCGCTGTCCCAAGTGCAACACGAGCTTCGTGGTGGCGCGTGACGGCAGCACGAGCTCGACGTCGGCGAGCCCGGTCGCTGGGCCGCTCACTGTGCCGCTGCCGGCACCGGCGGGTCTGGGTGCACCGCCGCCGACAGCTGCAGGCGGCGCGCTGCCGAATCCCCCCCTGGTGGCGCCGCCGTCAGCTGCGGGCGCGCAGAACAAGACGCTGCTCGGTCAGGGCGCGCCGCTGGGCCCGCCAGCCGCGGTGGTGCCTGCGCCAATGGCCGCAGCCGCGGGCAAGCTCAAGGGCACCATGCTGGGTCTGCCGCCGGCCGTTGCACCCGCTGCTGCGCACCCTCCAGACGCTGGCTTCACGGATTTGCCCGCGCTGAAACCGCCACCCAAGCCGGCTGTGCCGTGGGGCTCGCTCGCGCCCCCTGCGCCCGCTGCCAAGCTTGCGGCCCCCCGGCCCAATCCTGCAGCCGGCCTGCCCAAGGGCATGGGTGGCGCCGCTGCACCCGCCGCTGCATCCGCCAGTGCGTTCGGCGGCAAGCCGCCTGCGCGCAGCGCGGCCAGTGCTTTCGGTGCGCCCGCAGCGGCCCCTGCGCCTGCGGCGTCCGTGCCCGTCGACCCGTTGTTCGCTGATCTGCCTGCGCTCAAGGGTCCGACGCCTCCCGAGCCTGGCGTCACCGACTTACCTGCACCCAAGCAGCTGCGGCAGCGGCCACCCGCAGAGTTCGACGCGATCGATTTGCCTGCGCCCAAGACCGTCGGGCAGGCCGGCCTCGATCTCGATGCTGGTGCCGATCTACCCACGCCCAAGCTGGCCGTCGATCTGCCCAAGCCCAAGCCCCCAGCAGCCAAGGGTCAGCGCGCGTTCGGCGACCTGGATCTGGCCGCGCCCAAGCAGCTGGCGGATCTACCCGCGCCCAAGCAACTGACGGATCTGCCTGCGCCCAAGCAACTGGTGGATCTACCCGCGCCCAAGCAGCTGGTGGATCTACCCGCGCCCAAGCAGCTGGTGGATCTACCCGCGCCCAAGCAGCTGGTGGATCTACCCGCGCCCAAGCAGCTGGTGGATCTACCCGCACCCAAGAGCGCCGGCGGTTTCGGTGATCTCGATTTGCCCGTACCGAAGCTCGGTGCGTCGCTGCACGACGGCGAGGCCAGCTTCGGCGACCTCGAGCTCCCCGACCTGCCTGCACCGGTCAATCAGCTGCCCGTCGCCAAGCATGCCGACGGCGGCTTCGGCGACATCGATCTGCCGCCGCCCCGTGCGGTCGCCGACCTGCTGCCGCCCAAGGAGCGCACCGTGCAGGGCGTGGGCCGGGCTGCACCGGCCACGCTGGACGAATCGAGCTTCGGCGATCTGAACATGGCCGGCGATTCGCTGCCGCCATCGCTCATGGCGGACGGCGACGAAACCAGCTTCGGCGGCATCCAGCCCGATCCCATCCCGCGCCCCGCCGCGCCCACCGTGCCTGGCATGAGCATGCCGGCGTCTTTGCAGCTCGACGGCAGCATCCCGCCCGCTCTGGGTGGCGACGATCTGCTCGAAGAAGAAGCTGACGAGGCAGCTGACGACTTCGGCGAGGTCTCGCTGCCCGACGACGAGGGCGACGAATCCGAAGAAGACATGGAGTTCGGCATCGCCGAAGGCGCCGAGGAAGAAGGTGGCTTTGCACTGCCGCCGGAGATCTTGCGCCGGCAGCGCGGAGAAGACGCCGAAGCCTCCGAGGCGGCCAAGGGCAAGCGTGCCGTGTACGTGCTGGCCGCGGTTGCCATCGTGCTGGTCGTGCTCGGTGGCGCAGGTGCGGCGTTGGGCCTCACCAACTATGGCTTCTTCGGCATCTACTACCTCGAGCGCTATTTGCCCGAGGCCGGCGATCCGAAGTTCGCGCGTGATGCCATCGCACGCGCGGAGAAGACCGCCGCGACCGACACCTACCGCGACGCGCGACGCGCACTGACCGTGCTCGGTGAAGCGCGTCACAGGGCGGGGCTCAACCGCGAGTTGCTCACGCGTTCGGTGTTGCACGAAGCGTTATTCCTGGTGCGTTACGGCGGCGACATGGGTGGCTCGGCGCACTTGGCGGCGATCTTGTCGCGCCTCGATGAACGTCACGGCATCGCGCCGGGCATGGACTTGGCGCGTGCGGCCGAGGCGGCTCGCCGGCAAGCCTGGCCAGAAGTCGAGACCGCGCTCAACGCGGCGCGCGAGCAGACACCGAGCGATCCCTACGTGGATCTGGTCGCCGGTGAAGCGGCGTTGCGCCAAGGTAAGCTCGTGCCTGCCGAGAAGGCCTTCGCACTCGCGCTCAAGCACGGCGGCGGCGCGCGCGCGCAGTGGGGTCTGGCGCGCGTAGCGATCGCGAAGAACGGCCAGGGCGTCGAGGCGGTCATCGAGGAGACCCTCAAGCTCTCGCCGTTGCATGCGGAAGCGCACGTGGCTGACGCGCGCCTCTTGTGGAGCGAGGGCAAGGAAGACCGCGCCATGCAGGAGCTGCGGCAAGCCCTGGGGCAAGAGCAGATCGACGACGTCTACATCGTGGCCTCGAAACAGGGGCAGGCCGCCGGCTTCAGCGTGCTCGGCTACATCCACGAATCACGGGGTCGCTTGCACCTGGCCGAGAAGGCCTACGCCGACGCCCTCGCCGCCGACCCGTACCTGATCGACGCGTTGCTCGGCGCAGGTCGCGTGATGTTGCGCCAGCACCGCTACAACGACGCGTTGGCGCGTTTCGAGTCTGCCTTGAACATCGCGCAGAAATCGACCAACCCGATCGTGCTCAGCGGCCGCAAGGCCGACGCCGAGGCTCGCCTGGGCCAAGGCCGCGCCCAGCTCGAGCTCGAGCGCGCCCCCGAAGCCAAGGCGAACTTGGCGGCGCTGATGGTGCAGAGCCCGAACGACGCCGAGATCGTGCTCGCAGTCGGCGAAACCGAAGAAGCCCTCGACAACAAAGACGCTGCCGAGGCGCTGTTCAAGAAGTCCATCGAGCTCGCGCCCAACGCGTTCGCGGGTTACCTCGGGCTCTCGCAGTTCTACGCCAAGCAGAACCAGGCCGACAAAGCCTCCGAGGTGCTCAATCAAGCCGCCTCGAAGGTGGAAGAGAACGCCGAGATGCGCCGCATGCTCGGTCAATCCGAGCTGGCGCGTAACCGCGTCGACAGTGCGGTGCACGAATTCAAGCGCGCGGTCGAGCTCGATCCGCAAGATCTCGACTCCCAGTTCGGCCTGGCCGTCGCGTATCGACGCGCCGGCGAGCTCGACAAATCCGCTGCGCTGTTCGATCAGATCGGCGCGCGCGACTCGCACTTCGCGGGGCTCACACTCGAGCGTGGCCAGCTCTACGAAGCCCGCGGCGACTACGTCAAAGCCGCCGACAACTACAAGCAGGCGCTCGACAAAGATCCGAGCGACACCAGCTTGATGCTGCGCTTGGGCGCGGCGCAAGTGGAGCAGAACGCGCTCGACGACGCCGACCAGACCCTGGCCAAGGTGATTCACGAGACGCCCAACTCGGCCGAAGCCGAATACTTCATCGGTCGTGTCGCGCTGGCGCGCGGCCGCGGCCCGGACGCTCTCACGCACTTCGATCGCGCGCTGTCGCTCGATGGAACGCAGGCGGTGTTTCATCTGTATGCAGGGCGCGCCGCGCTGGCCATGGCGAACCTGGGTCGTACCTTGGAAGAGGTGGAAATTGCGCTCGGCCGTGACGCCACGCTGGCCGACGCCTATTGGGTACGCGGCGAAGTTCGTCTGCGCATGGGCGCCGTCAAAGACGCGCTCAAAGACTTGCAGCGTGCGCTCACGCTCAAGCCCAGTCGCATCGAAGCGCTCGGCTTGATGGCTCAGTGCTACGACGAGATGCGCGAGCTGCCGCGGGCCGTGCAGGTCTACCACCAGGCACTCGACAAAGACCCGAGCAACGGCGAGTGGTGGTACAAGCTCGGGCGCTTGGACCTCGATCTCGGCGAGCACGGCGCCGGCGCAGATGCGCTCAAGAAGGCCATGGACCTCGGCGACAAGAAGGAGCCCATGCCCTACTGGTTGCCCGATGCGTATCGGCTCGCCGGTGAGGCCGCGCGCATCTCGAACAGCAAGAAGACGGCCACTGCGCTCTACCAGCGCTACCTGGCCATCGCGCCCGACGGCGCGCTGGATCGCGACGAAGTGCGCAACATCTTGAAGAGCTGGGGCGTGGAGCTTACGGAAAATTGAGCGGGTGCGCGCCCGCGACGCCCGCGACGCCCGCGACAACTGAGCGTCACACTGCCATGGCTACAGCCATCAACCCAAATCGCGCTTGCTGAAAGCGTGGGGTAGCAATCCGGCGGTGGTCTCGTGCAGCTCGCCGCTGCTGGCGCCGTAGCAACGCACCTCGAAGCTCGGCGCGAATTCGAGCAGCACCTGGCGACACGCGCCGCAGGGGGAGACCGGTTCTTGCGCCAGGCTGATCACGGCCAGCGCGACAAAGCGCGTACAGCCCGCCGCGACAGCTGCAAACACTGCATTGCGCTCGGCGCAGATGGTCAGGCCGTAGCTGGCGTTCTCCACGTTGCAACCTGCTACGATGCGACCGTCTTCGCACAGGAGCGCGGCGCCTACCTGGAAGCGCGAGTAGGGCGCATGTGCGCGCGCACGCGCCGCGAGCGCGGCCTGCCGCAAAGCCTGCCAGTCGATCTCGACACTCATGCGGGTAGCTCCTCGATCACGGCGCGCAACAGCGCCTTGAAGCGCGTTTCGCTGGCGCGCGCGGTTTCTTGCACTTCGCCGTGGCTCAGCTGCGTGCTCGACAAGCCTGCCGCCAGGTTCGTGATGCACGACACACCCAGGCAGCGCGCGCCCATGTGCCTGGCCGCAATCGTTTCGAGCACGGTGCTCATGCCCACGGCGTGCGCGCCGAGCGTGCGCAGCATGCGGATCTCGGCCGGCGTTTCGTAGCTCGGCCCGAGCATGCCGGCGTACACGCCGCGCACGCAATCAAAGCCCAAACGCTGTGCGCAGCGCGTGGCCAGCTCGAGCAAGCTGCGGTCGTAGATCTCGCTCATGTCGGGGAAGCGCGGCCCGAGCGACTCGTCATTGTGGCCGACCAGACAGTTGTGTCCGCTCAGGTTCAGGTGATCTTCGATGAGCATCAGGTCGCCAGGCTGGAGCTTTGCGCCGATGCCACCGGCCGCGTTGGTCACGATCAACGTGCGCGCGCCGAGCAGCAGCATCAGGCGCGTGCCGAACACCACCTGCTCGGGCGTGTGACCTTCGTACAGATGCACGCGACCTTGCATCGCGACCACACGCTTGTCGCCGCAGCGACCGAGCACGAGCCGCCCGGCATGCCCCACCACCAAGGCCTGTGGCATGCCCGGGATCTGTGTGTAGGGAATGGAGTGTGAGTCTGTGAGTGTGTCTGCGAAGGGACCCAGGCCCGAACCGAGCACCAGCGCAACCTCGGGCGTGAAGGCGTGTGCGCTGCGCACGCGCGCCACGGCTTCTTGCAGGCTCGTCGCAGAGGGCAGCGAGTTCATGAGCCAAGTAAGCGCGCCCAGAGCACTATGATGTCAAGACCCGCGCGCTTGGTGCCGCGGGTGCCACGCGGCGGTGCCATACTGTAGGAGTGGCTATGAGCGAGTCGCCACATCGCTCTTTCCGGTTGCTCCCATCCGAGCAGGTGCTTTGGTATGGCCGCCCCAAGCTCGGCGTGGCGCGTGACGGCTTCTGGATCCTCGTGCCCGCGTTGTGTTTCGCGTTCGCAACGGTGGTGGCGCTGTTTGCCGGGCTGCTCTTGGTGGCCGGCGTACCCGCGGTGCGCTCCACGGCCCTGTCCGCGTTCTACTTGGTGGTCACCGGCATCGGCTTCGCGCTCGCGCCGCGCACGCTGCTCGACCGCTGCGAGTATCTGGTCACCGATCGCAACGTGATCTGGAAGCGCGGTCAGCTGCGTCGGGTGCTCGAGCGTCGCGCCATCACCTACGCGCGCGTCCACTGGCACCGCTCCGAGCCGGGCGTCGGTCATCTCGAGCTCGTGCGCGCCGTGCCGTTTGGTCCGCTGTCGCGCAAGCAGCGCCTGGTGTTGCACGACGTGGTCGCGCCCGATCGCCTGTTCGCGCTGATCCGCGACGCCCAGCCTGCCGACTTCGCAGGCTACGGCGACGTCTGCCTCACCGACCGCCTCGACAAGGGTGAGCGCGTGGTGTGGGGTGGGGCGCCGCTGGGCTTTCGTCTCGGTCGCGCCGAGCTGCTCACCGCGGCGATCGGCACGCTCGTGCTGCTGATCGGCGCGGTCTACGGGTACCGCACCGGCGCGCTGCTCATGCGTCTGGAAGCCGTCGGCCTGCCGGTACGCTCCGCGACCTGGGTGCTCTTGTTCTCGGCGCTGGCGATCTCCGGGTCGGTGATCATGACCGTGGGTGCTTCGCTCTTGTGGAAAGGCATCTGGGGCGCGCGCGCCGATGGCTCCCGCACCGAGTACATTCTCACCGACAGCCGCGTGCTGGTGCGCCGCGGCCGCACGGAGTTGTCGGTCGATCGGCGTCGTATCGTGGACGTTGCAGAGCAGCCCAGCACGGGTGGCCTGTCGAACCTCTATCTCATCCTGGACGGACCGCAGGCGCGTGCGCTCGACGACAACGGCGCGCTCGGCCTGCTCTCCTCGCCGCCGCGTGCCACGGTCGCCCCCGTGCTCTACGAGGTACGCGACCGCGAGCTCTTTCGCCGCCTGCTCTTTCCCGGCAGCGTGCCGCCCAAACCGGTGCGCGACGCCGCCTGATGGCCCGCGTTGACCGTCCCCGGCGGGCAGATTAGGCTCCGCTACTTTCGAGGCGGCGCGGGCAAATTCACGCGCGCGAGCATCACGTAGGCCTCGGGTTTCGTTCATGCGCGCCTGTACGTATTGCCATCAACTGCTCTCCGACGGTGACGCTTTGTGCCCGCGCGACGGCTCTGCCCCGCACGAGGTCGAGCTCGCCCGCGTGCCCGGCCAGCTGCATGCCCGTTTTCCGGCGATCGAGCCGTTTGCCTGCGGTGGCACCGGCAGCTCGTTTCTCGCCGTTCAGGCGCAGAGCGGCTTTCGCGGCTTGCTCAAGATCCTGGCCCCGGCCGTGGCCGCCAGCGCAGCCGAGCGCGCGCGCCTCAAGCGCGAGCTGCGCAAGCAGACCACCCTGACCAACAACGCCCTGGCGCGCATCATCGACGGCGGCGAGATCGGCGCCGACCTGTGGCTGTTCCGCGACTTCGTGCAGGGCGAATCGCTCGCCGTGCGTTTGCGGCGCGGGCCGCTGCCGGTTCCCGAGGCGTTGGCAGTGGCCGCGCAGGTCGCGAGCGCGCTCGACGAGGTGCATCGTCAAGGCCTCTTGCACCGCGACGTCAAGCCGGGTCACGTCCTGCTCAGCACGCGTGTCGACGCGGTCCCACTCGTCACGGTGATCGACGCCGGTGTCGCGGCGCGGCTGCCGTCGGATTCGGTGTTCGAGCTGCTCGGCACCGCCGCGTACGTCGCGCCCGAAGTATTGGCGGGCAAGCCGGCGAGCTTCCGTTCCGACCTGTACGCGCTCGGCTGCGTGTTGCACGAGATGCTCAGCGGCGCTCCGCCCTTCGTGGCAGACACCACCGAAGCCGTGCTCGCGGCGCATCGCGACGTGGAGCCCAAAGAGCTCGACCTCGAGCTGCCGGCGGCCGTGCGCAGCTTGCTCTCGTCGTTGCTCGCCAAGGAACCGCGGCGTCGGCCGTTCTCGGCCCAACAAGTGCGTCGCACGCTCGATCCGTATCTGCCGGCCACCACACCCGAGCCGAGCAGCGGCACGCGCACGCTCGCCGGGACGGTGACCGCGCCACGCGTGTCCGAGCCGCCCCCGCGAATGACACCCGATCCGAAAGCCGGCGCACGCGGCTCGCAACCCACCCCGCCACGCACCTCAGGTCCGCCGGTTCCACCCGTCGCCGCGCGCGGCGCGTTGCCGCCGGTGCCCGCCGCCGTGTCCGCTGTGTCCGCCATGTCCGGCATGCCTCGCGTCGAGGCCACGCAGGAGATCGACATCGCCGACGTCGAATCGCCGAGCTCACCCATGCTCACGCCGGCGGACTCGGACATCGAAATCGAGCCGCCGACCGAGCCCGGGCTCGAGGCCCAGCACGTCGACAGCAGCGAGCAAGGCCCCGCCTCGGAAGCTTCGCTCGTCAGCGACGTCGAGCCCACGCGCGTCATGCTTCGGCCGGCCGAATTCATGCAGCCGATGGCGGCGGAGACTTCTGCCCCTGCCGAGACTGCACACGCCAGTAGCGCTGCTGCCGATCCGGCGCCTGCCCCCCGCAAGGCTGTAGACTTCGACGTCGAATCGCTCTTCGATGACGACGTCGACGCCAAGCCCCCCGTCGTCAGCGCCCCGGCGGCTGCGCCACCCGCTGCCGCGCCACCGGCACCCGCGCGCGCTTCGGTCCCGCCACCGGTGTTCGGTAGCGTTCCGGTTCCGCCGCTTGCCTTCGGCAGCGGGTCGGTCCCGCCGCCATCCGCTGCAGTCGACGCAGCTCCGGTCGCCGCAGAGGCAAGCTCTGTCGCCCCCGATCCCGAAGGCACCGTCCTCACGCGGCGCCGGGCCAGCGCTGCGCGCAAGCCGCGCCCGTGGGGGTTGATCGGCGCCGCCGCGCTGTTGATCGTGGTCGTCGTGGTGTTCGCGCTGCGCTCTGGCGGTCGCGAGCACAGCGTTGCTCCGCAGCTGACGGCTGCAGCCACGCCCGAGCCAACGCCGCAGCCAACGGCGGCGGCCGCTGCTGCTGACCAGCATCCCGCGCCCGCCGCCGCAGCACCATCCGCTGCCCAACCGGCGCAGCCAGCTCAACCTGCCGGCCGCGCCGAAGGCACGGTCGCCGCCAACCCCGCGCCGCCCGCTGCGCCGCAAGCCGCTCCCGCTGCGCCGGCTGCCGCACCGTCGCCGTCGCCGCCGTCCGCCGCCTCGGCCGAGGCCGAGCGCGTCGAGTCTGCAAAGACCGCATCGAAGGCCAAGAGCACCGGCAGCCCCGTTCACTACAAACCGCCGCCCGCGGCCGAGCCCGGGGTCGACTACAAAGCCAAGGGTCGCGAGCTGTTCTCAGCCGGCAAGTACAAAGAGGCCGCCACCGCGTACGAGCGCGCGACCCAGCAGACGCCGTCGGACGCAGGTGCGTTCGCGGGGCTGGGCGCGTCGTGTCTGCAGTCGTCGCAGCC
>JADGRE010000368.1 GCA_017881185.1 Pseudomonadota bacterium | reverse complement strand
AAGAGCCGATCTCAATACCCTGAGCGAGTGGATTTCGGAGCGCGACGGGCCCGAGCGCAAGGCGCGTGACCGAAGGAATACTCGATGTATTTCGAGGTCATGCAACGCAGCGATCGGGCCCGTCCCGCCCGAAACCCGCCGCGAATGGGTATTGAGATCGGCTCTAAGGCCGCAAGGCCAGCGCCAAGCGCTCGTAGGCGACGGCCCGCGGGTGCACGCCCGGTCGTCCGAAGCGGCGCTGCCACTCGTGGGTGCTGGTGTCGCTGTGCACGCGCAGACCTGCGGCCGCGAGCAGCTGCGAGAGCCGCTCCGGTTCGAACACGGCGTGCACGGGCTCGCCCAACACGCTCATGCCGAGCGAGATGACCTGCCGGCTGCCAGGCAAGCGATACAGCTTGGGTGTGACGTAGCTGACGGCCAGCTCACTGCCCGGCGCCGACAGCGCGGCGATGGCAGCCATGCTCGCGACCACCGCGCTCTCGTGCAGGTAGGGCACCACGCCCTCCCAAATCCAGAAGCTGGGCACGCTTGGATCGAAGCCTGCAGCGTGCAATGCGTCGGCGAGTACGTCGCGCGTGAAGTCGACCGACACGTGATGCACGGCCGCCGCCATCGGCTGCAGACGTGCCGCACGCACGCGCTTGCCTGCTTGGCTCGTCGGGTGGTCGACCTCGAACACCTGCGCGCCGGCGAGCGCGGGCAGGCGGTAGGCGCGCGTATCGAGCCCGGCGCCGAGAATCACGACTTGCCGCACGCCGCGGTCCAGCGCCGAAGCCAGCGCGGCATCGATGGCGCGGGCACGCAGCGCCAGGTGGTTCAACATCCCTAGGCTTGCCGTCGCGACTGCGCGCGGTAGCCAAGGCGCGTGCGGCGCGGCGTGCTCGAGCCCGAGCAGCGCCAGACGAACCGGCGCCGGCACGAAGTCGCGCGCCAGCTTGTCTTCGGGGTCGCAGCTCGCGGCCTGCGTGCTCGACGCGAGCGCGCGCGCAGTGGCGACGACGATGGCAGTCAGGCTCGGAAGTCCGTTGCGCATGGCAGCTGCATCACTTCTTGCGCTGTGCTCTACACTTTGAACGAGACTTTGGCGCGCTCGACGGCGGTCTGTGCGGCCTTCTCCCAGGACTCCGGGCTCGTGCCCACCAGCTCGATGATCTTGTAGACGCTCTCGGACACCTGGTCCTCCTGCCGGCAACGCGCAGGCGACGATATCACGCGCGGCGCTTGCACCCGAGCTGTGGTTTCTCGCCACGCTGTCGGCACGCGTGCCGTGTGCAGCGCGCACAGTCTCCCACCCGAGCCGAGGCGTGCCGGTCTGGCGGGACGGCAAGATGTGTGCGCTTCGCGTTCCGTGCTATGCACGAGGCCCTCCCCGACGCCAATGACCAGGCATTCCCAGCGCCGTTCTGCTGACACGCGTTACTGGACGACGCTGTACTTGGCGTGCGCGCTGTCGTGCATCGTGTCGGCCGCTGGGTCGGGTGGGTGGTCGGGTGGGTGGTCGGGTGCGTGGTCGGGTGGGTGGACCGCTCGCGCCGTCGCGCAGGACGCGCCTCCGTACCTGCTTGCGCAGCCCGCGCAGTACACCAACGTCATCGATGCGTTCGAGGACGACAACCCGGTGGACTTCAACGTGCATCTGGGCTTCACGCGCTCCATGCGCAGCTCCGTGTTGCAGCGCGAAGGCACGGCGGCCAAGGCCGGCGACGGTGTGCCCGCGTTCTCCGACGTCGCCAAGAGCACACAGGTCATCAACGCTCTGGAGCTCGGGCTCGACGCGGGGCTGTACAAAGACCTGATGATCTACGGTCGGCTGCCGTTGGTGCTCAGTGACAGTCGCGATCTGGGCTGGCCCGATGTACCGGCGAGCGCGCGCAAGGATGTGGCCGCGCAGCTGGTCAACACGCCGCCCGATCCGAAGGCCGACGGGCAGCTCATTCCGGGTGGGTTGCCGTTTGCGTCCAAGACGCGCTCCGGTGTGCCGCACATCGATCTCGGTCTGGCTTGGGGCATCACCAACCAGTACCGCGACAACCACTTGCCGACCTGGGTGGTCATGGTCGAGACGCGGCTGGGCACCGGCACTGCGATGAAGCCGTGTGCTGCAGCGGCCAGCTGCGACCCGGGCATCGGCCGCGGCACTGCACGCGTGAAGCTCGAGTCGCGCTGGTCGTATCGCTACCGTTATGTGGAACCGTACCTCGGCGCATCGTATGCGTACGAGTGGGCGACCGACGCGGCGGAGAGCTTTTCACCCCATGGCAACTTCGCGGGTTACGTGGACGCCAGCCCACCGAGCGTGACCGAGGCCACCTTCGGTGCCGAGATCGTGCCGTGGGAGCATCGCGGGCGGTTCCAGCGCTTTGCGATCGACGCGCTGGCGCGTGCAGCCTACGTGTCTGCAGGTCGCGACTACACGCCGCTCTTCGACGCACTCGGCAGCTCGAACAACCCTTATCTGGCGCAACCGAACGACGAACGCCTGAGCGCGCCGTTCTCCAACGTGCCCGTGCGCTTCACCGGGCTGACCAACGTGGACGCGCATGCGCGCCTGGCGTTCGAGGCCGCGC
The DNA here is from genome assembly GCA_017881185.1 of Pseudomonadota bacterium. Classification (GTDB taxonomy): domain Bacteria; phylum Myxococcota_A; class Polyangia; order Polyangiales; family JAFGIB01; genus JADGRF01. The sequence goes on along the minus strand of JADGRE010000368.1, from coordinate 718 downwards.
TGGCCATGCAAGCGGCGCGTTACGTGCGCTTCCGCTTGGGTCTGGGCTTCGGCTACGAGCAGCCGCACCTGTTGACCGACGCGCCTGCCTGCAACGCAGGCGTGACGCGAGCCAGTGACTGCGGCGCGGGGACGGGGCAGTGGAATCCGCTGCATCGGCCGATCATCGACACGCCCGGCAAGCGTTTGCGCCTGGATAGCGACCTGACCATCAACCTGTTTGCGTCGGCGACCGCGCAGTTCTGAGCGTGCGGCTGTGCCCATGCGCGGCCATCACCGCCCGCGCTGTGGTGCGCCTTGCTTACAACAGGAAGTTGACGCCGGCCAGCAGCGACGGCGTACCCAAGCGCAACGTGAGCCCCACGCTGCGGCTGAGCATGAAGCGCGCGCCCAACCACATCACGAGATCGAGGCGCGTGTGCGAGTCGCTTCCGCAGTACGCGACGCCGCGGATGCGCGTGCATACGCCTGCGACGTAGGGCACGTCGGTGCTGATGGTGGAGTGCTGCACGGCCAAGCCCAGCTCCGGGAATACGCTGACGGCTTCGGTGAGAAAGAAGTTCCACTGCGCGGCGATGGGCACCCAGACGTCGTTGCCCGAGCACGCGTAGCCGGGCCCACAGGAGTAGTCGAAGTGCGCCCAATCCACGCCGAAGGTCACGGCAAGGTTGTTGTTGATGCTGGGCACGGGCCCGTTCTGAATCACCGGGATCGACGCG
>JADGRE010000182.1 GCA_017881185.1 Pseudomonadota bacterium | reverse complement strand
GAGATCCGCGCGCTCACCGGGCGCGTGAAGATCTACGCCGAGGCCTACGAGCCGCACGACCTGCTCGACAACGACGACGACGAAGGCAAGTCAGCTGACACCAAGGGCTCGGAGGTCGAAGCGCAATGACGCGCAAGGCCCAAGGCTTCACGCTGCTCGAGGTGATGATGGCGATGGCCATCCTCGCCATCTGCTTGAGCGCGGTGTTCTCCACGGAGGCCGGCGCCATCCGCATGGCCACACGCGCGCGCAAGACCAGCGTCGCCGCGCTGCTGGTGCGCTGCAAGATGGGTGAGATCGAAGAGAAGATCGCCAAAGAAGGCATGCCCGCCGTCTACGCGCAGGGCCAGGACAGCTGCTGCGAAGACGCGCCGCTCGATGGCTTCAGCTGCAAGTGGGACATCAACCCGATCCTGATGCCCGACACGATGTTCGGCGACCCGTCGAAGAATCCGCTCGCCAATGGAAGCTTGCTCGGGAAGGCTGGGCAAGCAGCGGGTGCGAGCCCGACAGCAGTGCCGGGACAAACACCGGGCGCTCCCGGCGCGTTGCCCGCAGGCGCCGCAGTCGGTGCCGCGGCACTCGGCGCCACTGGCGCAACCCCACCGCCCGAGTCTTCGCCCATCGATGCGCTGACCACCGACCCGACACAGATGTTGCGCGGCGGTGGTCCGGTCGACGGCCTGGCGTCCATGGCGATGCAGTTCGTGTACCCATCGCTCAAAGCTTCGTTCGAGGCTCAGATCAAGCGCGTCACCGTGACGGTGATGTGGAAGGAAGGCAGCCGCGATCATTCGTTCGACGTGACGCAATACTTGGTCGCGGAACAGCCACCCAATCCGGTCGACCCGAACAGCTTGCCGCCGGGTCAGTCCGGCCCGACGGGAGCGAGCCAACCGGGCAGCACCGGCGCCACCAGCGCGCCGGCACAGCCAGCCTCTCCCTTCGGTGGGCTCCTGGGCGGTAGCCGATGACACGCGCGCCTTCCAGCACAACACGCCGTGCGCGGGCCGCCATGACCATGATCGAAGTCATGGTGGCAATGGCGATCCTCTCCATCATCTGCACGCTGCTGTACAGCGCGTTCATCCAGACCTCGCACAACAAGCAGCGCATCGAAGACGAGCTCGATCGTTCACACGAGATCGCCAGCGGCATGGAGCGCATGGCCGAAGAGCTGTCGATGGCCTACGTGTCGTACAACACGAACAAGCTGAACCCGTTGAGCCAGCAGCACCCCATGCTGACCGCGTTCATCGCCAAGGAAAAAGGCAGCGGCACCCGCGTGGATTTCTGCGCGTTCTCGCATCGCCGGCTGTACCGCAACGCTCACGAGTCCGATCAGAACGAGGTCTCGTACTTCGTGACGCACGAGAACAAGAGCGGGGAGCAAGTGCTGGCACGGCGCGAGCAGCGGCGCGTCGACGACGATCCCGAGAAGGGCGGCAGGTCCGAGATCCTGATTCACAATGTGCGCAGGTTCTCGCTCTCGTTCCTCGATCCCACCACCACGATGTGGGTGCAGCAGTGGGATACGCAGCCGTCGGGGCAGCAACAAATGCGTCTGCCGACCCAGGCCAAGATCCTGCTCACCGTACCGAACTTGAGCGGCCACGGCCCCGACCAGACCTTCGGCACGCGCACCTATTTCCCGATGGTGTGGGGGCTCAACGGGGCGAACTACCTGCAATGACCCAAGCCCCCGCACACACCAAACCCTCAGAGCACGCACGTGCCGCGCGCCGGCGCAGGCCCTCGCCCCGCGAGCAAGGCGTGGCGCTCGTGATGGTGTTGACCGTGATCGCGGTGATAACGGTGTTCGTCAGCGAGATGATGAAGAACACCAGCACCGAGTTCCAGGTGTCGGTGAGTCAGCGCGACCGCCTGAAGGCCGAATACCTCGCGCGCAGCGGCACGAACTTGACGCGCCTGCTGATCCACAGCGAGCCGCTGATCAACAACGGCGTGATCCAGATGCTCATGAACGCGCTGATCGGTCACTCGGCGCAGCAGCTCAACGTCTGGCAGTTCGCGAACACCATCCTGGCGCCATTTGCCAACTACAACGACGCCAAACTCTCGTCGACCGGCACCGGCATCGACTTCAACCAGATGCAGGGCCTCAAGGATACCGGCGGCAGCTTCAAGATCGTAGCGTTCCCTGAGAACAGCATGATCAACGTCAACAACCCAGTCTACACGACCGACCCCGAAGCCGCGAAGCGCATGGCTATGGAGCTGTACTCGATGATGGGCGGCTTCCTCCCGCAGAGCCCGTACGACGCGCTCTTCGACAAGCTCGACCCCGACGGCCAGCAGACCGGGCGCCTCGACATCGTCTCGGACATCATCGACTGGTGGGACGCCGACGAGCAGAAGACCGTGTTCAATCCGGGCGCGTTGACCGTGACACCTGGCGGCGGCGAAGACGACATCTACTCGCGCTTCAACGATCCGTACCGGGTCAAGAACGCACCGTTCGACTCGCTCGAAGAGCTACGCATGGTCCGCGGCATCAGCGACGACTTCTGGGCGACCTTCGTGCAGAAGAACCCTGACGACCCGCGCTCGCGGCAGATCACGATCTACGGAGCCGGACGAATCAACCCGAACGAGGCGCCCGCCGACGTGCTGTTGGCGCGCGTGTGCTCGGACACGACCGCGCAGCTGCAGCCGCTCTGCCAGGACCCGATGCAAGCATCGATGTTCGTCACGCTGCTGGGCATGGTGCGCAGCTTCGCGCCGATTCCGTGGTTCGGTACGCCCAAAGACTTCGTCGATTTCGTGCAGGGCACGGGTCAGCTGTACTCGATGATCGCGATGCTCGCGCCGCCGACTGGGGGGCAGAAAGGGTTGTGGCAAGCGCAGTTGCCAGCAGATGCCGTCACCAGAATCACCAACTCGATGGCGATGAAGGCGCAAATCTTCACGATCCAGATCACCGCCCGCGTCGGCCACAGCACCGTGCGGACCAACACCGTCGTCAACTTCGACTCCAGCTGGCATCCGCCACCGCCGAACGCTGGCGGCCCAACCGGCCTCGGCGCCATTCACTATTACCGCCTCGACTAGAAGCGAGCACAAACCATGGCACGCATATTAGGCATCGACATCGACCGCAGCGCGCTGCGCGGAGCCGTTCTCAAGACGGGCTTCCGTGGCATCGAGATGGAGCGCTACCTGCAGATTCCGCTGGCCGAAGCGCCCGAGAGCCCCGGCCGGAACGTGGAAGTGCACGAAGCACTGGCAAGCCTGCTGCGCGCGCTCGGCAAACCGCCCGACACCTGCGTCAGCTCGCTCGACGGCGAGCACGCGTCGCTGCGCGTGGTCGAGCTGCCGGCCGCGGCGAGCAAGCGCATCGGCGAGGTGCTCCCGTTCGAGCTCGAGGCGATGCTGCCCTTCGACGTCGCCGACGCAGTGGTCGACTACCAGCCCATCGACATGCACGGCCCGCAGCTGAAGCTGTTGGCGGCAGCGGCATTGCGCGACCGCGTGCGCGAGCACATCGAGCTCTTTCAGGGCACCGGCGCAGCGGACCCGCGGCAAGTGGCCGTGGGTGCTGCAGCGCTCGATGGCCTGCGCGCGCTGTGTCCGGCGCTGGCCGTCGGCACCGTGGGTGTGCTCGAGCTGTGCGACCTGCAGACCAACCTGTGCGTGCTCACCCAGGGCCGTGCCTGCTTCGCGCGCACACTCTCGGCGGGACGCGACACGCTTCCAAAGCGCGCCGGCGAGCTGCTGCAGGCGATTCAACGGTCGATCGCGGCGTATCTCTCGGGCGGCGGCGCCCCGCTCAGTGAGCTGCACCTGTGCGGCGACGGGCCACTCGCCGAGATGGCGCCGTGGTTGTCGCGCGAGCTCGGCATTCCAACGCAAGTGCTCGTGCTTCCGGACGCGACCTTCGCGGCCACCGCCGAGCTGCCGGTGTTCGCACGCGCCGCGGCGCTCGCCGCTCGTGGCAGCACGCCCGGCAAGCGCATCAACTTCCGCACCGGGGAGTTTGCGTCCAAGCGCGGCAGAAACGAGCTAATAGGCCAGGTAAACCTGGTCATCGGCTGCGCCGTGGCGGTGCTGTTGTGCAGCATGGTCTCGCTCAAGACGCGCCAGTCGGTGCTGCTCGGCGAGCAAGCAGCTCTGAGCAAGCAGCTGGAGGACACCACCGAGGCCATCTTCGGCGAAGGCGAGAAGAATCCGCACAAGGTCGAGGCCCTGCTCAGCGCGCCGCAGAACGACAACCCGCTGCCGCGCTTCGACGCCTACGACGCGCTGGCTGCGCTCTCGGATGCGGTGCCCTCCAGCATCACCCACGAGGTGCGTCACGTGCGCATCGATCTGGCCGAAGACAAGAAGGAAGGCTCGTTCGAGCTGCAGGGGGCGCTGGCGTCGATCGAGCAGCGCGACGAGATCGTCTCGAAGCTAGAGGCGCACGGCTGCTTCGTCGACATCCAGCGTGGGCGTACCTCGCCCGGCCGCAGCACCGACCAGATCAACTACCAGCTCGAAGCCAAGCTGCAGTGTCCAGGTGACGCGCCCGCGGTGAAGAAGCACAAGAGGAGCTCCGATGAATAGCGCCATCTTCAATCGCATTCGCGAGAGTTGGGAGAACCTCAACGAGCGCGAGCGCCGGCTGCTGAGCATGCTGGGCGCAGCGGTAGCGTGCGCAGCGCTGCTCTTGCCACCGGTGATGCTGACCATGCGCAACACCGAGATCGAGAGCGACAACGACGAGCTGCGCAGCGTGCTCGACCGCCTCGCACAGCAGCGCGGCAAGCTCTCGCACCTGATGGAAGAGCGCACGGCTGCAGAGCACTTGTACGCCAACAAGACCCCGTCGCTCGGCTCGTTCCTGGAGTCCGAGGCCAAGAAGCAGGGCGTCACGCTGCAGGAAGTCACCGACCAGCCCGAGAAGCAGGTGGGAAAGTACCTGCGCCGCAGCGTGACGGTCTCGTTGCCACAAGTGGGGCTCACCCCCGTGATCAACCTGCTCTCGAGCGTGGTCGAGAGCGGGCACCCGGTGGCCATCAACCAGATTCAGTTCGATCACTACCAACCCGGCGACCAATACAACGTGAAGCTGGGTATTCTCACCTACGACAAGCAAGCGGGCAGCTCGCGCAAGGGCAAGTCCGACGGCAGCCACGACGACACCGACAACGCCAAGGGCGAGTGAGACCAGCATGACCCGATCCTCCATCCGCGAAAAAGTGCTGGTCTACGGCGGCTACTCGAGCTTCTTCAGCGTCGCCTTCGTGATCTGCGCGTACTTCACCTTTCCGTACGACAAGGCACGCGACTTCATCGTGAGCAAGGTCAGCGACAACGGCGGGCCCGATGCGCTTACGCTCAGCATCGGCGACTTGCGTCCGTCGTGGCTGACGGGCGTATCGCTCGAGGACGTGTCGCTCAGTCGACCCGCCGCCACAGCTGACGCGCCAGCCACGAACCTGCACTTCGATCGCATCAGCGCGCGTGCGTCGTTGTTCTCGCTGCTCTTGGGCTCGCGCAACCTGAGCATCGACGCCGAGGTCGGCGCCGGCAGCCTGAGCGCGAAGGTCGGCCAGGACAGTGAAGGCCAGCACATCGACGCCGAGCTGACCGACCTCGACCTGCAGCAGCTGGGCCTCGGCAGCTTCGTCGGTGCACCGCTCAAGGGCACGGCCAGCGGCACGGTGAGCCTGGTCTTGCCCGATGACGCGCTCAAGTCGAGCGGCAACATCGAGCTCAAGGTGGCCGGCCTGCACCTGGGCGATGGCAAAGCCAAGATCAAAGCGCCCGGCATGCCGAGCGGGCTCACGCTCGACGAAGTCGACGCCGGCACCTTCGAGCTGGCGCTGCAAACGCAGGAAGGCGTGTCCACCCTCTCGCGCTTCTCGTCGAACGGACGCGACCTCAAGGTCAGCGGCTCGGGCACGGTGCGCCTTGGCAACCCGCTGCGCCTGTCGCGGCCAGACCTGATCCTGGAGCTGAAGTTCAGCGACACCTACAAGAACAAGAGCGACCGCACCAAGAGCCTGTTCGAAATCCTGGGCCTGCAGCCCGAGTGGCGCCGCGCCCTCGGCCCCGATGGCGCGCTACGCCTGCGCTTGGGCGGCATCCTGGGAGCCCTCCGCGTGGCCCCATCCGCCGTAGGCCCAGCCACGCCGGGCCACGGCAAAGGCAAGGCCCACACCCGCTGAGCAGGCTACTAGCAGGCTACGCCCGGCCCTTCGCTTCGTGCCCGATCAGTGCTATTGGCAGCCGCTGTGAAGCGCCGCCCCGTCTGGTTGTTCAGCCTCGATACCGAGCAATTCTCGGCCGTCCCGATGACCACGGGTCGGCTCAAGGCCTATTTCGCCAAGTACGGCGCGACGGCGGCCGACACCGACGTCGAGCTCGTGCACTTCCTGCAGAGCGAAGAGATCGAGCCCTGGCTGCACTCGCAGTGGGACGGCCGTGAGCTGGCACGCGCGCAGGCCGCGCTCGCGCAAGGCGTGCAACCGGTCGTCGGCTTCAGCATCTACACCTGGAACGCAGCACAGTTTCTCGACGCCATCCGGCACGTGCGTGCCAGCTGTCCGCAGATCAGCATCGTGGTCGGCGGACCGCACGTGCAACGCGCGCGCGACTTCTTGTTCGACGACGGCATCGATCTCGTGGTGCTCGGCGAAGGTGAAGCGAGCCTCCAAGAGTGGCTCGACTGCAGCGAACGCGCGCAGTGGCCGCAAGTCAAAGGCATCGCGTTCGTGCGCGACGGCGAGCTCTGCGAGACCGAGAAGCGCGAGCGCTTCAAAGACCTCGACACCTTGCCCTCCGCGCTCGACGTGCTCACGCTACGCGACGAGGCCGGCAACGCGCGCTTCCCGCGTGTGGCCTACGAGACCAGCCGCGGCTGTCCGTTCAAGTGCGCGTTCTGCGAATGGGGCACGGGCGCCATCGGCACCAAGATGTACCAGCACAGCCTCTCGCGCATCCGCTCCGACTTCGAGCGCTTGATCGACGGCGGCGTGCAGGACATCTGGCTGTGCGACTCCAACTTCGGCGCGCTCGCCGAAGACCTCGACAAGGCCAAGATCATCGTCGAGCTGCGCGAGCGCACCGGCCGGCCCTCTACCTTCGCCACCTCGTGGTCGAAGACGCACAACGACCGCGTGCAGGAAGTGGTGTTGCTGCTGCAGCGTCACGGCCTGCTCCAGCACTACAACCTTGCGTTGCAGACGCTCACGCCCCTGGCGCTCAAGCTCAGCAACCGCAAGAACATGAAGAGCAACCGCTACGAGCCCATCGCCAAGGCCATGGCCGAGCAGGGCGTGCAGATCGCGACCGAGCTGATCTGGGGCCTGCCCGGCGACAACCTGCCCGAGTTCGAGCAGAACCTCGACAAGCTCATCAGCGTGTTCACCAACATCAACATCTTCGGCTACACGCTGTTGCCGGGCACCGAATTCTTCGAGCGCCGCGACGAATACAAGATCGAGACCATTCCGGTGGCAGGCTACGGCAAGGCCAAGGGCGAGTACGTCGTCGGCTGCCACACCTACAGCCGGGACGAAGGCATCGAGGGCTACTTCCTGATCAGCGCGCACATCATGCTGATCCGCGGCTACGTGATGCCGCTCACCGCGCGCTATCTGGCGCTGCACAAGGGGGCACCGGTCTCGGCGTTGTTCCGTGCGGCGCTGCGTGCCGTCACCAGTGAATTCGCCAGCGACCTGCCCGACCTCGATCTCAGCGACCGAATGGTCGTCTACGAGAATCGCGACCGCCTGTACCTCGCGGCGCTCGGCCAGCGCGAGCGGCTCTATGCAGTGCTGCGCCGCATCCTCACGCAGTGGCTCGTGACGCACGACGGAGACGCCGAGTTCGTGCGCCAAGCGAGCGCAGTGCTCGTGCTGGACGAAGCGTTTTGTCCGCGCGTCGGCCAAGCGCACACGCTCAGCCAGAGCTTCGACTTCGACGCCGAGCGCGTCGCCTTCCACTTGAACCGCATGGAGCTGCCCGAGCAGCGCGCGTTCGCGGTCGCGGCGGGGTCGCACAGCGCACTGCGCATCCGCCACCCGGGTGGCGTGGGCGAAGTGCTGAAAGATCCCGACGGCGGCAGCTGGTTCCGGGGCAAGCCAGTAGACGGCCGCGACGAGCGCGCATACGACGCAGCTGGCGTATCCGCGCCGGGCGCGAGCGCTTCCGCCAGCGCCTGAGCGGCGCGCGAGTGCAGCCGCGCGCGCATTGCTCCCAGCCTTCCCTACATAGCGTTGCGCTTTCTTTGACGCGTGGCTCACGCGTGCTCAGAGTCGAGCACGCGTGGGGCTCTGCGACCCCGCGTGCACAAGGAGGCGCGGCCGATGCAACTGGTGAACCTGACAACGCCGAAACCCTCACAGGCTCCGCAACCGGCACAGTCGTTCATAGGCACCGCGCTCGTCGTGCTCTTCGCGGACGGCGCTCAGCTCGAAGAAGTGCGACGCGCAGGCAGCGGGCCGATCATGCTGCAGCCGCCCTTTCACGTGGGCGAGGACGACAGCTACTTGGTCTTGCCGGACGACATCGGCGAAGAGATCGTCGACATCCTGCGCGACGCCGACGCACAGCTGCTGCACGAAGCGCTGCGCGAGGCGGTGCTGGTGGTCGGCCAGGTCGGCAAGAATCCTGCGGGGCGCGGCATGGCACTCGACGCCTCGATGGTGTGCAGCATACAGGCCGCGCTGGCGGCGTCGCCGAGCTACGCCGCTGAGCTGCAGATTCGCGCTGGCAGCGACGTATTGCGCGCGCTCAATACGCTGCCGCACCTGCAGTGCACGACCTTGAGCGCGTTGGCAGACGACGCAGGCCTCGAGGCCATGCTGAGCGAGCCCGAGTACATCGGGACCTCGTGGCGCGCGCCACAGAGCGTCAAGGCGCTGCAGGACATCGAACCCACGCAGGTGTGGTCGCGCCGCCAGGCCGACGGCAGCGTCGGCATCGAGCTGGCGCTGTTCCAGGAGGACGACGAGCTGATCGCCGTGCTCCGGCCGGCCCGACTGCGCTTCTGAGGCCGGCCTGCCGCAAGTATCGGTAGCGACATCGGTCACATCGGGTTCGGATTGCCGAGGCGTGGCGCGCTGACTAGGATGCAGCACCGCGAACCCGCCATGACGCGTCCTCCACAGACCAAGACTCCCCGCGCCGCCCGCCCGGCCCGCTCGACGCCACCGCGCGCAGCGCGGCAGGCGGTGGACGGCGGCGGCGAGAGCCACGACGAGGGCGATGACGGCCTCGATGGCGAAAGCGAGGGCGAGACCGACGGCCAGCCCGAGCACGAAACCGAGCGCGAGCACGATCACGAACCGGATCACGAACCGGATCACGAGCCGGGCCACGAACCCGAGCTCGACGCCGACGCAGTCGAGGCCGAGCTGGTCGACGACCCCGAGCTGGAGACCGCGTTGCCTGCGCGCGCGCGCAGCACGGCGATCACCGTGGGCAAGGCCGCGCCGCTCGCTCGCTACGATCCGCTGCAGGCGTACATGCGGGACGTGCAGCGCTACAAGCTGCTCACGCCACACGAAGAGCACGAGGCTGCCGTGCGCTACTTCGAGAGCGGCGACGTCGAGGCCGCTGCCAAGCTCGTCACCGCGAACCTGCGCCTGGTGGTGAAGATCGCCTACGACTACCGGCGCGCCCACAAGAACATCAGCGACCTCATCCAAGAAGGCAGCATCGGCCTGATGCAGGCCGTGAAGAAGTACGATCCGTACAAGGGCGTGAAGCTGTCGACCTACGCCGCGTGGTGGATCCGCGCGTACATCTTGCGCTTCATCTTGAACAACGCGCGCCTCGTGAAAGTGGGCACCACGCAGGCGCAGCGCAAGCTGTTCTTCAACCTGCGCAAAGAGAAGGCGCGCTTGTCGGCGCTCGGCATCGATCCGACACCCGAGACCATCGCCGAACGCCTGCATGTAGCCACCGAAGAAGTGGTGCAGATGGATCGACGCCTGGCTGCCGGGGACATGTCGCTGGACGCGCCCGTCAATGCCAGCGAAGGCTCGTCGCAGAGCCGCATAGACTTCCTGCCCGACAAGCTCGCCGGCGCCGACAGCGTGCTCGCCGACGCCGAGATGAGCTCGCTGCTCAAGGAGCGCCTGGCCGAATTCGGCAACACGCTCAAGGGCAAAGACGCACAGATCTTCCACGAGCGCATGCTCACCGACGAGCCGCGCACGCTGCAGGAGCTGGGCGACAGCTTCGGCGTGAGCCGCGAGCGCGTGCGTCAGCTGGAAAAGCGCCTGCAGATGAAGCTCAAGCAGTATCTTGCCGACACGCTGGGCGAAGGCGCCTTCGACGCGTGACGCAGCCTGACAAAGCGGCGACCGGACGCCTGGCGATCGTGGCCACGCCCATCGGCAACCTCGAGGACATCACCTTGCGCGCGTTGCGCACGCTGCGCGAAGCCGACGTGGTGCTGGCAGAAGACACCCGCCACACGCGCACGCTGTGCGAACGCCACGGCATTGCGCGCTCACTGCGAGCGTTCCATGCGCACTCCGGGCCGCGCGATCTGGAGCGCGTGTTGGAAGATCTCTCATTGGGCAAGCATGTGGCGCTGGTGAGCGACGCGGGCAGTCCGCTGATCAGCGATCCTGGCAGCGAGCTGGTGCAGGCGGCGCGCGCGGCAGGCTTCGAAGTGGAGGCGATCCCGGGCGCCTGCGCTGCGATCGCCGCACTGACGGTCGCAGCCATCCCGGCCGACAGCTTTCGCTTCGTGGGTTTCGTGCCGCGCAGCGGCAAGCGGCGGCGCGCGGCCCTCGCGGCGATTGCGGCCGACAGCAGCGCAACCGTGCTCTACGAGTCGCCGCAACGCCTGGCCGCGACGCTGCGCGAGCTAGCCCCGCTGCTTGCGCCCGACCGCCAGCTGTCGGTGTGCCGAGAGCTGACCAAGCTGCACGAGGAAGTGGCGCGTGGCACCGCGAGCGAGCTGGCGGAGCGTTTCGCCGACGGCGCGCGCGGCGAGATCACCGTGGTCATCGCAGGTCGCGACGAGCTGGTCTCGAGCGAAGCCAGCGAGGCCGATCTCGACGAGCTGGACAGCAAGATCGCTGCACTGCTCGAAAGCGGCAGCTCCGTGCGTGACACGGTGCGCGCGTTGGCGGAGCTGGCGCCGCTGGGCAAACAGGCGCTTTACGCGCGTGTCCAGGCGCGCAAGACCGCCGCTGGGTGAATTTTTCAACCATGCAAGCGCTTGGGCCCACTCTGAGTGGGCATGGCCGGCGACTTGCCTTGTGCGCTCAAACGCAGGACAAAGGCCGCCGACAGTGAGGAGACCTCGCATGCAGAACGCAACACCGCACGAGCAACTCGCAGGCGCTCGACGCAGCAAGTCCAACGCCTTCACCACCCTCACCGCGTTCGCGACAGCATGTGCCGCGGCCTGCGCCGTGATGCTCAGCTGCGCGCAGGCCCACGCGCAGATCCGCAATCCGAACGATCACACCAAGTACGACGTCGAGCTCGAGCCACACCTGGTGTACCAGTGGGCCAACCAGTGGTGGTGGAACGACGACGGCATCGGCGTCGGTCTGCGCGCGTCGATCCCGGTGATTCAGAACGGGCCCGTGCCCAGCATCAACAACAACCTTGCCGTGACCTTCGGCGTGGATTGGGCGCACTTCGACTACTCCTG
>JADGRE010000181.1 GCA_017881185.1 Pseudomonadota bacterium | reverse complement strand
ACTTCGCAAGCGCGCTACGTCGACGCGGCAGAGCTGCGCAGCACGCTGGGCGCCGTGCTCGATGATATCCTTGCCGTCTCGAGCTCACGCTAGCGTCGCAGGAAGCGTCACCTGAGATGGGTGGTCGCACTACCAGCGTTGCGGGCTTCCTCGAGCTCATCAGGGCCGGGTTTCGAAACCTGCTTGCTCGAAATGGTGGTCGCTGGTGAGGGCAACCTTGATGCGTCGCTCCTTCATCACCACAGCTTCGCATGCGGTGCCAGCACACCATGAAACCGCAACAGATGAACTCGCCCACGCTCGGGGCCGGTGCCGGACGCAGGCGCTGCACCGAGCAATCGAAGCACCGGCTTGCCAGCCGATGCGCCCAGGAGCTGCCGCCCCCGCGCCGAGGCCTCATAGCAGGCGTGCAGCGCGGCCTGCTCGGCGGGCTGTGCAGCGTGCTCATCGGTGCGCTCATCGGTGCGCTTATCGGTGTGCTCATCGGTGTGCTCATCGGTGTGCTCATCGACGTGGCGACCGTGCTTGCGCAGCACCCGCTCACCCCTTCGGGTGTCACGAAGCGCGTCGATGCGCGCAGCGACAGCTTCGGCCAGCCACGCGCATCTTGCCGACGCGCTGCGCGAAAGTCGAGGCAGGGGCGTGATGCGCGCGACAGTTGCGGCCGTCAGTCGCCCGCGGTGGCTCGGCGTTGCGCGCGTGGTTTCTGCAGTCGGTCCAGCTGCTTGTGCAGTTGTGCGATCTCGGCTTGCAGCGCGCGGAGCTGCTCGGCCTGCACCTGTAGCGTGGCCACCGCCATGCTGGTGTAACCGTAGAGGTTCACCTTGTCGCCATCCACGCTCGGGCTCGGCTCGACATCTTCGATGATGAAGCCGACGTGGTCGGAGTGCGTCGGATCGTGCTTGTAGCGCCAGCGTGCGAGCGGAGTGGCCAAGAGTTGCTCGGCGACCTGCGCGCGCTCTTGCGCGTCGAGGTAACGGATGTCGTCTTTGAAGCGGGCGCGCGATATCGGACAGCCGCCCGGATTCATGGTGGGGTCGCTCTTGGCACAGATCAGGTTGACGCCGCAGCCCAGGCTCGGGTCGCACTGGGTGCCCTCGCCGTTGCAGCTGGCACCAACGCGCTCGCTCGTGCACAGTGGCTTGCCGGTAGGTCCGTCGAACTGTGGACCGCACACCGGCGCGCCGCAGGTCTTGTACCAGTGCAGTGTCGCTGGCAGTCCGCCGTCGGCACACGCCCGCGTGGTGCAAGCCACCTGCCCGTTCGACCCGCAGGAGCAGTCGTTGCAGCCGTCGCTCGACTTGAAGCCTTGGCCGACCGCGTAGTGCTTGCTGTCGTAGCTGCAGCCAAAGGACCCCGCGTCGCCAGCTGGCGGCTCCGATGACTTGGCGCAAGCGCTGAGCCCGACCGTCAGCACGAACGCACACCAAAATCGTCCGAGAGTGCGAAGCATGTGGCACCTCCACGCGGCAGCGCCGCGACCAACCCATGAACTACACCCCGAGAGCACGCGAGCAAGTCGCAAATGCAAGCGAGCTACGCACTGAGCGCCGCGGCGTCGGGCGCCGCGCGTACGGCCGGCTTGCGTCGCCGCACCAGCACCGGCAGGCCGCGCAGCGGTCGCAAGGTCACGATCGGAGCCAGTTGCAGCTTGTACCCCGGCACGACGCGCAGCTCCACCTGCTGTGTCATGGTGGCGAGCACGAGCGCGGCTTCCATCTGCGCGTAGTGGTTGCCGATGCAGGTGCGCGGCCCGCCGCCGAACGGGAAATACGCGAAGCGCGGCAGCGGCTCGCTCCTGGGCTCGAGCCAGCGCTCTGGGACAAAGCGCTCGGGCTGGGGAAAGTAGCGCGCGTCACGATGCATCACGTACTGACTCATCATGACCTGGTTGCCGGCCGGCAGCGTGTAGCCGCCGAGCTCGAAGTCGCGCACCACCTCACGACCCATCGCGTACGCAGGTGGATACAGGCGCAGGGTTTCTTTCACGACGGCATCGAGGTAGCGCAGCTTGGGAAGGTCTTCCACGCGCGCGCTCTTGCCGCTCAGCTCGCTGTCGATCTCCGCGCGCAGGCGCGCAGCACACGGCGGGTTCTCGGAGAGCAAGTAGGTCGCGTACGAAAGCGTGAGTGCGGTGGTCTCGTGACCCGCCAGCAGCATGGTGATGGCTTCGTCGCGCAGCTGCTTGTCGGTCATGGGCTGGTCGTTGTCGTCGCGCGCGAGCAGCAAGCGCGCCAGCAGGTGCTCGGCGTCGGCATCGTGATTGCGACAGTGATCGATCATGCGGTACACGATGCGATCGAGCTCCACCATGGCCTTGCGGAAGCGGATGCGATCGGGCGTGGGCACCCACAGCGGCAATAGCCCCTGAATGGTGCGCAGCTGCTTGTCGAAGTACTCCATCGCCCGCTCGAGCGCGTGACGGATGTGCTCGGCGTCGCGCCGTGGGTCGATGCCGAGCAAGGTCCTGCCCACGATCTCGAGCGTGACCTGCGTCATGTCGAGGTGGATGTCGCGCACCTCGTCGTCGCGGAAGCCCGCGAGCATGCGCTCGGCGCAGTCGACCATGACTTGTGCGTAGCCGGCGATACGCTTGGGCTGCAGCGGTGGCGCGGCGAGCTTGCGCTGCCTGCGCCAGAAGTCGCCTTCGCTGGTGATGAGGCCCGTGCCCACCAGCGCGACCAGCTCGCGCGTGCCCAGGTCTTTGATGCAGTCGCGGTGCTTGCCCACGAGCAACTCTTCGATGAGCGCCGCATCGTTGATGATGTAGACCGACGTCGGACCGAAGCGCGCATAGGCGATGGGTCCGTAGGTGTTGGCGAGCTCGAGTAGGAAGGTGGTGGGTGCCTTGCGCAGCTCGTTCAGCGAGCCGAGCACCGGCACGCCGCGTGGGCCTGGTGGTCGCTGTACAACTTGGGACATGCGCGCGCTCGTGTTCTTCGCGTGGTTCTGGCGTGGCTCTCTCTCGGCGCTACTGAGGTGTCTGGACCTGCGCGAAATTGTTGCAGGCGCCGTTGACGTCGGCGCACACGTTCACGAGGCCGCCCGTGGGCTGCACCATGGCTTTGTAGGTCGGGTTGCCGACCATGTCGCACGACCAGCTGGTCACCACGGCCAGCGCGCGGTCGACGTTGACGTTCACGCAACCATCGAGCTGCGCCACGGTGGCTTGGCACTGCGCGAGCGAGCTCGCACAGACTTGCACGTTCGACGCCTTGGCGCTGACTTGCACCGGCGGCGTGAACACCGCCATGCAGTTGGCTAGGCTGGTCTGACACGCTTCACGTGTGAGCGAGCCGAAGAGCGCACCGGGAATGCAAGCCAGGTACGCGAGCTGATTCACGTCGACGAACGCATTCACGTAGGCGTCGTAGCTCGAACAGATCTGCTGAATCTGCGTAGCGTTGAGCGACGAAATGGGCGCTGTAGGAGCCGCGCCCGCAATCGACGAGGCATAGCGCGGCCGGTTGTCGCTGCTCTTGCCGCAAGCGGCCAAACATAGCCCCGCAGCGGCCAATACGCTGACCCACACGGACAAACCGCTTTGAGAACCACGTTGCGAACCACTTTGAGAAGACCGACCCGAGTTTCGACTCATCTGCATGGCTTCGACTCCTCCTCACACACGGCGACGAACTTACGCGGACATCAGCAATTGTCCACCCCCCTAAGCCTAGGAATGCCCAAGTGTGTGCGTCGCTGCGCTCGCTGCTGCGTGCCAGACTGTCCGTCGAAGCGTGAGAGAGCTTGCGTGGAGACCACCGTCTGCGCCACACATCCCGTACGCCGCGCGTCGCTCACTTGCGAGCGCTGTGGCAGCTACGCGTGCAGCGAGTGCGCCGTGGATGCGCCGTGGGGTGCGTCCATGTGCGTGGCGTGTCAGGAGCGCGGTGGCCTGCGCTTTCCGCTGGCCTGGGAGAGTGGCTCGCTGTGGAACCCGCTGCGCTTCGTGCGCACCGCCAAAGCCGTGTTGCTCGACGCGCTCACACTCTTCGCGCACTTGCCCGAAGGCGGCGTGGCGCGACCGCTGGTGTTCACCGGTTGGGTGGCGCTGTGCCTGACGCTCAGCTCGCTCCTCACCGACGCCATGTACTTGCGCGTGCACGTCTACGGCTTTCAAGCCGTGCAAGCGGTGGCGTTCCACGTGTTGTCCGCGCTCGGCACCACGCTCGGTTGGACGTACGGTCTGGTGCTGCTGTCGGCGCTCGGCTTTCACGCGTCGGCGCGTTGGTTCGGCGGCCAGGCGGGCTTCTCGGTGGCGCTGCGCAGCGCAGCGTACGGCTCGGCGTTTCTGCTCTACAACGCGGTCACGACCCTCGCCTCTGCGGTGTCGCCGTTGATCGAGCTGGGTGCAATCGTGATCGCCCTGCTGATGCAGGCGTATTTCTACTTCACCTGTCTCACCATCACGGGTGTCGAGCGCTATCGGCTCTCGCACGAGCGCGCGCGGGCGGCGGCGGGAGCCACGCTTGGGGCGTTGGTGCCGTCGGTGATCCTCGGGATGCCGTTGCTCGCACGTGGCGGCGAGGCGATCGCGCGCTGGTCGGCGCAGTGGCAGTGAGCTCGACCAAGAGAGAGCGCGCTGCTCGTGCATGCGGACCCAAATGCGCCATGCCCGCGGCATGATGCGCGCAGTTACCGGGACGATCCTAGGTGTGAGCCTCGCGCTGCTTGCGCTCGCGGGCTGCAGCGCGAGCTCCAACTCGCCGTCTCGGGGAGGGCAAGCTACCCAGGGCAGTGCCGCTGTTGGCGGCGGCGCGGCGACGGCGGGTGCTGGCAGCAGCGGCACGGGAAGCTTCGGCAACTCCGATGCGAGCATACCCATCGCCAGCGCGGGCGGCCCGGCGCCGGTGCCTCGCGCCGATGGCGCCGACGGCGGCACGCTCGTGCGCGATCAGAGCTGCGGGAAGATTCTGGCGATCGTGCGCGACTTCACGCCCGACACCAACCCCGACTTCGAGATACCGTTCGATCTGAATACCTTGTTGCAGATGCTCTCCGGGCAAGGCCAGAAGGGCATCGTCAAACAACTTCCACTTCACGACCGAGCTGCGCACCAAGTTCACGTACTCTGGCGGCGAGGTGTTCACCTTCCGCGGCGATGACGACGTATGGGTGTTCGTGAACGGTGTGCTCGCCATCGACCTCGGCGGCCACCATCAACTGCTTCACGGTGGTCAAGCCGCCGCCGCCGCCGCCCCCACCGCCTCCGCCGAGCTGAAGCGCGCGCGCCGTCCCAGCCCTCGACATTTTGTTTCAACGCGAACCATCGCTGCTCCCACCGTTAGAGCCGAGAGGTGGGTCGGGTATGGCTTACGCAAAGACGCTGTTCGTGGGACGGGTCGCCACTGCACTGCTGGCAACGCTGGCATTTGCAGGCTGTTCCAGTGGCAGGCCGGTGGCCGGCGGTACAGCAGGCCAAGGTGCAGCTGGTGGCGGCTCTTCCGCAGGTTCGGGCGCTTCGGCAGCCAACCCCACCGGGGAAGGCACCGGTTGCACCATGGACGGCGCCACGCGCAGCTGTTGCACCACCGGCACCCAAACCTGCTCGGGCACGGTCGAATTCCTCACCTGGGGCGCCTGCCTCGATGCCAAAGGCGTCAAGGTGGTGTGTGGCGGCGGCACGATTCCGGGCGGCTGTGGAGTCGGTGAATTTGGCCCCAGCTGCACCAAGCTCGCGGACGGCGGGGTCCCGCACTACTGCGGCAATGGAGAGTTTCCGCCGAGCTGTGTCCCGTGGACGGGCGACGGTGGCATCCCGCACTACTGCGGTACGGGCGAGTTTCCGCCGAGCTGCATCCCGAAGAGCGGCGACGCCGGCGTTCCACCCACCTGCAGGCCGGGCGAGCTCGGCCTGACCTGCGTGCCGCCCCCGGGCAACTGGCCCGATGGTGGTCGCCCGCCGTTGCCGTCACTGTGCACCGACCCGGCCATCAACAACGAGCCGGAGATCTTGCAGGCCTCTTCGCCCGCGGTTGGCCAGACGGTCAGCAAGAACGGGCAGATCAAGCTGTGGGTGACCGACGAGCGCGCGCCCTTCATCGCGCCCGGCGAACAGGTCGATGCGACCACCGGTGCGGTGACGAAGCCCGGCGACCGCACCGCCAAGGCGCCGGACGGATACCTCTACGAGCCTGCGCTCTACATCGCGCCTGCCACTGCGGAGAACGGCGGCACCCCGCACTTCCCACAGTACATCAAGGGAGAGTACGACAACCTTCAGGCGGTCACCGCCGGCAAACCGGTGTACCAAGCCCTGCAGAGCGCGCCGATCGATCCGCCGCCCGCGGGCGCCAGTGCCGCCCTGAAATACAACGCGGAAGACATCTGGGATGTCAGCGCGCTGGGGCTCGCGCCCGGCACGTACATCGCCGAGTTCGTGATTCACGATGGCGATCACGACCGCGGGGTGGGCTGCGTGACCATCGTCGTCACGCCTTGAGACGTCGCGACAGCGCACGTAGGGCTTGCATCGCGCGCGAAAACGCGCCATTGGGAGGCCCGGCGCCCATGGCAATCCTTCACGAAGTCTTGCAACACAACGCGGCTTGGGTCGCAGAGCGCAACCGCCCTCTGTCCAAGGAACCGCACAAGCGGGTGATCATCTTCACCTGCATGGACACGCGCTTGGTCGATTTCCTCGAACCAGCGCTCGGGCTCAAGCGCGGCGACGCGCAGATGATCAAGAACGCCGGCAACACGCTGGTGGATGCCGGTGGTGGCGTGGTGCGCTCACTGGTGGTGGCGATCCACGGCCTTGCCTGCGAAGAGGTGTTCGTCATCGGCCATCGCGACTGCGGCATGGCGCAGATCGACAAGGACGCGCTGCGCCGGGCGATGGTCGACAGCGGCGTGCCCGAAGAGGCGATCAACGCGCTGCGGCCGAGCTTGGGCGAATGGCTCGGCGGTTTTCACGATCCACTCGGCAACGTCGAGCGCGTCGTCACCATGCTCCGCCAGAACCCGCTCATTCCCAAGGCGGTGCCCATCCACGGTCTGATGTTCGACCCCGCTAGCGGTGCGTTGCAGGTGTTGGTCGACGGCTACACGAAGCTGGCGGCTGGCCAGACTCTGCCTCCACACGTTGGTCGACTGTAAGCGAACGGCGACCGGCTCGCAGAATGCTGCGGAGCCCGTTGCCACGCGGCGCGTTTGGCTCCATAAAGCGTGCTCGCACTGAACGGGTGCCACGTGTTACCCGCGTGGTACCCGCGAGCTTCTTCTCTATTCTTCTCTAGGGAGTGGCGTCCGTCATGTCCGATAGCCTGTCTTCTGATCTCGCGTCGTTGAAGATCGATCGCGAGGTGCGGCCTGCGGGCGGTGGTCCGCTGCGTAGCATCGTGATGTTGGCGATCGTGGCGGGGCTCGCGTTGCTGGGCTATCGGCAAGCCAAGCCGTACGTCGAGGCCGAGATCTTCAAGACCGACGTCGAGCTCACCGAGATCAGCGTGGTGTCGCCGGCGGCTGCGTCCATCGAGCTGACGTCCACCGGATACGTGGTGCCGCAGCTGCGCTCGCAGGTGGGCGCGAAGGAACCGGGGCGCGTGGCGAAGGTGACGGTGCGCGAGGGCGATCACGTGAAGGCCGGACAGCTCTTGCTCGAGCTCGATCGCGCCGACAAGCTCGCGGCGCTGCAATCGGCCCGCATGCGCGCTGCGAGCGCACGTGCGCGGGTGCTGACCGCACGCGCCAACGTCGAAGAGACCACGAAACAAGCGCAACGTCAGAAGGCGTTGGCCGAGCGCGGTGCGGCACCTGCAGCACAAGCCGACGATCTCGCGTCGCGCGCGGCCGCGCTGAGCGAGCAGGTCAACGCTGCCCAGGCCGAAGTCGGTGCAGCTGACGCCGAAGTCGAGGCATTGCACGTGAGCCTGGGCAACCTGGCGGTCGTCTCGCCCATGGATGGCGTGGTGCTCAACAAGCCGCCCGAGCCAGGCGAGCTGGTGGGCCCCGATCCGGGTCTGCGCGGTGGCACCATCGAGCTGGCAGATTTCTCGTCGATTCTGGTCGAGACCGACGTGCCCGAAGCGCGCCTGCACCTGGTGAAGATCGGCTCGCCCTGCGAGATCGTGCTCGACGCGTACCCGACCAAGCGCTTTCGCGGCGAGGCGCTCGAGATCATGCCGCGCGTGAACCGTGCCAAGGCCACGGTCGGCGTGAAGGTGAAGTTCGTCGATGACACTGCGGGCGTGCTGCCGGACATGTCCGCGCGCGTGAGCTTCCTCACGCAGGCGCTCGATGAAGCCACCCTCAAGCAAGCGCCCAAGACGGTCGTGCCGGCCGCGGCCATCGCCACGCGCGGTGGTGGCAAGGTAGTGTTCGCGGTCGAGGGCGATACGGTGCACATGCGAGCCATCGAGCTCGGGCCACCGTTCGGCAGTGATTTCGAGTTGGTGCGTGGGCCGGAGCCCGGAACGAAGTTGGTGAAGTCTCCGCCGGCCACCCTGCGTGACGGACAGAAGGTCAAGGAGAAGACGGCATCATGAGCGACGCGAGCACAACCCCAACGAGCACCGCAGCCAACACTGCAGCCAACACTGCAGTCAAGAGCGGCGGTGCAGCAGCAGCGACGCTGATTCGGCTGAGCCAAGTCGGCAAGACCTACTACCGCGGCAAGGAAGCCGTCGAGGTGCTCAAGAACCTCGACCTCGAGATGCCCGACGGCGCGTTCGAAGCGCTGATGGGCCCCTCGGGCTCGGGCAAGAGCACGCTGCTCAACCTCATCGCCGGCCTCGACAATGTCACGAGCGGCAGCATTCAGATCTCGGGCGTGGACCTCTCACGCATGAGCGAAGGCGAGCGCGCGAAGTGGCGCTCGCAGAACGTGGGCTTCATTTTCCAGACCTACAATCTCATGCCGGTGCTGACCGCGGCCGAGAACGTGGAGCTACCGTTGTTGCTCACTTCGTTGCCATCGGCTGAACGCAAGAAGCGCGCGCTCACGGCGCTGCGCGTGGTCGGCTTGGAAGAGCGTGCGAGCCATCGGCCCGACCAGCTCTCGGGCGGGCAGCAACAGCGCGTTGCCATCGCGCGCGCCATCGTGACCGATCCGAAGATCATCGTGGCCGACGAGCCCACCGGCGACCTCGACCGTGCCAGCGCCGATCAGATCTTGGAGCTGCTCGTGAAGCTCAACAAAGAGCTGGGCAAGACCATCGTGATGGTCACGCACGATCCGGCGGCTGCCGAGCGCGCGAGCATCGTGCGGCGTCTGGACAAGGGGCAGCTCACATGAACTTGGCCGGCATTGCGGTCAAGAACACGCGCCGCAACTTGTTTCGCACCGTCCTCACGGTGACGGGCGTGGCGGTGGCCATGCTCGCGTTCTTGCTCTTGCGCACCGTGCTCAGCTCGTGGACGGCGGGCGTGGAGTACTCGGCGAAGGACCGCATCGCGACGCGCCACAAGGTCACCTTCGTGATGTGGTTGCCGCGGCGCTATGTCGATGACATCCGTGCGCTCGACGGCGTGAAGGCTGCCAGTTGGTTCAACTGGTTCGGCGCGCATCTGCCGGGCAAGGAAGATCAGTTCTTCGCGAACATCGCCACCGATCCCAAGAGCTTCTTCGACATCTACGACGAGATCGTGGTGCCCGAAGATCAGAAGCAGCACTGGCTGCAAGATCGTCGCGGCGCCATCGTGGGCTCGGTGCTGGCGCATCAGTTTGGCTGGAAGGTGGGCGACAAGGTCACCCTCGAAGGCTCGATCTACCCCGGCCTGTGGGAGTTCAACATCGACGGCATCTACACCGCCACGCGCAAGTCGGTGGATCAGTCGACCTTCTTCTTCGACTGGAACTACTTGAACGAGTCGGCGCGCGATTCGGCCAAGGAGCAAGTCGGCTGGATCATCACCAAGGTGCCGAACCCCGCTCAAGCGGCAGGCCTCGTCAAGCGCATCGACCAGCTCTTCGACAACCGCGACATTCAGACGCTCACCATGAGCGAGCGCGCGTTGAACACTTCGTTCCTGGGGATGATCTCGACCATGCTCACCGCGATGTCGATGGTCAGCGTGGTGATTCTGCTCATCATGATGCTGATCTTGGGCAACACCATCGCCATGGGCGTGCGCGAGCGCACGCATGAGTACGGCGTGCTGCGCGCCATCGGCTTCATGCCCAAGCATGTCTCTGCGTTCGTGCTCGGCGAGGCCACCTTCATCGGCCTGTTCGGTGGCTGCGTGGGCGTGGGCATCGCCTATCCGCTCATCAACCAGGGCGTGGGGCGCTTCATGGAGGAGAACTTCACCGGCATGTTCCCCTACTTCCGTGTCGCCGGCAGCGACGTCGCCATCGCGCTCGGTCTTTCGCTCTTGCTCGCGCTCGTCGCGGCGGCGATTCCGGCGTATCAGGCCAGCAAGCTGCACGTCACCGACGCGCTGCGCAGGGTGGGGTGAACGCATGATTCCCGTCAGCTACAACGTTCGTTCGCTGTTCGTCCGCAAGGCCACCACCATCGCCACCGCGCTCGGTATCGCGCTCGTGGTCTTCGTGCTGGCTGCTTCGCAGATGCTGTCGCGCGGCGTGAAGAAGACGCTCGGCAGCGCCGGCAGCCCGATCAACGGCTTCGTCATGCGCAAGGGTGCCGACACGGAGATGTCGAGCGGCATCGAGACGCCCATGGTGAACCTCATCATGGCCGCGCCGGGCGTGAAGAAAGACGCCAATGGCAACGCCATGGGCGTGGGCGAAATCGTCATGGTGCTGGCGCTCGAGAAGCTCGGCGGCACCGCCGGTCAGGTCTCCAACGTGCAGCTGCGCGGCGTGCCCGACAACGAGCTTTCGTTCCGCAAGGAAGCGCACCTCATCGACGGTCGTCCAGCCCATCCGGGCACCGACGAGGTCATCATCGGCAAGCGCTTGCGCGGCAAGTTCAAGGGCCTGGAGCTCGGGCAGACCTTCGAGGTGAAGAAGAACCGCATGGCCAGCGTGGTCGGCATCTTCGAAGCGCAGGGCTCGTCGCACGAGTCGGAGATCTGGTGCGACATCGATCTGGTGCGTACCGCGTTCGGTCGCGCAGGCATGGTGTCTTCGGTCACCGTGGCATTGCAGTCCGAGGGCCAGTTCGACGCGTTCAAGTCGGCGATGGAGCACGACAAGCAGCTGGGCCTGCAAGCGTTCCGCGAGAACGTCTACTACGAGAAGCAGTCCGAAGGCACCGCCAAGCTCGTGAGCTTCCTCGGCGGCGCGATCGTGTTCTTCTTCTCGATCGGCGCCATCATCGGCGCAATGATCACGATGTACGCGGCCGTGTCGCATCGCAAGAAGGAAGTGGGCACGCTGCGAGCGCTCGGCTTTTCACGCATCACGATCTTGTCGTCGTTCTTGCTCGAGGCGTTCGTCTTGGCGCTGATCGGCGGAACCTTCGGGGCCGTGGCTTCGCTCGGCATGAGCCTCGTGCACTTCTCCATGATGAACATGGCCTCGTGGTCGGAGATCACCTTCTCGTTCGATCCGGCGCCGGACATTCTGGTGCGCGCGATCTTGATCGGCGGCTTGATGGGGATCGCAGGTGGGCTCTTGCCCGCGATCCGTGCGTCACGCACCTCGCCGGTCGAAGCGATGCGCGAGTAGGGCACGCGTTCTGCGCGGCCAGCGCGTTACGGGTCGTCCGTGTCGATCAGCTTGCGGATGCCTGCGTCGTCTACGAGCTTGGACCAGTCCCAACCGCTGCAGCTACCGCCCGGCAGCTCTGTCTCCAGGCGTGCGCTGAA
>JADGRE010000046.1 GCA_017881185.1 Pseudomonadota bacterium | reverse complement strand
CCTCGGCCGAGATCCTCGCGCTGTGTCGGAAGCTCGACATCGTCACGGTGGAAGACTGTGCGCTCTCGCTGCTGAGCGAGAGCGAGGGAGTTGCGCTCGGTTCCCGCGCGGACCATGCGCTGTTCTGCCTGTACAAGACTCTGCCGGTACCCAACGGCGGTCTACTCGTTCACAACGGCAGCGGCGCCGAACTCGGTGTCGCCCCGGCCCATGTCTCCTGTGGGCTCACATCGCTGGCAGCGCGCACACTCGAACTCGCGATCGAAGGGTTGCGGGGTAGCAACGAGACGCTCGGCGGTGCGCTCGCCTCATTCAAGGCCAGCGCCGGCAGTGCGCTAACGCGCTCGGCGATTCGGCGCTGGCCGGTGGGCGACGACGGCTTCGATTTCAAGGGCGTCGACCTGCGCATGTCGCGCTTCTCACGCTACTTGCTCGACCGCTTCGACTTTCGCGCGATTCGGCGCCGCAGACGTGAAAACTTCGTTCGGCTCGGGAACCTACTCGCCGGCGACGCCACGCCGCTGTTCGAAAGCATAGCGCCGGGTGTGTGTCCGCTGTTCTTTCCGATCCTCGTGCCCAACAAAGCGGCCGCGGCACGGGCGCTCTGGGCCCGTGGCATCGGTGCCGTGGAGTTCTGGAACACCGGCGACCCCGCCGCGGTCGGGCCGCTACATGCCGACGCGCTCTTCCTGCGCGAGCACGTCTTGGAGCTGCCGATTCACCAGGGTCTACGTCCCGTCCACCTCGAATACATGGCCGACGAAGTACGCCGGCTTGGGCTGCGGATGCCCGCGCAATCATGACCTCCACGACTTCAACACCACATGACCACCCGGGGTTCGCGATCGAGACGATCGAGGACGAAGCGTCGTTCGCTCGGCTCCAGCCCGCGTGGACGGAGTTGCTGTCGCAGAGCGACGCCGATGGCCTGTTCCTGACTTGGCAGTGGGCCTTCACGTGGTGGAAGCATCTGGCGTCGGGCTGTCAGCTGCACATCCTCCTGGTCTGGCGTGGCGAGCAGTTGATTGCTCTGGCACCGCTCGTGCTCCGGCATGGCGCGGTCCAGCAGCTGCCGCCTGTGACTGCGTTGCAGTTTATCGGCTCCGGTGTCGCTGGCTCGGACTACCTCGATCTGATCGTTCGGCGTGGCCACGAGCCCGACGCCGTGCGCCTGTTGACCGAGCGCCTGATCGAGTCCGGTCGGGCGTTGGCCTTCATGCGCATGCGCTCCGGTGGGCCTGCGGCAGCGCTGGTGGAGCGCATGCGCGAGCGCGGATGGCGAGCCTGGCAGGGGCCGCAAGAGCTTTGTCCTTTTGCGTCCCTGCGTGGTCAGACCTTCGAGACCTACTTGGCGAGCCTCGGTTCGGAGCACCGCTACGCGTTCCGTCGCAAGCTCGGGCGTATCGAGCGTCGCTTCGCAGCGCGCTTCGAGCTCGCGACCACCGAAGACCAGCGCCAGCAGCAGCTTGCGACTTTGTTTGCGCTTCACGATTTGCGTTGGCACACGCGGGGCGACCCCGGCGCATTCTCGACGCCCGCACTGCGCGCCTTTCACGAGGAGCTGAGCCGTGTCGCGCTCGCGGCCGGTTGGCTGAGGCTCTGGGTGCTGTATCTCGATGACAAGCCGGTGGCGGCGGTCTACGGGTTTCTCTATCGACGCACCTTCTACTTCTACCAGTCCGGCTTCGACCCTGCGTTCGCGCGCGAAAGCGTCGGCCTCGTGGGCCTGGGCGTCGCCGTGCGCGGCGCGATCGAGGATGGCGTCGACGAGCTCGACCTCTTGCACGGGACCGAGCGCTACAAGGCGCACTGGGCGAGCGCCACGCGCGAGCTCTTGAGATTCGAGCTCTACGCTCCAGGCACGCGGGGCTTGCTCGAGCGCGAAGCGACTGCACTCAGTCGGGAAGCACGCCGAGTCACCCGAGTCGTGCTCGAGCTGGGCCGACGCGTAGTCGAAGCCAAGGCGCCGGTAGATCATGCCGAGCCTTGATAAAGTGGCCATTGCCGCGGCGCTTTCATGGACTGGGATGAACACCTGGCTCGGTCGAAGGTCGCGGGACATGCCGTTGATCCTCGGCTATCACCGGGTGGTCGAGAGTGTCCCCGCCGTCCCCGGTCTCACTCTGCCGGCCATGTCGGTTTCGCAACGCACGCTCCGTACGCACCTCGAGTGGGTCGCGCGTCGCTTTCAGATCGTATCGCTCGACGAGCTCGGTGCTGCGCTCGAACGACAACTACCTTGCGGACACCTTGCAGCTGTCAGCTTCGATGACGGCTACCGAAGCGTGCACGATCATGCCTTGCCGCTACTTCAGCAGATGGGGGTGCCGGCCAGTGTGTTCGTCGTGACCAGTCTGATCGGCACGCACAGCCCACCGTTGCACGACCAGCTCTATCAGCTGCTGTCGGAGGCGGCCGCGGCCAAGCGCGCACTGCCGGCGCCGCTGGGCAGCGTGCTCGACGGTCACGACAAACCGCGCATCGAGGGACCCAATGCCATCATGTACATGGTTCGCAGCCTGCTGGCGAGTGTGCCGTCCGCAGAGCTGCACGGCATCGTGGACGACCTGCGCGCCCATGGAGCGTGCGCGCAACCCCCGAACGAGCTCGCGACGCTCGACTGGGAGGCGCTGCGGGCGATGCAGCGCGCTGGAATGATCATCGGCTCGCACAGCCACACGCACGCGCTGCTGACCCGCGAAGACGATGCGACGGTCTGCGAAGAGCTGACGCGCTCGCGCGCCGAGCTCGAGGCGGGGTTGGGCGCTCCCGTGCACCACTTCGCCTATCCCGACGGCCGCTTCAGCGCACATTCGGTGCGCGCGGTCGCCGCAGCGGGGTACCGCTTCGCCTACACCATCTGTGATCATCGCGATCCTGCCCATCCGCTGCTCACGCTGCCGCGCGTCATGCTGTGGGAAGGCTCGTGCAACGGTCTTTGGGGCGAGTTCTCGCCCAGCATCATGGACTGTCACGCGACCGCCATCCTGCCATTCCCTCCGCGTTGTCCAGAGGACCACGGCCTGCGGGCCCGGCGCCAAGCATGTTGACCAAGGACGTCCTGCTCAAGCCCATGTTGCAGCTCGCGATGGGTCGCGCGCTGGGCTTCGCCACCACCTTCATGATCCCGGTGGTGCTCGTGCGCGTGTTGGACCAGTCGGCGTTCGGCACCTACAAGCAGATCTTCCTGATCTACGCGACGCTCTACGGTATCGCGCCCGTCGGAATGGCCGAGTGTCTGTATTACTTCCTGCCGACCGAACCGACCCGGGCAGGCCGCTTCATCGCGAACTCTCTGCTCGCGCTGCTGTCGACGGGCGCGCTCGTGCTCGTCCTGCTCGTGCTCGGGAGCCAGGTGCTGGCGAACGGCATGGACAATCCAGCGTTGGCGCGCGAGGCGACGCTGCTCGGGTTGTTCGTCGCGCTGACCATGACCTCGGCCGTGACCGAGATCGTGATGATCACGCGCGGTCGGCATCGCCTGTCGGCCGCCGTCTACACGATCTCTGACGCGCTGCGCGCGCTTTGTCTGGTGGTGCCGGCGCTGTTGTGGCGCGACGTGCACGCAGTGATGACAGGCGCAGTGGTGTTCGCGGTCGTGCGCGGGGTAGGGACGCTCGTCTACATGCGCTCCGAGTTCAAGGGCGAGCTGCGGCCCGACTTCTCGCTGCTGCGCAAGCAGCTCGCCTACGCGCTACCCTTCGGCGCGGCCGTCACACTGGAGATCACCCAAGGCAGTCTGCACCAGTTCGTGGTCGCACACTTCTACGACACGCCGACCTTTGCCATCTATTCCGTCGGTTGCTTGCAGATTCCGATCGTCGATTTCGTCGCGACAGGCGCAGGCAGCGTGTTGATGGTCAAGATGGGCGAGAGCTCGGGCCCTTCGGGTCGCGGCGCTCGTTTGGAGCTCTGGCACGAGGCCGTGCGCAAGCTGGCGCTGCTCTTGTTCCCGCTGGTGGCGCTCTTGTTCGTTGCGGGACGCGAGCTGATCGTCTTCCTGTTCACCGAGCGCTTCCGCGCCAGCGTTCCAATCTTCTTGATCTCGTCGCTGACCATCGCGTTGGCGGCACTGCCCACCGATTCGGCACTACGCACGTACAGCCAAACCGGCGTGCTTGTCCGAATGAACGTGCTGCGTCTCTCGGTGGTGGCAATCTCCGTTCGCCCTTTGCTCTTGGCGTTTGGCTTGCCTGGCGCGGCGGTCAGCCTCGTGCTCGGAACCATCGCAGTCAAAGCCTACGCGCTGGTGCGGCTGCGGCGAATGCTCGAGGTCCCCATCGCGCAACTGCTGCCGTGGCGAGACTTGACGGTCACCGTGGGTGTTGCGGGCGTGGCGGCGGCGATCGCGTGGGTGGCGAAGAGCACGCTCGCCAGCTCGACCTTCGCCAGCATGACCGTTGCCGGAGTGGTGTTCGTCGCGGCGTATGCCGCGGGCGCCTTGGCCTTGGGTCTGAACAATGGGAGCGCGCCGGTTGCACCGGCGCTCTGATCAACATGTGCGGCATTACCGGCATCCGAGACTTCGAAGGGCGCCCCGTGGCAGTGCGCGAGCTGCGCGCGATGTGCGGGGCGATGGTGCATCGCGGTCCCGACGACGAGGGCTACTACGTCGGGCCCGGAATCGGCTTGGCCATGCGCCGTCTGTCGATCATCGATCTCGAAGGTGGCCATCAGCCGATCGCCAACGAGGATCAAACGGTGTGGGCCGTGCTGAACGGCGAAATCTACAACTACCGGGAGCTTCGCGACGAGCTGGAGCAACGTGGCCACGTCTTTGCCACGTCCAGTGACACGGAAGTCATCGTGCACCTCTACGAAGAGCAGGGTGCCCGCTGCGTGGAGAAGCTGCGCGGCATGTTCGCGATCGCGGTCTGGGACACGCGCGCCCGCACGCTGCTGCTGGCGCGTGACCGGCTCGGCATCAAGCCCCTCTACTACGCGCAGCTCGGTTCCCGGCTGCTGTGGGCTTCCGAGCTCAAAGTGCTCCTGGCGCAGGGCGAGGTCGAGCGCTCGATCGACTGGCAGAGCCTCTGCTTCTTCCTGACGTTCCAGTACACGTCGCAAGACCAGAGCATCGTCGCTGGCATACGCAAGCTCGAGCCAGGCTGTGTATTGGTTGCGACCGAGGGACGACAAGTGAGCATCACGCGGTATTGGGAGCCGCGCTTCGTTCCCGACCGCAGTCGCAGTGTCGAGGCAACGGCCGAGCGCTTGCGTGAGCTGCTCGAGGAATCGGTGCGCTTGCACTTGATGAGCGACGTGCCGCTCGGCGCGTTTCTCAGTGGTGGGCTCGACTCGTCGAGTGTCGTCGCGACCATGGCGCGCCTCATGGACAAACCTGTCCAGACCTTCTCGATCGGGTTCACCGAGCCCGCCTTCGACGAGCGTCGCTTCGCGCGCCGCGTGGCGCAGGAGCTCGGCACGCAGCACCACGAGCTGGTGGTTGAGGCCGACGCGCTTCGTTTCATCGACGACCTCGCGTGGCACCTCGATGAGCCACTGGGTGACGCGTCGGCGATTCCGACCTACGTCGTTTCTCGCATGGCCTCGGAGCACGTCAAAGTGGTGCTCTCCGGGGACGGTGGTGACGAGCTCTTCGGCGGCTACGACAAGTACCTGGTCGAGCAACGTGAACGCCTGCGCGATCCGTTCACGCGCCCGCTCGCAGCGATGTTCGCAGCGCTTGCCTCGGCGCTGCCCGAAGGCGCGACCGGTCGCCGCTTCCTGGGGCACCACGCGTTGTCGGGCGCCGAGCGCTACCTCGACGCAGGCACGGTCTTCACGATCGAAGCTCAGCGCAAGCTCCTTCACGACGATGTGCTTTCGATGATGCAACTCGCCCAGCCCGGACGTGCGGCCTGCGCTCGGCTCGCTCGCGGCGGAGGCCACTGGCTTTCGTCGCTGCAGCGCCTCGACCTCGAGGGCTATCTTCCGCTCGACGTGCTGACCAAGGTCGACCGCATGAGCATGGCGTGCTCGATCGAGACGCGCGTCCCTCTGCTCGACCACGTGCTGGTCGACTTCGTGGCCACGATCCCGAGCGAACAACATCTGAAGAACGCAACAGGCAAGGCGATCTTCAAGCGCGCCATGCGCGGGGTGTTGCCCGACGAGATCATCGATCGACCCAAGCAGGGCTTCGGCGTTCCGCTGGCCCACTGGTTTCGCGGCAACCTCGGCGGTTTCGTGCGCGACGTGCTTCTGGGAGAGACCTGCAGGAAGCGTGGCATCTTTCGACCAAGCTACGTCGAGAAGCTGGTGCAGCTGCACGAAGGTGGTCGCAACCTCGACATGCAACTGTGGACG
Organism: Pseudomonadota bacterium; assembly: GCA_017881185.1. GTDB lineage: Bacteria > Myxococcota_A > Polyangia > Polyangiales > JAFGIB01 > JADGRF01. The sequence continues at coordinate 25,969 of JADGRE010000046.1, read as the reverse complement.
CTGGTTTCCTTCGAGCTCTGGTGCCGCGCCTTTCTCGACTCGAGCACGCGCCGTCAGCCGACGCGCGTGCCGGATTTGCCGGCTCGGCATGTGCAGGAGGCGGTGGCGTCATGACGAGCTTGCGCCCATGCGTCGGCATCGTCGCGGCGAGCCTCGACATCCTCGGCGGTCAGGCCGTGCAAGCGCGCGTGCTGCACGAGCACCTCGAGGCCGACGGCTGGGTGGTCAAGTTCGTGCCAGTCAACCCCAGCTTTCCGTCCCTGCTCGCCCGGCTTCGCGAGCTTCCGTATGCGCGCACCGTGCTCAACCAAGTGCTCTACGTGCCGAGTCTCGCGCAGCTCCGTCAGTGCGACGTCGTGCATGTCTTTTGCGCGTCGTACTGGTCGTTCCTGCTCTCGGCCGCGCCTGCTCTGGTGGCCGCGCGCTTACTGGGCAAGCGGGTCATCCTCAACTACCACAGTGGCGAAGCGCCGGACCACCTCGCGAACTGGGGGGCGCTCGTGCATCCGTGGCTGCGCCTGGCTCACGAGATCGTCGTTCCCTCGGCGTTTCTCGCCGAAGTGTTTGCTCGTCACGGGTATCGCGCGCGCGTGATCCACAACGTGGTCGACCTCGCGCGCTTCAGCTACCGCGAGCGTTCGATGCTGCGCCCCGTGCTGCTCTCCAACCGAAACTTCGAAAGACACTATCGCGTCGACAACAATCTGCGCGCTTTCGCACTCTTGCAGAGTGAACATCGGGACGCGCAGTTGACCGTTGCGGGCCAGGGCAGTGAGGAAGCGCAGTTGCGTAGCCTCGCGGACACGCTTGGAGTCGCAGGTGTGCGTTTCGCCGGAAGCGTGGCTCCCGCTGTGATGCCGTCGCTGTACGACCAGGCCGACGTGTTCATCAACTCGTCGGTGATCGACAACCAGCCGTTGTCCATCCTCGAAGCGTTTGCCGCCGGCGTGCCTGTGGTCACCACCGCTACTGGCGGGATCGCCGCCATGGTGCGCCACGGTGAGACCGGGTCGATCGTGGACGCCGATGACCCAGCCGCGATGGCGAGCGCGATCGCGGCGCTGATCTGCCACCCCGCGCACGCGCGGACAATGGCAGCTCGGGCACGTGACGAGCTGCAATCCTACGCCTGGGCCAGCGTGCGTGAGCAGTGGGCAAGCGTGTATCGGGGGACCGCCGCATGAGATTCGAACGCATAGCTCACTGGAGTCGGGCGGAGCTTTCGGGTCGGCTGCGACAGGAGCGCTACAAGCTGCTCGAGCGACTGCACCTCGTCGGCTCCGGCGCGCTCGACGCGCGGTCCCTGTGCAGCAGTCTAGCGCCCGGGCCGTTGGACGATGCCGTTCGCAGCCGTTTGAAGCGCGAAGATCTAGGCGGCGCGATGCAGCTGCTGCTCGAACGGTTCCGCGAGCGTGCTCGCGAGCGCTTCTTCGTGGGCGCGACCCACCAAGCGACGCCCGCGCTCATCTCCGAGCTGATGCCCACGGCCCGTCAGGCGGTACTGGAAGCGGCTGAGAAATCACTCAGTGGCAGCTTCGATCTGCTCGGCTATGGCGACCTCAAGTTCGGCGAACCTGTGGACTGGCACCTCGATCCGGTGTCGGGCATCACGGCCCCGCTAAAGCACTGGAGCCGCATCGACCCACTCGATCGAGCCAGCATTGGCGACCACAAGATCATCTGGGAGCTCAACCGGCATCAGTGGCTCCTGCATTGGGCGCAGGCCTATGCGTTCACCCGCGACGAGCGCTACGCCGAACAGACCCTCGCCGTGCTCGAACGCTGGCAGCTTGCCAATCCGCCCGGCCAAGGCGTGAACTGGGCGAGCAGCCTCGAGCTGGCGATGCGGCTGATAGCTTGGTGCTGGGTGCTCGTGTTGCTGCGCGACTCGGCGGCGCTACGGCCGGAGGTCTTCGTCCGTGTGCTTGGCGCCATTCATGCGCACGCGACACACGTGGCGCGCCACCTCTCGACCACGTTCTCACCCAACACACACCTCTTGGGCGAGGCGCTGGGGCTCCTCTACGTGAGCGTGCTCTTTCCCGAGAATGAAGAAGCGGCCGGCTGGCGAACCATCGCGCAGCACATTCTCGTGGAGCAGCTTGGGCAACAAGTGCTGCCCGACGGAGTCTGCTTCGAGCAGTCCACTTGCTACCAGCGCTACACGGCCGAGATGTACATGCACTACCTGATCTTGGCCGAGCGAAACGGCCTGCCGATTGCCGCCGGGGTTCGTGAACGTGTCGAGCACAGTGTCGATTTCCTGTTGGCGCTCAGCCGCGCCGACGGCAGCGTCGCGCAGATTGGTGACGGGGACGGCGGTTGGCTTCTGCCGCTGCTACCGCGCAAGGCCGACGACATGCGGGGTGTCTTCGCGACTGCGGCCACGCTCTTCCGTCGGCGTGAGTTCGCAGAAGCTGCGGGCGGGCACGCGCTCGAAAGCGCGTGGCTCTTGGGTCCTCGCATCATGCACGACGTTGTACGCATCGCGCCGGCCCGATACTCCCCCTCTCGTCTGTTCGAGGCCGGTGGCTATGCCGTGCTGCGCACTGACTTCGGACCGAACGCGCACCAGCTGACCTTCGACGTGGGTCCACTCGGTTGCCCGATCAGTGGTGCGCATGGTCACGCCGATCTGCTTGCGCTGACCTGCGACATCTTTGGCGAGCCGTGCATGGTCGACCCGGGCATGCCGAACTACGGCGGAGACCCGAAATGGCGCGACGCATTCCGATCGACCGCGCTGCACAACAGCGTGATGGTCGACGCCTGTTCGCAGGCGGTGCCCAACGGCCCGTTTTCCTGGAAGAATCGTCCGCGGGCGCGCTTGCGCTCGTGGATCTCGAACGCTGTCTTCGACTTCGTCGACGGCGAACACGACGCGTACCGCTTCGGTAGCAATGCGCTCACACATCGGCGGCGAGTCATCTTCGTCAAGCCGTCGTACTGGATCGTGATCGACGACATCGACGAGGTCGGCCACCGACGGGAACGGCGCGTCGAGCTGTGCTTCCAGTTCGCGCCGCGGCACGACCTGCGCGCAGAGCTGGACTGGGTGCGGGTCGTAACGCCCGGTGGCCACGCCCTGCTCGTGCGCGCCATCGCCGCAGTCCCGCTCGAAACGGCGATTCACGAAGGTGAACAAGATCCGTTGCCGATCCGCGGTTGGTTCTCGGGCGCCTACGGCAACCTGCAGCCAGCGCCGGCGTTGGTCTACACGGCCACCACGCAACTGCCGCTGCGCGTAGTCACGCTGCTGCTACCCGTCGAGCGGAGCGATGCTCCGTTGCCGGAGCTGTTTCCTCCTGAATCGGATGCACATCTACTGCGGCGCCTCGCTGTCTGAGCGCTGAGCGCCGTGGTCCACCTCACTCACTCGTACGGGAGCTCACGCTTCCCGCGCGCCGCGACGCGGCGCTTCACCCCAGAGCAAGCTCATGTGCGGCATCGTCGGCATCATCCGTCTCAATCCCAACGACAGCGTCGACAGCGTGCGTCTGCAGCGCATGCGCGACGCGCTGGCGCACCGCGGTCCCGATGACAAAGGACTCTGGAGCGAAGGTCCGGTAGGGCTCGGCCATCGCCGACTGTCGATCGTCGACGTTGCTGGCGGCCACCAGCCGATGAGCAGCGCGGACGGCAACTCGTGGATCACCTTCAACGGGGAGATCTACAACCACGCGGCGCGACGAGCGGAGCTGGAGCAGCGCGGGTATCGGTACCAGACGCGCAGCGACACCGAAACGATCCTGCATCTCTACGAAGAGTACGGCGACGGCTGTGTCGAGAAGCTGGCTGGCATGTTCGCGTTTGGGCTGTGGGATCGAACGCGCGGCCGGCTCTTGCTTGCACGCGATCGGCTCGGCATCAAGCCGTTGTACTATGCGGTCACCGACGACGAGATCGTCTTCGCGTCGGAGATCAAAGCCATCTTGGCCGCGGGCGCGACGCAAGCCGTGCTCGACACGCACCAGCTGCCGGAGTTTCTCGCCAGCGGTTTTCTTGCCGGCAGCGAGACCTTCTTCCGCGGTGTGCACAAGCTACTTCCGGGCCACACCTTCACCTGGTCGCGGAGCGAGGGGCCAGCCGTCCGGCAATACTGGCAAGTTCCCACCGCTCCGGCCGACTCGGGCTTGAGCATGCGCGCATGCGCCGAGCAGCTGCGCACCAACTTGATCGACTCCGTTCGCTCTCACTTGATGAGCGATGTGCCGCTCGGCTTGTTTCTTTCTGGTGGTCTCGATTCGAGCGTGCTCGCCGCGGTGATGGGGTCTTTGGTGAAGGAACCGATCCGCGCCTTCAACGTGAGCTTCGCCGACAAGGACGCCGATGAATCGATGTACGCCCGCACCGCAGCCGACGCTGTGGGCGCCGTGAGCCATGGTGTCGTCGTTTCGCCACGGGACTTCTTCAGTGAGCTCCCGCGTTTGGTTTGGCACGAAGACGAACCGATCGCCTTTCCGTCGAGCGTGCCGCTCTACTTCGTGTCGAAGCTGGCGCGCGACCATGGCGTGAAGGTGGTGCTGACGGGTGAGGGTGCTGACGAGCTGTTCCTCGGCTATCAGCGCTACCGTGTTACCGATTGGAACGCTCGGCTCGGACGGCCGCTGTGGGCGCTGAGCGGCGGGCGCGCACCGCTACGCGGCTTGGTCGAGCGTCTGCCGGCCCGCGTGCGCCGCTATGCAGAGCGCACCTTTCTCGCTCTCGACGCAGGACCGCGCTCGCTCTTCTTCGACAACTTCGCGGTGTTTCCTCACGCCATGCAGCGCGACCTGTTCGTCGATGACAACGCCATTGGCGCCCGCGACCCCTACGCCACGGGAATGCGCCTGTACGAGCAGGCCTCGGGTGGTCCGCTCGAGCGCGCCAGTTATGCCGACTTGCAAACCTACGTTGTAGAGCTGTTGATGAAGCAGGATCAGATGAGCATGGCGGCGTCGATCGAGAGCCGCGTGCCCTTCCTCGACCACACCTTGGTCGAGCAGGTGGTGGCTCTGCCGACGCGCTGCAAGCTGCGCGGCTATCGCACCAAGGCCGTGCTGCGCGAAGCCATGCGTGATCTAGTGCCCCGTTCGATTCTTCGGCGTCCCAAGATGGGCTTTCCGGTGCCGGTGAGTCGCTGGCTGCGCGAATCTCATACGGCGCTGCTCGACCAGCTCGTGCTTTCCCCACGCGCGCTGGATCGTGGTTTGTTTCGTCGCGACGTGCTGACTCGTTTGGTGGCGGAGCACCGGGCCGGCAAGAACCATGGTCAACGCTTGTGGCTGCTCGCGAACCTCGAGCTGTGGCAACGCATCTTCATCGATGGGGAGCCTCCCGCGTCGATCGCGGCGGCAATGGCCTGAACATGCGCATTCTCTGGGTCAAAGTCGGAGGCCTGTGGCCTGCCACGGTGGGCGGAAGACTGCGAAGCCTTCACACGCTCTCTGCGCTTGCGCGCGAGCACCAGGTCACTGTGCTCACCACTCACGGGCCAAACGATGATCCAGCGGGCCTGCGGCGCGAGCTCAGCCACTGCGAGCGCGTCGTGTCCTTGCCGCACACGCTGCCCAAGCGGGGAGGGGCGCGCTGGGCTGCGGCGCTTGCACGCTCTTGGTTTTCGAGCATGCCGCTCGACTTGTGGAAGTGCCGTGTGCCCGCGCTGGAGCAAGAGGTGACTCGCCTGCTCGGAGACACGAGCGCTCCCTTCGATCTGTGCGTGGCCGACTTCTTGGTTGCGACTCCCAACGTGCCGCTCGGCACAGCGGTCCCGGTGCTGCATTTCTCACACAACGTCGAGCATCGTCTCTGGCAGCGGCTGTGCGGAACCGAGACGCGATTTTGGCCGCGGGCGCTGCTGGAGGTGGAGTGGCGCAAGATGCGACGTTGCGAAGCGCAAGTGTGTAAAGACGTGCGACTTACGGTCGCCGTCTCGGAGGTCGATCGCGATGTGCTTACGGCGCTGGCGCCGAGCGCACACATCCGCACGGTCGCGACGGGTGTCGACACCACGTACTTTCAGCCAGATTCCGCGCCCCAGAAACGCAACGCACTGGTCTTCACTGGCGCGATGGACTGGTTCCCGAACGAAGACGGCATCCTCGACTTCATCGATACCACTCTACCGTTGATTCAGCGCGAGATACCGGATGCCACGCTCACCATCATCGGTCGCAATCCCAGCAAGCGCTTGCTCGAGCGGGACGGCCACAGCGGCGTTGCCGTCACCGGCACGGTCGACGACGTACGTCCTCATGTAGCGCAGGGCACGGTCTACGTCGTGCCACTGCGCATCGGCGGTGGAACTCGCCTCAAGATCCTCGAAGCGCTCGCCATGGGCAAGGCCCTGGTCTCGACGACGATCGGCGCAGAGGGGCTACCGCTGGTGGATGGCGAGCACTTCATCGCTGCGGATTCCCCGGCGCAGATCGCACACGCGGTCGTGTCGCTGCTGCGCGATCCCGCGCGTCGTGTCGCGCTCGGTCATGCAGGCCGAGCATTAGTCGAGAAGCGCCACTCGTGGCAGCGCGTGGCACAGGATTTCGAACAACTCTGTCAGGAGGCAATCGGTCATGCGAATTAGCGTTTTTGGTCTAGGGTATGTGGGTTCCATTTCCGCGGCTTGCCTTGCGCGTGCAGGGCACGACGTCTGGGGCGTGGACATCAACCCCGAGAAAGTGGCCATGCTGAATGCCGGAGTTTCTCCGGTCATGGAGCCTGGCCTCGCAGATCTGATCGCCGAGATGCGCGCCGCGGGCCGGATTCGCGGCACATGCTCCAGCGCCGAAGCAGTGGCCGCCACCGACGTCGCGCTCCTGTGCGTCGGCACGCCGGGACAGCCCAACGGCTCGCCCGACTTCGGTGCGCTCACGCGCGTGGCCGAGGACATCGGTCGCGCCATTGGAGCGCGCGAGCAACCCTACACCGTGGTGATCCGCAGCACGGTGCTGCCCGGCACGACCGAACGCGTGGTGGGCGCCGCGCTTGCGAAGACGGCGCAGCCGAACGGCCACCCGCCAACGGCGCTCGCCGTGAGCCCCGAGTTCCTGCGCGAGGGCACCGCGCTCGACGACTTCAAGCACCCCGCGTTGACCCTGATCGGTTGCGACGATCCCGCCACGGCCGAGCGCGTGCGCTCGCTCTTCGACGGTGTGGAGGCGCCGGTCGTGCACACCTCGTTGCGCGCCGCCGAAATGGTCAAGTACTCGTGCAACACCTTCCACGCGCTCAAGATCTGCTTCGCAAACGAAATCGCGTCCGTATGCGAAGCACTGGGTACGGACGGCCAAGAGGTCATGCGGATCTTCCGCCTGGACGAGAAGCTCAACGTCTCTGCGGCGTACCTGCGCCCCGGCTTTGCCTTCGGCGGCTCGTGTTTGCCCAAGGACGTGCGCGCGCTGGTCAAGGCAGCTCACGTTGCCGACGTCGACGTTCCACTGCTGTCGGCGGTGATGGCCTCCAACTCGACGCGTGTGCTGCGCGGCCTCGCCGACGTGCTCGCGACCGGTCACCGACGTGTCGGCGTGGTCGGGCTCGCGTTCAAGCCGGGCACCGATGACTTGCGGGAGAGTCCGTGCGTCGAGCTGGTCAAGCAATTGATCGCCGAGGGTAGGGACGTGCGCATTCTCGACGAGCTCGTATCTCGTGGAAGGCTCGTCGGCGCAAACCGTCGCTACATCGAAACGGAGCTGCCGCATTTTTCGACGCTGCTCTGCGACGACCTGCCACAGCTCATCGAGCACGCGCAGGTGTTGGTCATCGTGCACGACGGAGCAGCGGGCGCGGCGGCGATCGCAGCTGCGCGACCTGAGCAAGTGGTCATCGACCTGACGCAGAACGTCAAGCGCATCGAGCGTGCACCGCTCGAGCCGCGGGCGCGCGCAGCCGCTTCCCTTCGCGCCAAACCAGTGGAGCTGACGTCGTGACTACGCGCTGGCGAAGTGCCAACCTCCTGCTTGTGCTTGCGTTGTGCGTGCCGGCGCGCGCGTTGTGCCAGTGCACGCCGACCGCTCCACGCGCGTGCGCCATGCCGCAGGAGCGCCCGAAGGGTCGCAACATCGAGCTAGCAGCCGGCGCCGACCTGCAAAGCGCGCTGAACGCGGCACGTCCGGGCGACACACTCTCGCTCGCGGCCGGCGCCACCTTCGTCGGACCGTTCACCCTTCCGCAGAAAACAGGAGCGGGCTGGATTGTCGTACGCAGCGCGTCCGAAGATCGTCTCCCGAGCACTACCAACCGAGTCGACCCTTCGTACGCGCGCTTCATGCCGAAGCTCGAAGCCAATGGCGAGCCCGTGATCACAGCAGCACCCGGCGCGCACAACTACTGGCTCGTCGGTCTGGAGATCCGTCCACGCCGCGGCGTCTTCCTTCACGATCTGGTGCGCCTGGGCGCCGAGCACGATGCGCACAAGCAGAACGCGCCGAGCAGCATCATGATCGAGCGCTGCTACCTCCACGGCGACGCCGACGTCGGAAGTCGGCGCGGCCTCGCCATGAATTCCGCCTGCACCCAGGTCAGCGATTCCTATTTCGCAGACTTCAAGGAGGTGGGCGCCGACTCGCAGGCGATCGCTGCTTGGAACGGCCCCGGCCCGTTCCGGATCGTCAACAACTACCTTGAGGCCGCCGGCGAGAACCTGATGTTCGGTGGGGCCGATCCCAGCGTCCAAGGGCTCGTGCCGTCCGACATCGAGATCCGCCAGAACTACTTCAAGAAGCCGCTCGCTTGGAAGACGCCGGCGTCACAAGACAAGGCGTGGTCCGTGAAGAACCTCTTCGAGCTCAAGAACGCGCGCCGTGTGCTGATCGAAGGCAATCTCTTCGAGAACAACTGGGTCAACGCGCAGAGCGGCTTCGCGATCTTGATGACGGTGCGTAACCAGCAGGGCGGCGCACCCTGGTCGGTGGTCGAGGACGTCGCGTTCGTCAACAACGTGGTTCGGCACTCGGCCGCGGGCGTATACATCCTCGGTCACGACGACAACTGGCCGAGCGGACAAGCCAAGCGCATTCGCATCGCCAACAATCTCTTCGACGACATCGGCGGCACGACCTGGGGTGGCGGTGGCACGCTCTTGCAATTGATCGGTGGCCCGGTGGACGTCGTCGTCGATCACAACACGGGCTTCCACACTTACAACGTGATCATGGCGGAAGGCGTTCCTCAGCAGCGTTTCGTCTTCTCCAACAACATCGTTCAGCAGAATCAGTACGGGATCATAGGCACGGGTACCGGCCCAGGTCTCCCAACGCTTTCCACGTACTTCCCGGGTGCAGTCGTCACCGGCAACGTGATCGTAGGCGGCGACAAGGCGTCGTACCCACCCAAGAACTACTTCCCCGCGACGCTGAACGACGTGCGCTTCGCTGAAGATCTGCACACTGCGCCGCGCCTCGCCGGTTCCAGTCCCTATCACGACATGGCAAGCGACGGCACCGACGTGGGTGTGGATGTCGCTTTGCTCACGCGCTTGGCGGCGTTGGCACACGCGCCTCCCCAGGCACGAGCGGATGCCAAATGACCGCCGCGCTCATCTTCTGGGCTTCGTGTGGCCTGCTCGGATACACGCTGCTCGGCTATCCGCTGGCCATGGCGTTCTTGGCGCGGCTTCGGCCACGACCGGTAACACGGGGCGACGAGCTTCCGACCGTGACGGTGGTGGTCGTTGCACACGACGAGGGGCCGCGCATCGCTGCGCGTCTCGACAACTTACTCGCGCTCGACTACCCGCCCGAGCGTCTCTCGATCCTGCTGTGCTCGGATGGCTCTTCCGACCCGACCGTCGTGCTCGCGCAGGCGTGCGCGGATCCGCGGGTGTCGGTGCTCGCCTTCGAGCAGCGCCGAGGCAAGGCGGCGGTGCTCGATGACGCAGTCGCTGCGGCCACGGGCGAGATTGTGTTGTTTGCCGATGCGCGGCAGCACTTCGACCGCGCGGCGTTGCGTGCGCTCGTGTCGTCATTTGCAGACCCGAAGGTCGGCGCCGTCAGTGGCGAGCTGTGTTTCGAAGCGGGCCCGCCGAGTGCCTCCACGGTCGGTGCCGGTGTCGGCGCCTACTGGCGTTACGAAAAGTTGATCCGGCGCGCCGAGAGTCGGCTGGACTCGAGCGTCGGTGCGACCGGCGCGATCTACGCCATACGTCGCAACCTCTTCGAGCCGATCGCCCCGACGACCATTCTCGACGATGTGCTGATTCCCATGAACATCGTGCGCTCGGGTCATCGAACGGTGTTCGAGCCCAACGCGCGCGCCTACGATCAGGTCGCCGGCACTGCGGCCGAGGAGTTCGCCCGCAAGGTGCGCACCATCGCCGGAACCTTTCAACTCTTCGCGCAGCATCATTGGCTGCTCGACCCCAGACGCAATCGGCTGTGGTTGCAGACGGTCTCGCACAAGCTTCTGCGCCTGCTCGGGCCGCTCGCGCTCGGGGCAGCGCTGGTGGCCAATCTGTTCCTGCTGGCTTCGCCGTTCTACCGAACGACGCTGGGGTTGCAGATCCTGCTGTACGGCGCGGCGCTCTTGGAGCAAACCCGCCCGCGCCTTGCGGGGCACGGGCGGGTTGCACGGGTTCTGCTTGGCGTCCCGTACGCGTTCTGTTTGCTCCAAGCAGCGACGCTGCTCGGGTTCATGCGCTTTGCGGCCGGAGCTCAGTCCGTCACGTGGACCAAAGCGCGAGTCTGATCAGCTCAGTTATTTCCCAGCAGGGCCGGGACCTTGACGATGAAGGCATCCAGGCGGTTGCCGCCCGTGTTGCTGGTCCAGATGAAGTAACGCCCGGTGACATCCAGGTTGCCCTTGGGTGCCTTCGAGTAGTCGTCGCCGCCGCCGGCTGCATCGAGATCGGTCATGACGGGCGCCACGACCATGACGTCGAGCGATCCGTCCATCCGGTAGCAGAAGATCTCGTTGCCTCGGGTGAAGGCCCCGCGCGCCGATGTGCTCGTGCACGCGACCTCGTTCGCGGGCGCGAGCCCAGGCCGCGCATTGGTATGCGAGATATGGCTGCTGCCGTCGGCTCGCCACACCGGTTCGTGGTAGACGATCGGACCCACCAGTGGGCTTTGACCGAGCTGCCAATACCGCACCGCACCGGGTAGTTGGTTCCAGTTGTCCTCGGCCACCATCGTACCGAAGCCGAGGTCGGAGTGGCCGCCGGCGCCGTTCTCGTCGAGCAGCACGGTCTCTGCCAGTGTCTTGGTGTTGATGATGCGGTTGTCCACGCTGTTCTTGCCATCGACGTTGTCTTTGATGACAAGCCAATCACCGCTTCTGTCCACCTGACACTCGTCGAAGTCCGAGCTGACTGCCGCAAAGAAATTGAAAGCGGCAGTGTCCTCACGGTAGAGCAGGCAGCCCAGCATCGCGCCCGAGTTGGTGTCGCGCAAGGTTGCCGAATGGACGACGTCGTCGTCGCTGGAGTGGTGCTGCCACAGATAGGTGTTCGCGCCGTACTTGGGCGCCGCGTCGAACACGACCTCTGTCTGCTTGGTCAAGACGTCGAAACGCAGGAGCTGGTCTCCTTGGGCAACGTAGACGATGGTTGGGCGCGTTCCGCTGAAGTAGATGCCCTCACCGGTCGCGTTGGGATCGAGCCCCGTGCCCACGAAGAGCGGTCCGAGCGAATCGACCGCGTCCGTGTCCTTGTGATAGCGGAACAGCGACAGCCCGGGGCCGCCGATTCGGTCGTCGAGACCCAGGAACACGAGCATCGTGTTTTGCCCGACGTGGTTGTTCATGTTGCGCCAGTACGAGTAGCCCACATAGCGGACGCAATCGGTGCCGCCGCAATTGTTCGAGTCGGTGAGACGGATGGCTTCAGTTCCATAGGGCGCAGGGAAGCTGAACTTGCCGCCTGCAGGAGGCAGGAGCGCTTGGAGCTGTGCCTGGGTCAGACGCGGACGAATCGCGGTGCTCGAGGCTTGCTCGATGAAGCCACCGGGAAACGCTCCCACGGGAGTGACGGCAGCGACCTGGCTGCCACTGCTGGTGGCGGGCACAGCCGCGTCCGCGACGACGGTTGGAGCCGTGGTGGGAGTCGCCAATGCAGGTGCTGCGGGTGCAGGTGCTGCGGGTGCAGGTGCTGCGGGTTGTGAGGCTGCCGCGTCGATGACGAGTTGCGTACCCGCGTCGGCGGTGATCGTCGCCGACATCAGCTGCCTTCGAGTGCGGGTGCTTCGTCGAGCTGTGTTGGTCGAACTAACGACTTGGTTGGGTTGCGAGCCTTGCGGGGCGTCCGAGACTTGGCCTGTGCAGCCAATGCCCAGGAGACCGAGAACAAGACAGGAGACTTGGAGCGAGGTGCTTTGCGTCATGGGAAGCAGGCTATCATCCGAGAGGAAGAGCGCTTCCCATTCCGAGGAAATAGTTTTCCGTTTTTCCACGCAGCTCACGACTGCGACACCACACATCGCGTGAGTTCTATGTAGCGTTCATGGTGCGTCGTGACGCGGACGTCGCTTGTCAGCGTGCCCCGTGCTCGTGAGGTACGTGGAGCGTTCCAGCTGCGGTCGACGCGCGCCTCAGTGCGCTCTGCCCGACGTGCCGTCGGCTGGGCGCTCAGCGTCTTCGCCGGGGTCGTCGCCCGTCTGGGACCGCCCGATGCCGAGCATCGGGTGCGCTTCTTCCTGAAGCTCGAGCAGCGCCTTGGTCAGGCGCAACTCGCGTGCGAGCTTCTCGACGCGCTTGTGCAGCTGCTCGATCAGCTTGTCCTGCGCGTCCTTCCGCGGCTTGGGCCCAGGGCGCTTGGTCTGCAGTCCCAGCAGCCCCAGCTGCGTACGCTGTGCCCGCCACAGGCTCAGGTGCGAGCTATAGATGCCTTCGCGGCGAAGCAGCTCCGAGAGCTGCCCTCGCTCGCTGCAGGCGTCAGCCTCGCGCAGGATGCGCGCCTTCTGCTCGGCGCTGAAGCGTCGTCTGCGCCGCGCACGGTGCGGCGGCGCCGCCAGTTCCGCGTTCTTGAGCTTCGATTCTGAGGCTGATTCGATCACTGCGCTGGCCTGCATTGCACATAGAATTACGGAGCTCGCCCGGCGGCCGCGCGGGTGAAAAGAAATTCATCTAGCAAGCAGCACCAGGCAATTGGCCGCCGCGCGGTGGCCAATGCAAGTTAGGTTCGTTGTGGTGAGGTGTGGTCCGGGGGCTCCTCGTGGCTCCGGCCCGCGCGCGCTTCCGCGATGCCGAAGTCGTGAATCTTGTACAGCAGCGCCTTGTAGCTGACCCCAAGTCTCTGCGCGGCGAGCTTCTTGTTCCCCAAGGTTCGGCTCAGCATGTCCATGATCGCGGCCTTTTCGGCTGCATCGGAGGCGTGACGCCCGATCTCCTTGAGATCGACGCGGTAGCCGCCGCCATGCTCCAGCAGCGCTGACGCCGATTGCGGTCTGCCGCTCGGAGGAAGGTCAGTGGTGGCGCGAGCACGTTCCGACTGCGCCTCCAGCTCTTCGAGGACATAAGCTGGATCTCGCAGCGTGATGAAGCGCTGGATTGCGTTCTCCAGCTCGCTGACGTTGCCGGGCCACTCATACGAGAGGAAAAAGGCGCGCAAGTCTTGCGGCAGCTCGCCATGCCAGCCCTCACGGCTTCCATGCTCTTGCATGAAGTATTGCAGCAGACCGGGGATGTCCTCGGGATGCGCGCGCAGGGGCGGCACATGGATGTGGAGCATATTGAGCCGGTAGTAGAGGTCTGCGGAGAAGGTTCCTGCCTGTACCGCGAGGGGGAGATCGTGATGCGTGGCGGCAATCACCCGAACCTCGTTGTGTGGATGGTCGGCACTACCGAGTCGCAGCGCATCGCGTCGCCGTAGCAGCTGGAGCAGCTTGTCTTGGAGAACGGAAGACAGCTCGCCAATGTCCTCCAGGAACAACGAGCCACCACCCACGGCCTCGAGCGCAGAGGGTCGCTCGAAGAAGTCCTCGGGCAGGCAAGCGCAGTGGAGCTCTACCAAGGGCTCGTGGGCTCGTGGGCTCCGCCGATGGATTTCGCGCGCGATGCGCTCGGTGCCCACGCCCATTTCTCCGGTGAGCAGGACCGGCAGGTCACTGGCAGCGCTCTGCTCGACGAGTTTCTCCACACGGAGCATCGCTCGACTCGTCCCGAACGGGTCGGGTCCGGCAGGCGCAGGTGGCGCTTCCGCCAGCGCGAGGTGCGGCACCCGTGGGGGCGGGGGCGGCAACAAGATCGCATGCGCCAGCTGTGAGCCGGCGTGCGCGCCAAGACCAGTACTCCCATCGTCCGCGACCTTCATGCATGGGCTCGAAGCAAGATGCGAGCCACGCCGGAGCTAAGGTCGCACGTGCTGTTACGGGCGCGCCGCCCCGCTCGCCGCAACACTTGCACTCACTATGTCGCCATTGATCTCACGCCCGGTGGGACAGATTTGCGCGAGGCAGATTTGCATGGCTGCACCCAGAAATCGAACTGCTCGCAGCCACGGCTGCGGTGCCGAAAATAGTGGCCAAAGAGCTTGCCCACGTACACCGTGCCGAAGACCGTGTATCCCATGCGTGCGCAGGATCTCGGCTGCCACTCACGGCCCGATCAACCGCCGACCGTCAACGATCGTGCGAGCGCGTCCTGCACGCGGGCGCGGATGTGATTGCAAGCCACGCGCAGCCGACTCGCCCAACCTGCACGCCGTGGAGATTCAACGGGGTCTCTGCCGCCCTCGTCCAACCAGCGCTCGAGCTCGGCATGGGAAGGATCGGCTGGTCTTGCGTAGTTCACGATTTCACCCGGTCAGCCGGCGGCCCTGGATGACGTTGACCAACACCAGGACCACAGCGGCCACCAGGAGGATGTGGATGAAGCCTCCCATGGTGTACGCGCTGAGCAGCCCGACTGCCCACAGGACCAGTAGAACGATTGCGATTGTTGCAAGCATGACAGTTCTCCTGCTTGCTTGACCAAGCAGGTTGCGTGCCAGCGCAGCCAGACCGCGAGGGTCGGCGCCCACGTTCACTCGCAAAGGTCTCAGCTGGTTGGCGCGTGGCTTGCTACTGCATCTGCAAACGTTGCACACGGTGCGCGGCAGAAGAGCGCCGCGGCTGCGGACAGGCCGAGGGGACTGGCTTTGGGGGCGCGCGATTGTCCGAGTGAGACAAGTTGCCCCGCGAACACCGTGTTGCAGCGCAGAAACTGCCCACACCGAGGAAACTCCCATGACCATGACTGTAGCTAGCTCACACTTGGCGTTTCACGAATCGGACGAGCACCAGCGGCGGTTGGTCAGCCATCGGCTCACGCGCTATGCCGTGCCCATCGGGCGAGCGCTGTTCTCGTTGATCTTTCTCTTGGCAGCGCCAGCGCACTTGCGCGCGGCGACCATCGAGTACGCGCGCTCGCAGGGCGTGCCCATGGCAAACGTCCTGGTCCCTGCGTCCGGGGCGCTGGCCTTGCTCGGCGCCATGAGCATCGCGCTTGGCTTCAAGGCGCGCTACGGCGCATTCATGCTGGTGGTCTTTCTGGTGCCCGTGACGCTGATGATGCACAAGTTCTGGGTGATCGCCGATGCCCAGCAGGCCGCGATGCAGCAGGTCATGTTCATGAAGAACATGTCATTGCTCGGTTGTGCGCTGATTCTCACGCACTTCGGCGCCGGCCCGCTCAGCATCGACGCGATGTTGTTCAAGTCCAAGAACGACGCTTCGTTGGGACGCGTGTCGGCGGCTGAACGCTGACCTCAGTGTTCCTGCGGATCAAGAACGCCGACACACCCTTTCGCAACGCCGAAGAGTTCGTGGCGCTGGTCCGCGCGGCCGAGAGACCCGCACTGTTCTTGCCGCGGATGATCGGCTTCTTACGCCCAGAAAGAGCTTCGACCGCTCGGAGACATGATGCGGGCTCGCAAGCACGCGTATCGGCTGAGCACGCAAGCCCGCAACGCTGCAGCCGAGCCCGACGGCAGCGAACGCATCGGCTAGACGCTCACTCCGCGGAGGGGACCGCGTCGTGCGCGGTGGACGGAGTTCTGTTCGGCGCGTCGGCACCAACGGCTGCAAAGCTGGCATCCTTCTGATCCGATGGACGCTGAGTTCGATTTGACTCGTTGCCGAAGCCGCTCTCGCCGGCGCGGTCACGCACTGGCTTCGATGAGTTGGCTCGGTTCGGTCGGGCTCGCGCTGCTCCTCGTCTGCTCGACGGCAGCGGCAGGACCGCCGTACACCACCGACGATCCCGAGCCTGTCGAGCATCACCACTGGGAATTCTATTTGGCCTCGCAATCATCGCACGACCAGGGCGGCTGGACGGGTACAGCGCCTCACGTCGAGCTGAACTACGGCGCTGTCCCCAACCTGCAGCTGCACGTCATCACGCCGGCTGCGTACGCGATTGCAGACAAGGGACCAAGCGCGTACGGCTACGGTGACACCGAGCTCGGAGCCAAGCTCCGATTCGTCCAGGAGCGCAGCTGGATCCCGATGATCGGGACCTTCCCGCTGCTCGAGGTTCCAAGTGGCGCCAGAAGCGCTGGGCTCGGCAACGGCAGCGCGCAGGTCTTCCTTCCGGTGTGGCTCCAGAAGAGCTTCGGGCCGTGGCAGACCTACGGCGGCGTCGGAGTCTGGATCGATCTCGGAGATCGCAATCGGCACTGGTGGTACGTCGGCTGGCAGGTGGCGCGCCGGACCTTCAACTGGCTCACGCTTGGCGCGGAGGTCTTCCACGAAACGCCGAAGCAGCGCGCAGGGGAGGGCGCTACACGGTTCAACGTCGGCGCGATCCTCGACTTCAACGAGGTGCACCACCTGCTGCTTTCCGCTGGGCGCGGCTTCGCGGGGTCCAACCTCTTCCAGAGCTACGTCGCGTACCAGGTGACGTTTGGACCGACGGGCTCCGATGAGAGCGGAGCCGCTGCCCTTCACTGAATCGGCGCTTGGGTGTCAGGCCAGTCAGCGGGCAATCGAAATCTCGCACCGACACCCGGTCTGCGCCAACTTGTGCCAGCGCGCTCGCATTGAGGCCCGCAATTACCGGCTCTTTTGCCTGGTTTGCGCCTGGCACGAAACCTGCTCAGAGCCTAGCCGCCACTGACGCGACCGCTTCGAGCTGGGAGATAGCCGACATGCGCAAGAGATTCGTTTTCCCTTTGGGTTGGCAGTGCG
This sequence comes from Pseudomonadota bacterium, assembly GCA_017881185.1. Classification (GTDB taxonomy): domain Bacteria; phylum Myxococcota_A; class Polyangia; order Polyangiales; family JAFGIB01; genus JADGRF01. Next base: position 8,897 of record JADGRE010000046.1, on the reverse strand, counting down.
GGCTGGTTGCTGCCGGCGTTCTCGCAACGCTCGGCTGTCAGAGCGGCGGTGATGCCGACAAGAACGGGAAAGCAGGCGCCGATGGCGGCACTGCCCACAAGGCGGGCGGTGCGCCCGATGCAGGCGTGCTCGACCCAACGCTCTTTCCGGAGCTCGGCGCTACGAGCTTCGAAACGGCGAAAGCAGAAGAGGCGAGTGGGGCGTCGAACAACGGCGTTACCGGAGACTTACGCGTCGCGGGCGCTGGGTTGGCCACGCCATCGGTGAGCGGTGCTGCTGGCAGCGGAGCCGCTGCGCCAGCCGCACCTGGCCAGCTTGCGCCCAACACGGCGCCCACGGCGCAACAGCCGTCCGCCATGCGCGAGATCGTGGAAGCCGACATCGTGCAAGCCAAGGGCGACATTCTCTACGCGCTCAATCGCTACCGCGGGCTGTTGCTCATCGACATGTCGATACCTGACAGTCCAATCGTAGTGGGCCGCGTGCCTTTCCAGGCGCAGCCGGTCGACATGTATCTGCGTGACAACAAGGCGTATGTCGTGATGAGCGACTACTTCCAGTATTGGCAATTCGACAGCGATGCCGATCCGCTCGGCTTTCACGGCTCGCAGGTGCTCGTGGTCGACGTCAAAGATCCCGCGCATCCGCAAGCGGCGGGTAGCTTCAACGTCGACGGTGAGGTCACCGACACGCGTATCGTGGGCGACGTGCTCTACACCGTGTCCAAGCGCAACCCCGACTACTGGCGCTACGACACGCAGGACTGGCACGACACGACTTGGGTCATGTCGATCGACATTGCCGATCCACTGCACATCAAAGCCGTGGACAAGCAGGAGTTCCCCGGTGCGGCAAACTTGATTCAGGTCTACGACACGGCCTTGAGCATCGCGGCCACCGATCCGAATTACTACTTGGTCGACAACGGCAACCCACGACAGACGCTGATCACCTACGTCGACATCTCCGATGCCCATGGTGCGATCAAGGTTGGAGGAACGGGTTACGTGCCCGGCGAGGTGGCCGACAAGTTCAAGATGGATCTGCATGCCGGCCAGCTGCGCGTCATGTCCGATGACTGGTACTGGCGCCCGAACGCAGCCGCGCAGCTGACCCTCTTCGATGTGAGCAATCCGAGCAAGCTGGTGCAGCGGGCTCAGATCGACATCACCAACGACACGGGTAGCGCGAACACCTATGCGCAGGTGCAGGCGACACGCTTCGACGGTGCGAATCTGTTCGTCAACCTGTGTTGGTGGTCGCCCGCCAGCTCGCAGCAGAACTGCCGAAACGATTTCTACGATCTGTCCGCCGCGAACACGGCGGCGAAGGTGAACAGCCTGCCGGTCGACGGGGCCGTCACGCACTTCGACACCCGTCCCAATCGCTTACTCTCGCTGGGCACTCACACCATCTCCGGCCAACAGAGTCCCGTTCAGATTGCGCTCTTCGATGTGACGAGCCTGAAGAAGGCCAAGCTTCTATCGGCGGTCGATCTTGGCGCCCAGGGCGCAGGCAGCGCAGCACTCTCGGATTACAAGGCGTTCAAGGTGCTCGATACCCTCGGCATGATCCTCCTGCCGCTGACCTGGTCCGACAACCCCAACGGCGTCTACACCTACCATCAGGGCGCGCAGATCGTGGACTTCCAGAACGACAAGCTCACCGCGCGCGGTCGGGTGGCGCAGAACGGTTACGTGGAGCGCGCCATCGCGTTCAAGAACCGCGTGGTCAGCATCTCGACCGAGCAGATTCAGGTCATCGACGCGACCAATCGCGACAAGCCGGTTGCAACGGCGAATCTGTATCTGGTGCGCAATGTCGTCGACGTCTTCAGCATCGGCGGCTACCAGGTGCAGCTCGGTGTGGACGAGCAAGACTCCACCTACCGCTTCTTCGTGTTGCCCTTCGGCGAAGACGACATGGCCAAGAGCGTGGCCGAGCTGCCCGTCGACACGAGCCTCTTCTACCAGATGCAGGACGGCGCCATCATTCACATGGTCGGCAGCGATCGCACCACGGGCGACCAGCTGATTCGCAACGCCGACTTCTCCGATCCCAAGCATCCGCGCTGGCGCGGCGAATACCGCATCCCGGCCGAGGCCGAACACTTCTACAGCGGCGGCTACTCCGGCTACTGGAGCTTCTACGATTACTACTGGAACCCGGGTGCTGGGCAGCCACTGGACAATCAGCTCTTGCCGGTGACCACACGCGAGGTGAAGACGGACGCCACCGGCCGCCGCTACTACAAGAACTACCTGCGCGTGATCGACCTGAAAGATGCGGACAAGCCGCGCCTCGCTGCCGGCAGCATCGAAATGCCGGACTGGCCCTTCGTCAATCACGTGGGCCACGGCACGATGCTCTATTCGACGCACACCGAGCCTGCGCTCGACGCGAGCGGCAACCCTAAGAAGTACCACGAGCGCTATTTCCTCGACCGCGTCGATGCGTCGGATCCCGATCACCTCAAGGCGCTGCCGAAGGTGAACATTCCCGGGCGTCTCATCGACGTCGACGCTTCCGGCAAGGTGCTCTACACGGTCGACTACCAGTGGGATGACTTCGGACGTCGTCGCAACTCGTTCGACGTGCTGAAGCTTGCGGCTGACACTGCGACGCTGGAGACCGTGCTCGCGGTCGGCGACGAAATCGACCGCGGTCGCTACCTGGATCGCGAGGTCTGGCTGTCCACTCACCGTTATGCCTGGTGGGGTCTGAACAGCGACTCGCCAGATTCACGCCAGCCTTACACTCGCCTGACACGCCTGCGCTTCAGTGCGCAGGCAGCGCTCACCAGTCAAGACAGCCACGATGTCGCAGGCTACGATTTCGATCTGCTCGACGTCGAAGGCGCGCGCGTGTACTTGGCGTCGTCGTATCCCACGGGCTTGCTGATCCTCGACACCACGAACTTTGCCAAGCCCAGCGTGCTCGGAGCCTCGCGTACGATCGGCTACGTTTCGAAGATCGTGCGCAACGGGACCTACCTGTACATGCCGATGGGCAGCTACGGTGTGCGCCGAGTGAAGGCGCCATGAGGCGAGCACATCGCCCAGCAGCTCGAGCTCCACAAGCCTTCACTTCACGAGCGTCAGCGTGTCGAAGTAGACGAGGCGGCTGCTGTGGGCTTCGCCGTCGGTCGAGTCGATCGGCAAGCTCGAGTCGATGAGCTGCAGGTCGGTGTCGAAGAGCTCGTGCTCTTCCACGACCATGCGGTATTCGCTGCTGTCACCGAAGCTCTGCGGCAACGTGACGTTGCCGCGGAAGTACACGAGGTCGGGAGTCTTGCCCAGCACGTACGGCAAGAGGTTCGAGACTCCGCCCACGAGCTGCCAGCCGAGGTCGCCGAGCTTCTTGTCTGTGCGCTGCTCCACGTAGGCGCGCACGAGCCGTCCGCGACCGGCGGCCGCGTTGTGGTTGAAGCCGTGGAGCAGGAAGCCGTGCAACGGGCCCTGGGTTTCGTGCGTCATCGCTTGCACCACGCTCTTGGCCATCACGCCTGACACCGACACGTCGACCGAGCCGGTGTTGTAGGTGAGCGCGGCGGTACGATCCGCCACGAGCTGCGCGAAGTCGGCGCGCACGGTGCGCGACAGGTGCGCGTTGTCGAGCGAGTGCGGCTGGAAGCGCGCGAGCGACAGGCGCACGAACGGGAAGTAGCTCGCGCCGGGATCGAGCACCAGATCGAAGTAGTAGAGCTGCCGCTCCTCGTTGTACTGCGGGGCGATGCCGACAGCAGTGACGAGCAAGTCGCTGCGGCTCGGATCGACCTCGGCGAGTGTCAGCCCGCTCTTCACCGTGGGCGCGCTGCTCGGATCGGCCTTGTCGTAGACGAAGCTCTCGGGTGCGAGCTGACTCGACGGGCCCTTCGAATCCCAGATCGGGTCGCTGCCCCATTGCGACACGTACTTCTCGAGCGCATCAGGCACGCTCAGGCCGGCTTGTGGCAAGAGCACGCCGAGCAGCTCGTCGTCGCCGGAGGAATACCAGGTGCGATCGACGTAGATGCGCAGGCCCCGACCCGTGCGCGTGCTGGTCTTCTTGTCGTCCGACAGCGTCCACTCGAAGGTCGGGATGATGTACTGCAGGCGCGGTGAGTCCGGTCGTGCCGCGTTGGGGATGTCGATCTCGGCCGTGGCTGCGCCCGCGAGCGAGAGCAGCTCGGGCTTGTTCGCCAGCTCGGGGAAGTGCTCGCGGTAACGTGTGGTTGCAAGCGCGTGGTACTTGATCATGCGGTGCTTGGTGTCACCCAGCTCGTGGCGCGCGGTCTCGCACGGCGCCGGGATCTTCATGGGCGACTCGTCGTACGCAATGTCGCGCTCGAACACGCGGCCGCTGCGCGTGTCCAGCGTGGGCTTGGTCTCCGACAGGCGATCCACCGTCTCGGTCCACGCAGCCAGGAGCTCGATGCGGCCGGTGCTCTGCGAATGGTTCGTGATTTCGCCCGAGAGCGTGACGAAGTTCTCGCCGAGGTTGCGCGAGACGCTCAGCTTCGTGACCTGCGGTGGCCGCAGTGGCTTTTCCACCGCGTGCACGAACAGCACTTCGCGGTAGGGCGTGAGCATCCAGTGCTGATTGCCAATCGCCTTGGCGCTGCCACGGGCCGCCGCGCTCAGCGTGTTCCAGCGCGCCATGAGCGGCAGGTTGGGCTCCGCGATGGTGGAGCTGTACTTGAGCGTGAGCATCGTGCCCTTGGGCAAGGCCACGTGCAGGCCACCGGTCTTGTCGAATTTCGGGCTGGCACCGGAAGCAGCATCAAGCGTCAGCTGGAACGTGGACAGGTTGGGCCAACCGCTGCCCACTGCGTAGTCGTGGCTCATGAAGCCGCCGGGGATCTGCAAGAGTGCACCGGCCGCCAGCGGGTCGGGCAGGTAGGGCACTGCGGGGCTCTTGCTGGTGTGGATCACGTAGTGGCCGTCGGGCAGCGGTTCGCCGCGCTGATCGAGCGGCGCAGGGTCGACGGTCTTGCCGCTCATGTCGAGGAGCTGCGTGTCGCCGCCCGGATCTTGCCAGGTGCCTTGCTCCTTCACGGCCACGGCGTAGACCTTGGCGGCATCCGGGAAGAGCGCATCGAACGCGCCGTGGAGCTCGGCCATGTATTGCGAGGTCTTCGGTGGCGAGACGTGGCGCAGCGTGGTGGCGTTGAAGATCGACGACTCGTTCGGGATCGGAGCGCTGCCGACCTTGCTGCGAATGACCAGATGCTCGACCGACTCACCCGGCGTGAGTGGCGTGTGCAGCACGAGCACGGGAGGCGCGACAGGCTCGTAGCGCTGGTAGGTGAGCGGTGAGGTGTTTGCAACGGTCGCGATCGCTGCGGCTGGCATGTCAGAAAGCAGTAAGCCGTTGCCCGCCAGATCCACCACACGTGCGCGCAGCTGGTATTGCCGACCAAAGCGCAGCGGCGGCAACGCCTTGGCAGGCACGCTCGCGCTGATCTGCACCGGGAAGTCGGGGTTGGCGGGATTTTGTTCGCGCCGCACCACCTCGGTCTGCGTGCGGTCGGTGTCGTTGCGATCGATCGACAGCGTGCGGCCGGGGCGCTCTACGCTCAGGCTCCAGTTGTCCCAGCCGAACAGGGTTTCGTGCAGGTACAGGTCTTTGACTGCTGGCGGGCTCGGCGGATCTTTCGATGTGCTCGTGCCGCTGCTCGCCTTCACGTAGCCCTCGTCTTGGCCCGGCGCGATCATCGTGGCGCCCACCGCGTAGGTCGGGATGCGCGCGCACAGCGAGAACCAACGGCTGCCGAGGCCGACGTCCACGCGGTAGCCACGCGTGAGGTCGGCTTCGCTGAGCACCGCGCTGCCGGGATCGACGTTGTTGCTGGCAGCAGCGCTGAGTTGATCGAAGATCGCCCTGTCGCGGTCGCTGCGAAATACGCTGATGCCAGTGGTGCGCAGCGCGGGCAAGCTCTGCGGCTGCGGCTGGCTCTTGGGTGGCGCTGCGAGGCCGGCGACATCGCACTGCGCGGCATGCTGCTGTGCCAGCTGACTGAGCACGTTGGCCATGTTCACGCCGTAGTCCAGCGTGCGCAGCGCAGCGCCATCGACATCGGATTGCGTGACGCCGAAGAGCTGGCTGTTGCCCAGCTGCAGGTAGCCGCCGCTGGTGTCGGCCGCGGCACTCGGCTGCGCGCGAAACGTCACGAGGTCGACCAGCGTCCAGGGTGTCTTGTCGGTGGGCGAGGGCGGACCACCGGCGGGGTCGCCCACGACGATGCGCACGCGATCGTAGGTGCTGCCTGCTGGCCAGCTCTGCGGCAGTGTGCAGTCGACCACGATGCCGAGCTGGCGCAAGAGCGCGGGATGATCGCCGAGCGTGGCGATGACCTGATGGAAGTCGAACTTCGGCGCATGGAGCGCGGGCGGAATATCGGCCACGGCGCGCGGCTGCGTGTTCGAGCGGTACTGCTCTTGCTGCCCGCGGTTGTAGAAGCGATAGGCGCGATACAGCTCCGCGCCCGGGATGCCGGCGGCCACTGACTTTGCAGTGGTGTCCAGCTGCGCTTCGAGCTTGGCGTCCGGGTGGGGCCCTGCGACGCCCGAGGCCAGGTTCGGCGGCAACGGTGGGTTGTAGCCTCGCACTTGAGCGCCGGTGGCGGCGCGCCGCACCTGCGTCATCACGCTGGAGACGGCTTGCACCAGATGCGCCGCTGGGCCCGTGCCCTTGAGGTCCGGGAAGTCGGTGGGCGAGCTGTTCGCGACGCTCGTGTACACCTGCTCGATGTAGTCGTGGATTGCACGCACCGAATACGAGCGGATCGCGCGCTTGCTGTGATCTTGAAACGCGAACGGCGACACGAGCGTGGTGCTGGCAAAAAGCGCGTCCCACAAGCTCGGCGACAGCTGTGAAGTGTTGATCGCAAGCGGTAGCTCCGAGAAGGTCGTGCCATCGCCGACCTGCACGCGGATCTTGTTCTGGTTCACCAGCGCCGCGAGCGCCGTGGGCCAGTTGCCCAGGGTGTAGTCGCCGAGGGTCGTGCCGGTGGGATCATCCAAACGCAGCGACACGTAGATCGACAGCTTCGGGGCTGGCGCATTGCCGGGGAAGCTCGCGTCGAAGCCGTTGGGCAGCGCGGTCCAGATCGTGGTGGGTGTGGAAGCCATGGGTGTTTCTCAGAATCAGGCCGCGAAATCGAAAGCCGCGGCGTAGTCGGCGAACGGGTCGTAGCCGAGGGCAGGCTTCATGACGTCTTCGAAGGTGGGGTCGGCGTTGCTGCCGGCGAACTTGCGCTCGGCGCTGACCGAGACGCTGATGCTGAAGAACACGATCGTGATCTCGATCTCGATGGTGGCGCGGCCCACGAGCTTCTGCGACGAGAACTCGTAGCTCAGCTCCATGTACAGCTCGATGGACGCGGTAATGAGCCCGAGCACGTTCACGGCGCCGCGCATGCGCAGGTAGCCGGTGAGCGTGGCGTCGCTCATCTCCATGCGGAAGTAGATGCCCGCCATGATGGAGACCGAGCCGCTGGCCACGCCGAAGTCCACAGCCAGCGCGGCGCCGAACTCCAGCTCCGCTTCCAGCAGCAGCACACCCTTGGGTGAGACCTCGATGCCGAAGAAGCCGCCGCCGCCCAGGAAGGCGACCGTCAGGTGGAACGGGCTCTCGCGCTTGCAGAACTGGAACGACACGCTCAGCGGGTTGCCGACGAACGGGATGTGGAAGCCGGCGCTGAAGCTCAGGTTGGTCAGGCTGAACATGCCGACTGCCACGTTTGGCAAGCCCAGCGTGAAGCTCGCCTTGATGCCTTCGGTCGAGACATCGAGGCCGGGCGGATCGCTGAAGCCCTTGAGTGGGATGAGCTTGCGCAGCGTTTCCACGAACGAGAGCACGCCGTCGAAGGCGATGTCGTCGAAGACCACATCGACGTCGGGCTTCTTGCCGCTGGTCACCGAGAACGCCACGCGCGTGAACTTCAACCTCATGAAGGTCGCGGGGGCGATCAGCCGAATCTCGAAGTCTTCGAGCGCTGCAAGGAAGTCTACGCCTGCGGGCTTGCCCGGCAGGTCTTTGGCGCGCGCTTCGACCGCAAGCAGGAAGGCGTCGGTCTTGTTGGGCGCGAAGATCTCGTTGCCCGCGCCGCTGGGGAAGCCCTGGATGGGCGGACGCCAATCCAAGCGCACGGTGAGGTTCTTTGCGAGCTCTTCGCCCATGCGAAAGGCCTTGAGCGCGTCGTGCAAGGTGCTGGCCACGCTGCTGACCACGCTCACCACTTGATCGAGCTTCTGCTTGAACGCGGCGCGTGGCCCAGCCGTGAGCTGCTGCAGCTCGGCAGGCAGCGGAGCCTTGCCCAGGAGGTCTGCGACCGCCGTCAGCGACTTGGTGAACGCGACCAGATCCGTGTTCACGACTTGATCGATGTCGCCATCGATGTGCATCTCGTCGAGCCGAATGGCTGCGACGTTCTTCACCAGCGTCTCGGCCTTGGTCGCGACGTCGGTGAGCGAGCTGTCGACGGCTTGGCCGAGCGCCTTCAGCTCGCTGACCACCGCAGTGGCCTGCGCCTGAATCGCGGCCAGGTCCTGCATGAAGTCTTCGACCACGCTCAGCGCTTGGGTGATGAACTTCGGCGCCGCGGCGAGCCCGCCGTCTTTGCCGGCGACGGCGGTGATGACGTCTTTCAGATCGAAGACGCCGAAGAGCTTGGCGTTCAAGCTCTTGAGGAAGCTGGACGGGTCGAAGGTGTTGCTCGCGATCATCGTGAGATCGCCGGCGACCGGACCCACGCGCCGCGACAAGCCCGAGATGTCGAGACTGGGCGCGACGAAGCCGCCCGACTTCGACGAGTCTTTGAGGAAATTGACGGGCACCGTGCCGCTGGCCATCTGCATCAGCAGCTCGCCTTCGTTGCCACCGCCGAACTCGTGATCGAGGAAGCTCTGCGCGTA